>JBELYP010000057.1:0-19482 GCA_040273995.1 Arthrobacter sp.
GCAGAAGATGCCTCGGCGCGGACCACCGGTCCCCGGCCCAGGACAGTCAATTCCACGGTGAGGGAGCTGTCGGCTTCACGGACGTTCTCGTGCTTGGTGACCCGGGCATCTACCCGCTGCACCTTGTCTCCGAGGTTCTCGACCTTGCCGATCTTTTCGGCGGCGTACTGACGGAACCGATCGGATACTGCAACGTTGCGGCCGCTGATCATGAATTCCATGGTGCCCTCCAATATTCTTCGGTGACACAACAACGGCCGCTGCCAGTTTCCTTCGCGACCGTTGCCGCAGGACTGCTCCGTTTCTTGAAGCAGTCCATACTCAACACGTTAGTTCACCCGGAAGCTTTATTCACCTTCTGACCTTGGCCGCTGTTTGGCCGGCCGGTTCACCTCTGCGCTCCCGCCGGCGGACCGGGGCACCGGTACCGTACCGGTTTCCGGTACCGGAGCCGGTGCCCGCACAGCTGCGATTACCGCCGCCGAAAGCACCTGGGCGCCGGCAGCACGCAGGGCACGCACGGCTTCGGCCAGGGTTGCTCCCGTGGTCAGGACATCGTCCGTGACAATGACCTTCATCCCGCGAAGAGTCCGCGGCCCTCCGGCGGTCATTGTGCCGTGGACGTTTCGCCGGCGGGCCCCTGCGCCCAGTCCCTTCTGCGTCCTTCTGCCCAGGGCCAGTGCAGCGGCAGCTTCCGCCTGGGGACGGTACGCCAGTACCCGGGCGATTCCGGTGCCCGCCGGCAGCAGCCCCCGGCGTTCCGCTTTCGTCAGAATCAGCTGGAGCGGGTCGTATCCTCGGCGTGTCCTGCTGCGGAAACTGCCTGGTACGGGGACAACCGCCAGCTTCCCGTGCACTCCGGCAGACCGTTTTGCCTCGTGCAGGGACCGTGCCATGGCTTCGGCCAGGATCCCGGCCAAATCGGTGTGGCCGTGGTTCTTGCAGGCAAGCAGAACCCTGGAAAGTCCGCCCGCGTACCGTCCGGCTGCAATGACTGCCAGCAGATCCCCGTCATCCGGGTCCGGCTCACGGGACACAGTTCCGGTGCGGGGTTCGGCAAGCGGCAGCAGGGCAGCCCCGGCCGAAGCGTTGAACGGGCGGAGCGTGGCTTGGCGCACCGCCGGCGCGCATCCGGCGCAGAGGGATTCGTCCGGCGCGCCGCACACCACGCACTCTGCGGGCAGGAGGACTGAACGCAGTTCCCGGCAGGCCGCCAGGACGGCCGCCGTCCCGGGCGCTGCCAGCCAGCCCTCGAGGGCACGTCCGAAGCTCTCGTCCATTGCCTCAGTGTTCCGGTTCAGGGACCGTCCCCCCGTCCCGCCTCCCATGCCTGGGGACAGTATCCAGGCGACAGGGCGCCATCCGGTTCCTGTGGAGGCTTACGGGGGCAGGGCGGAACTAGCCCGGGAACGCCGGGTCGCGGATTCCGTCAATCTCCCGGATCCACCCGTTGCCCAGCTTCTTGTAGACCGCCTCCGAGGTTTGCAGGAACAGGTCCTCGGGCCCGTCGCCGCCGCTGAGACTGTAGCTGCCGTCCCAGCCGGCGAGTTCCTGGTTGTCTTCCGCAGGGTCGAGGATCACCGGAGTCAGGGAATCGTCCTGGCCGCGCTGCAGCGCCGCGATTTTCGTTTCGCCAACCCATACCGCCGTCGTAACCGGTTCATCCGTCCAGAGTTCCACCGGGCTTGTGAGGGTTTGCGGCGCGCCGTCAGATGAACGGACGACGCCGGCGAGCAGGACACGGGAAGCACCGTCCTGTTCCACCACCAGCAGCGCCCGGGCACCGTCACGCGAGATCCGGAGCTCCCGCACGCTCATGTCCGCAAGCCACGACGGCGTGAGTCCAGCCTGGCTAGATGCGGCCAGGTTGGGACCGACGGCGATCAGCCGGCTGCCCCCGCCCCGGGTGGCGGCAGACCAGATCCACCCTTCCGGATCAATGCTGGGGCCGGCGAGCCCGCTTCCGGTGGCCACCTGGGCAACATCCTTGTCCGGCCCGGTGACCAGAAGGGTCCCCCGGTCCCCGGAGAGGAACGCGATGGTGTCCAGCTCGCCAACTGAAACGGCCGGCTCCCGCGGCTCGTATTCCGAAACGTCGGGGAGGTTCTCGATGGACTGTGACTGCCGGTCCCGGAAGAAGACGATGTCCTTGCCCAGCACACCCACCTGGGTGTTGCCCACCCGCGGATCGTGTTCCACAGGGATGAGCTCGCTGCTGGGCGGCCCCAGGTCCACCTCGCGCTGGTTTACCGTCATCTCAACGGAGTTGACGTTGGTGAGCTGGCGCAGGTTCTGTTCCAGCTGCATCTTCATCTGCTGCCGGGCGAGGTCGGTTGAGTCCTCAAGCACTTCGGCGGAGAAATCCACGGCGGCCACGCCGGAGACCACCGGAACTGCGTCCCGGGCCAGTTTCGTCTCCACGGGGAAGGCGCTCGTCACGGCCCCTTCGAGGTAGGGAGCCGGCCCTGCCAGCAACGCGTTGACCACGGAAGCTGCCATGCCCGAACGCTGGACAAACCAGCGGGTGTCCGGAACCCAGTAGCGGTATGTGCTGGAGTAGAAGTAGAGGTTATGTGCCCGGAACACCAGCGGGAACGTGACATCGGAGATCATGACGCCGTTCGGGATGCCGCTGATCCGCCACTGCCCGTCCTGCTCTGCCAGACGCACCTGGATGGTCTCCGTAGAGCCGGGAGCGGACTCCGTGCGGATGCCCTTCGCGTTCACCGAGGCAACCACTTCCAGCTGGATCTGGAAGGCGTTCGGCTCCGGCAGCGGGACAACGTTCGGGTCCGCACCGTAAATGACCACCCGCTCATTCGGAACCCAGGATGCGGCCAGCTCTGCTGTTAGGAACTCCCGCGCCGCGGTGTAGTCCTCCGCGGCGCCCACACCGGCGGTAATGAAACCTTCGATGATGTCCTGCGGGCCGGCATCCTCAGCCGGCCCCGGGGGGTTGTAGCTGAGCTGGTTGGTGAGTGCGCTGCCGCCCGCGCTCGCTGTGGCGGTGCCGACGGGCCCCACGGTGGGTATGGACGAACAGCCCGAGAGGAACACGACGGCGGTGATGAAGGCAGCGGCGAAAACCGGGAGCCTGCGGTTCCTACGCATCTTTCCCTCCTGGTTCCAGGGCCGTCAGCGCCCGCGGCGGAGACGGCAGCGCAGTGTCCTGCGGCGAGAGCGGAACGGGGGAAGCGGCGAAACTCTCCCCGTGCCGCCGCGGCAGTGTCAGCCGGAAGCAGGCTCCGTTGCCGGGGCTGCCCCACGCTTCAAGCCAGCCGCCGTGCAGGCGTGCATCCTCTGCGGCGATCGCCAGCCCCAGCCCGCTGCCGCCCGTGGTCCGTGCCCGGGCAGGATCGGCCCGCCAGAAACGGTCGAAAACCCGCGCAGCGTCGGCTTCGCTCATGCCGATCCCGTAGTCCCGCACAGCCACGCCCACGGCGTCGGCATTCGTGGCCACGGCGATCTCAACAGGTTTTCCTTCTCCGTGTTCCAGCGCGTTGACTACGAGGTTGCGGACAATCCGTTCGATCCTGCGCGGATCGGCGTCCACCACTACGCGTTCTTCGCGGCAAACGATCCGAACCTGGGATCCGTTGTTCAAAGCCAGCGGCTCGGTGGCCTCCACCACATCACGCACGATGCCGAGGATATCGGCCGCCTCAAGATCGGGTTCAGCTGCACCGGCATCGAAGCGGCTGATCTCCAGCAGGTCCGCCAGCAGCGCCTGGAAGCGCTCAACCTGGTGGTAGAGCAGTTCCGTGGACCGCTTGGACACGGGATCGAAGCCCTCACGGGCGTCGTAAAGCACTTCAGCTGCCATGCGCACCGTAGTGAGCGGGGTGCGCAGTTCGTGGGAGACATCGGAGACGAACCCCTGCTGCATCCGGGAGAGCTGCGCCAGCTGCGTGATCTGGTCCTGCAGGGTGGCGGCCATGTGGTTGAAGGATGCAGCCAGGCGGGCCACCTCATCTTCGCCCTTGACCTCCATGCGTTCCTGGAGTTCGCCCGCAGCGAGCTTCTCCGACACCGAGGCGGCGGCGCTGACCGCGCCAACGCCGGCTTTGGTCACCACCCAGGCAATGGTTCCGATGATCGCCAGGAGCAGCCCGCCCGCGATCCACAGGATGCGGTGGATGTCATCCAGGGTCTGCTGCATGGTGTCCAGGTCATAGATCAGGTACAGCGCATACTCTGACCGGTCCGGAGGCAGCGTTACCTTGGTTCCGAAAGCGAGGCCCGGCTCACCGTGGGCGAGTGCCAGGGCGGACCAGTGGACTATGTCTTCGCCGTCGGGATCCAGCGCCTCCACGGCCGCGCTCAGCGGCTCGGGAATGCCGCTGGCGGTGATGCCGTCGCCCAGCGGGGAAACGTACAGGTTTTCCTGGTCTGGGAGCGGGGTCAGGAGGTACCGGCGGGGTGTCTCGGCACCACGGCCTTCCAGCAGGGAAAGGGTGTTGGAGACCAGCCGCTCGGTTCCCTCGCGGTCCGCAGCAGCGGTGGTCCGGAAGTTCTCCTTGACGCTGCTGAGGCCGGCGGTGGCCTCTGCCCGGAACTGGGTCAGGCGTTCCTCGTACAGTGCCCCGGCGATCTGGTTCGAGAGAAAGGCGCCAATGCCGCCGGCAGCCAGAATGACCAGCAGCAGGGTGGCAAGCACGGTCTTAAACTGCAGGGAGCGCCGCCAGCGGACGGCGATCTTGGCGACGGTGGCGCGGTGAACCCGCGCGGCCACCCGCCGCAGGGAAGCACCGGCCCGGGAAAACCGCGCCCTGGCCCGCGCCTTTGACCCCTCCGGCGCACCGCTGCCCTCCGCACCGGCGAAGGGCTCGGAGCTAGTTTTGACCGGCTTTGTAACCGACACCGCGGACCGTCAGGACAATTTCAGGCGCTTCAGGATCGCGCTCGATCTTCGAGCGCAGGCGCTGGACGTGCACGTTCACCAGACGGGTGTCAGCCGCGTGCCGGTAGCCCCATACCTGTTCCAGCAGCATTTCGCGGGTGAACACCTGCCACGGCTTGCGGGCAAGGGCCACCAGGAGGTCGAACTCCAGGGGCGTCAGGGCGATGCGTTCGCTGCCGCGGGAAACAGAGTGTCCGGCAACGTCAATGGAAATCTCCCCGATGGACAGGGTCTCCGGTGCTTTGGAATCCACCGGGCGCAGCCGGGCGCGGACCCGCGCCACCAGCTCGGCAGGTTTGAACGGCTTGGGCACGTAATCGTCGGCACCGGATTCCAGTCCGCGGACGACGTCGGCGGTGTCGGACTTGGCTGTCAGCATCACGATCGGCAGATCGGACTCGGAACGGATCTGGCGGCATACTTCAATGCCGTCCATTCCGGGAAGCATCAAATCCAGCAGGACCAGGTCCGGCTTGGAGCTGCGGAAAACTTCCAGCGCCTGCGCACCGTCGGCACAGAAAACGGGGTCGAACCCGTCGTTGCGGAGCACAATGCCGATCATTTCGGCCAGCGCTTCGTCGTCGTCTACGACCAGTATCCGTGCCTTCATGCTTTTCTGTTCCCCGTTACTTCCCGCCCGCAGGGCTTTCGACGCCCCGGACTGCTCGGAATCCGTAGCCATTTTCTCTGGGCTCTTACCGGACATACGGCACTGCCAGCCTGGAACGAGGCATGCCGGAGTAGCCCATGTTATCCCTATCATCCCTTACGGCATATTTTTGCCCCGGCCCGCCGGCTCCCCGTCAGTGCGTCCAGAAACTATAGTCGGACTAGGACAAATGAGACCATGACCCAAAAAGGCGGGCCGCAAGGATGAGTCAGGACAATCACAACGAACCCGAATCCGGCGGCGCGCCCCGCCCTGGCTCCGGGCCCGAGCCCTCACCTCCACAGGCCCCCTGGGGCCAGGCCCCGCAGTGGGGCCAGCAGCCGCCCGACCAGTCCCCTCCCCCATACGGCCAGCCCGCGCCGCAGGGATGGTCGAATCCTTACGCTTCCGGACCGTATGCCTCCGGAGCCCAGGGCGCCTACCCGCAGGGACCCTACCCGCCCGGTGCGTACAGCGCGCCTCCGAAGCCCGGCGTGATTCCGCTGCGGCCCCTCGGACTGGGAGAGATCCTGGACGGCGCGTTCCAGGCCTGCCGCCGAAACCCGGCAGCCACCTTCGGCATCGCGGTCCTCATCCAGGCTGTCATCTCGGTGCTCACCGTGATCTTCGGCCAGTCGCTGCTGGCACCCATCAGCGAGATTGGGTTCGAATCGGAGCTGACGGATGAGCAGGCACTGTCACTGGGCACCACGGCGCTCACCGGGGGAACGGCCCTGACGGTCGTCTCTGCCATTGGCATCCTGCTGATGCAGGGGCTGCTGGTCATTCCGGTGGCCCGGGCCATCCTGAACCTGAAGACCGGTTTCGGCCAGACCTGGCGCCTCGCCAAGGGCTCCGGGCTGCGCCTGGCAGGTCTGGGCCTGCTGCTCTTCGCGGCCGCCGCCGTCGGCCTCGTTGTTTTTGGCTTCCTGGTCATCCTGGTCATTGAGTTCCTTGGCCCCCTGGGTGTGTTCCTGACCGTCGTCGGAGTCCTGGCAGTGATTGCCGTGTTTGCGTGGCTGTCCGTGAAGCTTTCCCTGGCCCCGGCCGCGCTGGTAGCTGAACCGCAGGGAGTCTTTGCCGCCATTTCCCGTTCCTGGGTCCTCACCCGGCGCAACTGGTGGCGTACCTTCGGCATCCTGCTGCTGACCAGCGTCATCGTTTCAATCATCGTTTCGGTCATCAGCACCCCGATCACCATGCTGATAACCCTGTTCGCGTCCTTCGGCACCGCCGACGCGGCAGCTGACGACCTCTCAGCGGTCCTGCCCGTCCTGATCCTGACCACGGCGGTCTCCGCGTTCTTCGGCGCCATCGGGTATGCCTTCCAGGCTGCAGTCACCTCACTGCTCTACATCGACCTGCGGATGCGCCGCGAGGGCTTTGACGTGGCCCTGATGAAAGACCAGGAAATTGCCGCGGCTGCCGGGCCGGAGTTCGTACCGGGCCGGAACCTGCCCCCGGCCGCCTCCGGCTCGTGGCCGCAGGGCCCATATAACGGTTCCGCCTAGGGATCCATGAGCATAGGAGCGATATTCCGTCTGATGCCGTCCGCCGAGGTGCCGGTGGAACCCGACGCCGACCAGGCCCGGAGCTGGCTTGAGAATGAGCTTACAAAGGCCGAATACCAACAGGCGCAGCCGGGGCTGCTCGAACGCGCTCTCGCCAAGGTTCTTGAGTTTCTGGAGGAGCTCCTTTCCGGCATCCAGGGAGTAGGGGCACCGGCCGGGATCCTGCTGCTGGCCCTGGGGGCGCTGGTCTTGCTGGCCCTTGCCGTCCTGGTGGTCAGGCCGCGCCTGAATGCCAGGAAAAAGCCCGCCGGTCTCTTCGACGAAACCGCCGCGGAGCAGGACGCTGCCGCCCACCGTGCGCTGGCGGAGCAGGCAGCACAGGCCGGGAACTGGGATACTGCCCTGGCTGAACGGCTGCGAGCAATCCTGCGCTCCGCCGAAGAGAGGGTCATTCTGCACCCGCAGGCCGGGCGTACCGCCCAGGAAGCCGGAACGGCGCTGTCTGCGGTTTTCCCCGCAGCGGCACAGGAAATCCGCTGGCTGAGCCGGCGCTTTGATGAAGTCCGGTACGGCGGCGGCAGGGCCGGAGAATCCGACGCCCGGCGTGCGGCGGACCTGGACAGTGAGCTGGCCGCTTCCCAGCCGGCACCCGCCGGTGCCTCCGCCGCGCCTGTCCTGGCGGTTCCCAAATGAGTGCAGCGGCGCCCGCTGCAAGGCAGGTTCCTGTCTCCTCGGGCATGTCCGCCCTGCGGTCCAGGCTGCGTGCATGGCGGCTCTGGATCTTCCTTTCCCTCCTGCTGGCGGGCGGGGTGGTGCTCACGCTCCTGACCTCATCCAACACTGACCGCACTGCGCTTTCAGCGGCCAACGCGGCTCCGGAAGGTGCGCAGGCCGTAGTCCGGGTGCTCCAGGAACAGGGGGTGGAAGTGGTGCAGGCCGAGGACTATGAGAGCGCCGTCGCCGCTTTGCAAAGCCAGGACGCAGCCCTGCTGTTCTTCGATCCAAACGAGTATCTGGCCCGCTCCCAGCTCCGTGAACTGGGAGCCGCAGCAGCCAAAAAGGTCCTGGTGGAACCGACCTTCGCCCAGCTGCAGGTGCTCGCCCCGGATATCTCTCAGGCAGGCCTGGTCCCCGGAGCGCTCATGGACGCCGGTGTGGTTGCCCGGCCGGACTGCACGGACCCCGGTGCTGAAGCTGCCCGGTCGGTGAGCGCCGGAGGCCTGGCCTACCGCGGTCCCGTCACCTGCTTCCCTGTCACCGGAAGCAGCGAACCCGCTGCAGGCCTCTACGCGGCTGCAGAAGACGGTTCGGCAGCCGTGCTGGGCTACAGCGGCCTGCTCGCCAACGGGTCCGTGGCAGAGAACGGGAACGCGGCCCTGGCTCTCTGGACGCTGGGCAGCACCGACACGCTGGTCTGGTACCTGCCGGTACCCGGGGACATCCTGCCCGCGGATGCACCCGTGAATCCCTTCAGCCTCCTGCCCGGGTGGGTCAATCCCCTGCTCGTGTGGACCGTGGTGGTCGCTGCCCTGGCCGCCTTCCGGCGGGGCCGGCGACTGGGCCCGCTGGCCATGGAGCCCATGCCCGTTGTGGTCCGGGCCGCCGAAACGGCCGACGGCCGGGCACGCCTTTACCAGGACAGCCGGGCGCTTGACCGCGCCGCTGCCAACCTGCGGGCGGCCACGATGGTACGGCTGGCCTCCCGGCTCCGGCTGGGCCCTGGAAGCACCGCTGCCGAGGTAGTGCAGGCCGCCGCCCGAAGCACCGGACGTTCCGAAGCGGACGTCGATTCCCTGCTCAACCGGAGCGTACCCGCAAACGACAGCGACCTGGTGGCCTGGTCCCAGGAACTGCTGCACCTAGAGGAAGAGATAACCGAACCATGACCCAGCACTCCCCGTCGGTTTCCGGCCCGGCGGGCAGCATCCAACCCAGTCCCGGAGAAGCGGGCGAAAACGCGCGCCGCGCCCTCCACAGCGTCCGCGCCGAAGTCGCCAAGGCAGTGGTTGGCCAGGACGCCGCCGTCACGGGACTGATCATTGCCCTTCTGGCCCGCGGCCATGTGCTGCTGGAGGGTGTTCCGGGTGTGGCGAAAACGCTTCTGGTGCGCACCCTCGCGGCTGCCCTGTCCCTGGACACCAAGCGCGTGCAGTTCACCCCGGACCTCATGCCCGGCGACGTGACCGGTTCGCTGATCTATGACGGACGAACGTCTGAGTTCAGTTTTCGGGAGGGACCGGTCTTCACCAACATCCTGCTGGCGGATGAAATCAACCGCACTCCCCCCAAGACGCAGGCATCCCTGCTGGAGGCCATGGAGGAACGCCAGGTCACCGTGGACGGCGTCTCCCGGAAGCTGCCCGACCCGTTCCTCGTCGCCGCAACGCAGAACCCGGTGGAGTACGAGGGCACCTATCCCCTGCCGGAAGCACAGCTGGACCGTTTCCTCCTCAAGATGACCCTCGACCTGCCTTCCAGGGAGGATGAGATCGAGGTGATCCGCCGCCATGGCAGCGGTTTCGATCCGCGCGACCTCGCTGCGGCAGGGGTGCAGCCGGTGGCCGGCGAGGCGGATCTGCACGCCGCACGCGAAGCAGTGGCCCGGGTAGATGCCTCCCCGGAGGTGCTGGGCTACATCGTCGATCTGGTCCGCGCGACCCGCTCGGCGCCGTCGTTCCAGCTGGGAGTGTCCCCGCGCGGTGCCACCGCCCTGCTGAACACGGCGCGGGCCTGGGCGTGGCTGTCCGGGCGCACGTTCATCACCCCTGACGACGTGAAGGCGCTGACGCTTCCGGCGCTGCGGCACCGCGTGGCCCTGCGGCCCGAGGCCCAGATGGACGGAGTCAGCGTGGACGATGTGCTGGGCAGCATCCTGGCGACCGTTCCGGTTCCGCGCTAGCCGATGGCCATCTCGCACCGCCTGGTCATCCTCGGCGCGCTGGGGGCAGCCGCCGTCGTCCTGTTCCCCGGCACGGCAACCATCCTGGCCTGGCTGGGACTGCTGGCCGCGGCCGCCGGGCTGGACCTCGCCCTTGCGGCATCGCCGCTGAAGACCCGGCTGGAACGTGTGATGCCGGAAAGCGCGCGGCTGGATGAGGAAGTGCCTGCAGCGCTGGTGGTCCGCAACGATTCGAACCGCACCCTGCATGCCGTGCTTCGGGACGCCTGGCAGCCCAGCGCGGGACAGCAGCACGTGCAGCGCCGTGTCACGGTCCCCGCGGGGGAAGCTCGCCGGGCGGCCGGCACGCTGCATCCGGAACGCCGCGGGGACCTGCGTACTGCCTCGGTCACCATCCGTTCCTTCGGTCCGCTGGGCCTGGCTGCCAGGCAGCGCACTCTCGCCTACCCCGGGGTGTTGCGCATCCTGCCGCCGTTCCGGTCAAAGCGCCATCTGCCGGAGAAGCTGCGCCGGCTGCGTGAACTCGACGGCAACGCCTCAGTGCAGCTGCGCGGCGCGGGCACCGAGTTCGACTCCCTGCGGGACTACGTCCGCGGGGACGACGTCCGTTCCATCGACTGGCGGGCAACGGCGCGGCGCCGGGACACCGTGGTGCGCACCTGGCGGCCGGAGCGGGACCGCCGGGTGATCCTCGCACTGGACACCTCCCGCACCGCCGCTGCCCGGATCCTGGACGAACCGCGGCTGGACACCGGGATTGAGGCAGCCCTGCTGCTGGGCATGCTGGCGCAGGGCGGCGGTGACCGGGTGGACTTCGTGGCCTTTGACCGCCGGGTCCGTGCCCGGGTGGACTCAGCTGCCAGGGCTAACCTGCTCAGCCGGCTGGCCGGCGCCATGGCGCCGCTGGATGCCGAGCTCATCGAAGCGGATTTTTCCCTGCTGCCCGGCGTCATTGCCTCTGTCTCTTCCCGGCGTTCACTCGTAGTCCTGATTACGGCACTGGACGCCGCCGCCGTGGAAGAGGGCCTGCTTCCGGTCCTGCCGTCCCTGCTGGCCAAGCACGTGGTGGTAATAGCCTCCGTCCGCGACCCTGCCCTGGACGAACTGCGGACGGACCGGACATCGGCGTCGGCCGTTTTCCGTGCCGCTGCCGCCGAACGTGCCCTGCTCGACCGGGCGGCAGTGACTGCGCAGCTGAAATCGATGGGCGCCGAAGTAGTGGACGAGCCGCCTCATGAGCTGCCGCCGAAGCTGGCGGACATGTACATCCGGCTGAAAGCCTCCGGACGCCTCTGACCTGCCCCGGCGGGCCGGGTATGCGGATGCCGCCGGCACACGCCGGTCCAGAGGCGGCGTACGCTGGAAAAATGACTGATGGCTCCGTGTATCAGCGGGCGCTGGGCGCCGCCTTTGGCCGCCTGCAGCCCGAGCTCCAGGAATACTTCTCACTGCAGCCGGACGAAGGCCGGTACGGTTTTGGCTCCGGGGTGTTCGACGTCGCCGGCAGCCCGCGTCCGGCGCTGCGCCCGGTGCTCTCCGCGTTGCCGGTCACCAACGCGTTTTTTCCGGATTTCGGGCGGAACGTGCCCTTCAGCATCCGCAACTACGCCCACCGTGATCCGTTTGGGCGCTCCTCGCTGACAGCGGTCCGCACCTTCAATTTCGACCGGGGGCAGCGGATCTTTGAGGACACCACCTCGCTGACATCCCCCGCCGGGCTGACCGACTACGTGGGGCGGCGCCGCAACCTTGCCACGGATCTGGAGCTTTCCGTGTCAGGGGACGGCCGGCTGCACATGCATTCGCCGCATACCCGGCTGTTTATCCGCCGGCTGCGGATCCCTGTGCCGGTGCTGGCCGGCGCTGATGCACACGCGGAACAGTGGTGGGACGAAGAGTCCGGCCGGTTCCGCATCCGCACTCTGGTGCGCCAGCGCCAGCTGGGCACGGTTTTCGTCTACGACGGCAGCTTCAGCTATGAATACCGGGAGTTCGACGGCGTCCTGCCGCCGGACGCCGAACCGGAGAAGTGGGAACGCAGGCTCTGAGATCCGCCGGGCCGTTCAGCTTTCAGCGGCCAGCTGGTCCAGGGCGGACGCCGTCTGGGTCAGCCGTTCAAGCATCCGCCGCGCCCCGGAGGGTGCAAGCTCCGCAAGGTCACCGTCCGGCATAAGGCCGATGGCCGGCATGTCCCGCAGCGGCAGGCCAACCCTCATCCACGGGGCCGTGATGTCCTGTACCAGTGCCGTGACCTGGCGGGGAGGCTCTCCTGGCGAAGGCAGCGGCAGGGCGCCGAGCCAGATGTGCCTTCCGGCTTCAACTGCCTCCGCGATCCCTTCCCAGTCGCCGTTGTCCAGTCCCTTCAGGGGAAGCGCCACGCCGTCGGCACCGGCGCCCAGGGCGAGGTCCAGGCCGGAGCCCGAGGTCCGGTGGCGGGCGGAGGGCAGGTTGAACACGACGGCGGAGGCTCCCGCGGAGAGCAGCGATTCCCTCAGCAGGGACCACGTCAGGGAGGCTTCCTGCGGCGGTACCGACCGCAGGGTGCGGTACCCGCTCGCCGTAGGGATGCGCCCGTCCAGGACTCTGTCCAGGAGCGGTTCGTCAACCTGGACGGTGAGCGCTGCACCGCGTGCGACGGCGCCAACCCGGGAAACGTACTCCGCCGCTCCGGCGGCGAGGGACTCAGCGAGTTCCCGGCGGGCACCGGCGTCGGACAGGGCACGCTCACCGTTGTGCAGGTAGAGCCCGGCGGCCAGGGACAGCGGTCCCTGCAGGGAAATCTTGAGTCCGCTACCGGGTGTTTCTTCTTCCCCCACCACGTCCGCAAACGTGTTGATGTCCCGTGAGAGCAGGGAGACTGCCCGCCGGTA
This sequence comes from Arthrobacter sp., assembly GCA_040273995.1. Lineage (GTDB taxonomy): Bacteria > Actinomycetota > Actinomycetes > Actinomycetales > Micrococcaceae > Arthrobacter_B. Next base: position 12,830 of record JBELYP010000057.1, read on the forward strand.
GTCGATTCCGGGACGGTCCACCAGGCGCCAGCCGTGCGGCTGCAGGTCCACGGGGAGGTCCACCAGCAGCGACGCGGTCCGTCCCACGGCATCTGCCCCGACGCCGCGGGCGGGCAGTTCAACCAGGAACGGCAGGTGCGGATCGCCCAGTTCCCCGCGGATGGTCTTCGCTGCCTCCAGCGGCTCCGTGCCGGGCCAGGCGCCTTGGGCCGTAGCCTGCACCACCGTGCGGACGGCGGGAGCGGGCTGCTCAGGCTCCTTCTGCACTGCTGCCGCCGTTGCGGGTCTCGGAAATGGCCTGGTGGTGCCGGATGACTTCACTGATGATGAAGTTCAGGAACTTTTCGGCGAAGGCAGGGTCAAGGTTCGCATCTTCGGCCAGCCTGCGCAGCCGCGCAATCTGGGCGACTTCCCGTCCCGGATCCGCGGGCGGAAGGTGGTGCTCGGCTTTCAGGTGGCCCACCCGCTGGGTGGCCTTGAACCGCTCTGCCAGGAGATAGACCAGCGTGGCGTCGATGTTGTCGATGCTGCTGCGCATGGCAAGCAGCTCGGCCATGACCTCGTCGGCCACCTTCCCGGACAGGGAGCTGGCTGTGGGGTCGAAATCGTCAGCTGGTGCAGTACTCATGAGTCCAGTTTAGGGTCCAGCCGCAGCGGCACCTGCGCAGGTTACGGCAGGCGGACTAGGAGACGGCTGCCGGATCCCACTGCAGTGAGCGTGCGGAATCGATCGTGGCCTGCCCCAGCACACGGGTGCCCTGGTAGATCACCACAGTCTGGCCGGGGGCAACACCGCGCATGGGATCCTTCAGCCGGACCACGAGCTCGCTGCGGCCCTCTTCGCCGGATTCCATCCAGGCGGTCGCTGGAACGGGATCGCCGTGGGCGCGGACCTGCGCGGTGCAGTCGAAGGTTTCCCCGGTCTCGACCTCGCGGATGGGCAGGCCGGCCCAGGAAACCTTGATGCCGCGCATCTGGTCGATTTCAAGCAGCTTTTCCGGCCCGACAATGACCTTGTTTTCCTTTGGCCGGATCTCCAGCACAAAGCGCGGCTTGCCGTCCGCCGCGGGGCGGCCCAGCTTCAGGCCCTTGCGCTGACCCACCGTGAAAGCGTTGGCTCCCGGATGCGTGCCGAGCGTTTCCCCGGAGGGATCAACGATCTCGCCCTCGGTCATCTCGATGCGTTCTTCGAGCCAGCCGCGGGTGTCGCCGTCGGGAATGAAGCAGATGTCGTGGCTGTCGGGCTTGTTGGCAACAGAGAGGCCGCGGCGCTCGGCTTCGGCCCGTACCTCCGCTTTGGACGGGGTGTCGGCCAGCGGGAACATGGCGTGCTTGAGCTGCTCATGGGTCAGGACGCCCAGCACGTAGGACTGGTCCTTCGCCCAGTCCGCCGCGCGGTGCAGCTCCGGGTTCCCGTCGGCGTCGGTAATCACCTTCGCGTAGTGGCCGGTGCAGACGGCGTCGAAGCCCAGGGCCAGCGCCTTCTCCAGCAGCGCGGCGAACTTGATCCGCTCGTTGCAGCGCATGCACGGGTTCGGGGTCCGCCCGGCAGCGTACTCGGCAACGAAGTCATCGACCACGTCTTCCTTGAACCGCTCAGAGAAGTCCCAGACGTAGTACGGAATGCCCAGGATGTCGCATGCCCGCCAGGCGTCACGTGAATCCTCGATGGTGCAGCAGCCCCGGCTGCCGGTGCGCAGGGTGCCGGGCATGCGGGAGAGCGCAAGGTGGACCCCGACGACGTCGTGCCCTGCCTCCACTGCCCGTGCTGCGGCTACGGCGGAATCCACTCCGCCGCTCATTGCTGCCAAAACCTTCATTAGCTAAAACCCGTTCCTGCTGTTCGTATGCTGCTTTCGCTGCCCGCCATGCCGGCCTTCTTGGCCCGTTCGTATGCTTCGGGCAGGGCATCTATCAGTGCATCAACGTCTTCGGCGGTGGATGTATGCCCCAGGCTGAACCGCTGGGCACCGCGTGCTTCTGTCTCGCTCAGTCCCATGGCCAGCAGCACATGGGACGGGCGCGGCACTCCGGCGGTGCACGCCGAGCCGGTGGACGACTCTACTCCTGCCAGGTCCAGGAGGAAAAGCAGGGAGTCGCCCTCGCAGCCGGGGAAGGTGAAATGGGCGTTGCCCGGAAGCCGGCGGGTGCCTTCCTCGTCATCCCGGGGTCCGCGGAGCACGGCGTCCGGAACGGTGCGTTCGACGGCGGCAATCAGGTAGTTGCGCAGGGTGCGCAGGCGCGCACTTTCTTCGGCCAGGTTCTCCGTGGCTTCCCGGGCTGCGGCAGCGAACGCGGCGATGCCGGGCTTATCCAGGGTGCCGGAGCGGATATCCCGTTCCTGTCCCCCGCCGTGCAGCACCGGGGTGAGTTTAACAGCGCGTCCCACTACCAGCGCGCCAACGCCCACCGGGCCGCCGATCTTGTGTCCGCTGACCGCCATGGTGTCCAGGCCGGATTCGCGGAAGCTGAGGGGTACGGCACCGAAAGCCTGGACGGCGTCGGAGTGCACGGGGACTCCGTAGGAATGCGCCAGTTCCACCAGGGCCGGGATGTCCTGGAGCGTACCTACCTCGTTGTTGGCCCACATCAGCGTGACCAGGGCAGTCTCCGAGCCGTGTTCTTCCAGCTCGCGGCGCACCGCATCGAGGCTGACGACGCCGTCTGCATCCACGGGCAGCCAGGAGACGTCGGCGCCCTCGTGCTTCTGCAGCCATTCCACCGTGTCCAGCACCGCGTGGTGTTCGATTGGCGCGCACAGGATGCGCGTGCGGCGCGGATCAGCGTCCCGGCGGGACCAGTAGAGTCCCTTCACAGCCAGGTTGTCCGCCTCGGTTCCCCCGGAGGTGAAGATGACCTCGGAGGGGTGGCAGCCCAGCGCCGCAGCCAGCGTCTCGCGGGAGTCTTCCACCACCATTCGGGCGCGCCGGCCGGAGCCGTGAAGCGATGATGGGTTGCCGCTTCGGCTCAGTTCGGAAGTGAGTGCGGCGAGGGCCGAAGCCGAAATCGGCGTGGTCGCCGCGTGGTCGAGGTACACGGGCACCAGACAATTCTAGCCCCCGGGTCCCGTGCTGCGCTCCGGTACCCGGATCCCGGGGCCGTTCGAGCACGCTGTCCGGCGCGGCCCGGCGCGTGGGACGGCGGTTTCCAGCGGCTAGAATTGGGGCTCCACCGGGAGCGAACAGGGCCGGGACCGGTGAACTTTTCCGTCCCCTCCGGCGTTATACCGGTGCCTGTGCCGGTTAGTGCAGGCGCAAGTTCGTCCGTGCAGCCGCCTTGCCGGCGCCGCGGTGCTACCGAAAGGACCAGCAGTGACTCCCCCAGCACAATCGTTTTATGAGGTTCTGGGGCTCACGCCGTCGGCCACCGTTGAGGAGATCAAGTCCGCGTACCGGCGGGCTGCACGCCGGACCCACCCGGACCACGGCGGCAGCAGTGAAACCTTCCACCGTATTTCCGAGGCGTATCAGGTGCTCTCTGACCCCGAACAGCGCAGCGCCTATGACCGCAGGCTGGGCCGTTCCAATGCGGCCGGCCCGGTGTCCGGGGCCTCCCCGGCGCGTCCGGCGGGAAGTTCAGGAACGGCTGGAAGCTCAGCATCTGCCGGCGCCCAGGCCGGCAGGCCGGCGCCGAACCCGGATTTCGGCAAGCCTCCGCTCTTCGAACCGGACTTCTCACCGCAGCGCCCGCCGGCGATTCCGCTTGCCATGATCGGGCGGCAGGTCAACGGTGAACCCGAACGCCCCGGCCTGTTGAAGCGGATGGGTTCATCCGCCGGCTCCCGCTTTGACGCAGAGAACCTCACCATCGGCCTGCTCGCCAATTCCCTGCTGCCGGATTACCCGGCCGGCCGGCTGGTCAACAGCCTCCGCATTCCGGACAGCGGTCCGCGCGGAGGGAACCTTGAAATCGGGCACGTGCTCCTGGGCGGTTACCGGATGGCAGTCATCGACTCCATGATGGCTTCTCCCGGAGCCTGGTACTGGGACGGCACACAGCTGCAGCACCGCGGACGGCCCGTGGGATCGCTGCGGCTGGCTGATGCTGTCCGCACCCTGCAGGAGCGGTTCCCGGATGTCCGGGTCTCCGGCTGGCTGGTCCTGCACAGCCCGAACCGGAACCCTTTCGAGCCGGTGATCGACTCCCCGCCGAACCTGCCGGAATCGGCCCCGGTGGACGTCGTCAATCCGGGAACACTGGCACGGGACCTCCGGCGGTTCTTCAGTACCGGCCCGCAGCCAAACACCGTGCTGCTGCCCGTGCTGGGTGCCCTGCTCGACGCGACGCAGCAGTAGCGGCGCGGGCATAGGATAAAGGGGTGTTCCGTATCCTCTTCTACACCCCTGAAATCCCGGGCAACACGGGCAACGCGATCCGTCTCGCCGCGATCACCGGCGCCGAACTCCACCTCGTGGAGCCCCTCGGCTTCGACTTCGAGGATTCAAAGCTGCGCCGGGCCGGCCTGGACTACCACGATCTGGCCGTCATGCACCTGCATCCGAACCTCGAGGCCGCGTTCGAGGCGCTGCAGCCGGAGCGCGTCTATGCCTTCACCTCAGACGGCGAAACCTCCTACACGGATGTGGCCTACCAGCCCGGGGATGTCCTGCTCTTCGGGCCCGAGTCCGTTGGCCTGCCGGAGGACGTCAAACATGATCCCCGGGTGACGGCGCGGCTGCGGCTGCCCATGCTCCCGTCCCTGCGGTCGCTGAACCTTGCGAATTCCGCTTCCATCGCCGTCTACGAAGCCTGGCGCCAGCACGGCTTCGCAGGTGCCCAGCTCTAAGCCAAAGGACTCCCATGCCCGAGCAGCAGCCCCTTGCCGAGATATTCGACGCCGGCGCCGGCGACTTTGAGCGGATGGCACCCTCGCTGTGGAATCCCATGGGTAACGCCTTGGTTGCCGCAGCGGACGTCAAACTGAACGAGAACGTCCTGGACGCCTGCTGCGGCGGGGGATCCATCACGGTTCCCGCCGCGCAGAGCGCCGGTCCCAACGCCGTCGTGGACGCCGTTGACCTCTCCGCGGAGCTGCTGGAAACAGCATCGGCCAAAGCCCGCACGCTGTCGCTGGAAAACGTCGTCTTCACGCAGGCGGACATCCTCAGTTTCCAGCCGGACACGGAGTACGACGTCGTGCTGTGCGGTTACGCCCTCTTTTTCCTGCCGGACATGGACGCGGGCGTACGCCATCTGGCTTCGCTCCTGCGCAGCGGGGGCAGGCTTGCCCTCAGTACCTGGGCGGAAGGTGCCCTGACTGATTTCTCTTCGGCGCTGTTCCGCCACTGCGCTGCCGAAGGCGTGGAACTGCCCGGCCCCAGCGAGACTTCGCGGGACAACATGCTCCGCATCAACACCGAGCAGAAAGCGGCAGACTGGCTCTCCGGCCTGGGGTTTGCGGAGGTGCACGCGGCGCATACTTCCGTGCCCGTGCAGCTCAGCCCGGACCTGGCCTGGTCCCTGGTGATGGGCAGCCCGCTGCGCCTGATGCTTCCCGCCGATGCCGCTGCGGCAGAACGGGTCCGGGAGGCGTTCCTCGCCGAGCTTGGCCCCGAGTACACCCTCAATGCCAACACCCTGCTGGTAACGGCCGTAAAGCCCTAGAAACCGGCGATCGTGGCGGGAGTATTCACTCCTACCAGGTGGAAAACCTCGGCGCTGGTTCCTTCCGGGAGGCCGTGCCGCTGCGCGTTCTCCTGCAGGAAGGAACGCACGGCCGACTCCATGCCGGCAAGGTCCGGGTGCTGGCTGGCATGGACCCGAACGGCGGCCAGTTTGGTCTCCACCTCCGCGCTGATGTCCACGGCGTGGTTCTCGCGTTCCCGCGGCGCACCGTAGAAGAGCAGCCAGGGCACCTTGTACGCGTGCAGCCCGGCCTCCTCCAGTTTGGGGTAGGCAAAGGGGTTCTCCGCCGCCGGATACACCGCACGGGTCACGATTTCCCCGCATGCCAGGTGATCCGGGTGGCTGGCCTGGATCCGGGACCAGTTGCGTTCGGGATGCATTGAGAGCACGACGTCGGGGCGCACCCGGCGGATCAGCTCCACTGCCTTGCCCACCACCTCGTAATTCACGGCAAGGAATCCGTCCCGCTCCCCCAGGAAGTGGATCTCCCCGGCGCCCACGATGTCCGCGGCAGCACGCTGTTCCGCGTTGCGGCGCGAGGAGATGTCCCCCCGGCCGGCGGCTTCGAAACCGCCGGCATCCCCCGAGGTCATAATGCAGTAAGTAATCTCGGTTCCCTGTGCCGCCCATTTGGCCAGGGAACCGGCGGCACCGAAATCGATGTCGTCCGGGTGCGCTGCGAACGCCAGGACACGTCCGGGCGCGGTGCCGGGAAATCCGCTCACGCGCGCCGCTTCCGGATTTCCTCGGCGGCCTGGGGCAGAACGGTAGCCAGATCGCCCACAATGCCGAAGTCGGCGATTTCGAAAACGGGTGCGTCGGGGTCCTTGTTCACTGCAACGATCACCTTGGCGGTCTGCATGCCGGCCTTCTGCTGGATGGCACCGGAGATGCCGGCAGAGATGTACAGCTGCGGCGAAACGGTCTTGCCGGTCTGGCCCACCTGCGCCGAGTGCTCAATCCAGCCCGCGTCGGTTGCCGCACGGGAAGCACCCACCGCGCCGCCAAGCACGTCCGCCAGTTCCTCC
>JBELYP010000058.1:0-8188 GCA_040273995.1 Arthrobacter sp.
AGAAGCTGAAGGATCCGCAGGAGCGCCGCTGGCGGGCCGAGGTCCTGGACGTCCGCGCGCACGTGACCATCACCTGCACCAACAAGCTCGCGAACGGGCAGTCGTTCACCAACCTGCAGGCGTCCCTGATGTCCGGCGGTGAGGGGCAGCGGTTCACCGCGTTCATTATGGCGTCGGCGCTGGCGTACCAGCTGGGTATTGTGTCCCAGGGCTTCAGCACCTACGGCACGGTGATGATGGATGAGGCGTTCGTGAAGTCCTCGCTGTCCTTCGCCGAGGCGTCCATCAACGCGCTGCACGAGTTCGGCTTCCAGCTGTTGCTCGCCGCTCCGGAGGACAAGGTGGATCTGTCCCGGTTCCTGGGGTCGGTCACGGAGATCCTGCGCGACGACGCCGCCAACCGGTCCGGCACGCTGGAGCGGGTTCCGGCGGGGTCTTCTTCTGGGGGCTCGCGGGCTGTGGATATTCTGCTGCGGTAGGGCAGCATTAGCTCTTTACAAGTACTTTATGATCTGTAAACTGCTTGCATGACTGACTCAGCCAGCGCCGCAGCTTCGCTCCATGCCGCCGACCAGGCCCGGCAGCGCGCCGTCGCCGATTCCCGGTGGTTTCCCTGGGCATGCCTGGCGATGGGTCTGATCGTGATTCCGGGCGGGCTGGTCGTACCGTGGGAGATGCCTGCCCGGCTGATCGTCATCGCCGCTACTTTCGCCGCGCTCCTTGGCCTGGTCTGGGTTATGGGCCGGAGGCGGGCGACGCCGCGGGGCAGCAAGACGGGAATCTCTGTGGCGGTGGGCAGCTGGATCGTCCTGAGCGTTCTGGTGTCGACGCTGGGCCGCGACGTCGAAAGCTTCGGTCCAGCCCTGGCCCTGTCCGCAGTGGCTTCCGTTCCGTTCTTCGTGCTCGCGGTCCGGTTCCGTCCGGGAAGGACCCTGTCCCGGTGACCCACGCACGTCAGAAACTGGATGCGCTGATCCACTCTCCCGTCCGGTTTTCGATCATGGGGTATCTCGGCTCGGTTGACGAGTGTGAGTTCACCGTCCTGCGGGACGCCGTCGATCTCTCGGATTCCAGTCTGTCTCAGAACCTCACGCGGCTTGCGGATGCCGGTTACATCACCGTCGAAAAGCGCCAGACCGGACGCCGGGTGAAAACCTGGATCGCCAGTACGGAGGCAGGCAACCAGGCGCTCCGGAACAACCTGATGATTCTGCGCGAGATCGCGGAGAACGGTCCGGCGGACGGGTAGGCTGCGCCGCCGTTCGCCCCCTCAGTCTCGGGCACCCATAAGCCTCAGTCCGGTCCTGCCCCGGTCCCATCCCAAATACGACTCAGACCGAAGGCTGACTGGCTGCTATCCATCCGTTTGAGTCAGACTCCACACCCCGGTCAAGAGGGGAACTGTACCGCTCGATGGCACCCCGCTGCCGTAGCCGCCGACTGGAACTAGGGCCAAACAGGCTTCGGGATTATCCCGCCCTCTCTAGCTGGTCCATTGCTGCCGCATTCGACGCTATTTCGACACGCTCCGCACTGCACCCAATACGACGGCCCCCGCGACGATTACGAAACAGAGAGGGATTGCCCATAGTGCAAAACCCTGACTTATCACACCTTGGGCCAGAAGCCAAAAGAGCGTTATTCCACCTACAGCAAAAAGTATGATCACAAAGCTGAGTGATCGACGAGATTTCATATTTTCCTTTTGATTCTTCATACGTCCTTGCACTCCAATCATTTCGTTGTTATCGTTCCACGGGTCATATGCCACATCCAAAAGATAAGAGCCAATATATTATTGGAGATTGTTAGATATGGAAAAAACGGCCCGTCGAAAAATAATCGTAGCCTCTACGGCTTCAGCCTTTCTGGCTGCCACCGCGGTCTCCGTCTCAGCCCTTGCTGGCGCGGGACCAGCCAGTGCCGCCGTATGCGGGCACTACGAGAAGACCGAGTTCTACGACTCGACCATTAGCCTCCCCAAACCTTTCCACTGGAGTCCGTTCTCAGGGGAACGCCGTGTCGCACACTATACCCACTGCACCAGTGACGGTTCGAACGTCATGATTCGCATCGATACAGCCGACGGGCCGACTGACCTCTGCGTCCAGCCAGGGGAAACGAGGCTTGGGTTCGTCAATCAGGACAAGAGAATCTCATACTCGTATGCGATTGGTGGGTGCTAAATATGCAAGGAACGGCGCGCAAACTGACGATAGGAACAGTAGCGATGTGCTCTTTGCTCGGCACATCTGTGGCATTCGCTCCGGCGTCCCAAGCCGCGTCTCCCTGCGGGTTCTACCCGCTGACGACTGGGAACTTGGGCGGCGGAGATGACGGAAATTATGAAAAGGGAATCTATAACCACTGCACCAGCACTGGATCAACAGTGAAAATTCGCGTCGATTATACATATGCATCCGAGGAGCTCTGCGTGTCGGCCGGTGAAACCGAACTCTTTGCTAACCCACATCTTGGCGCCCTACGTTACGCCGTTGCCACTGGCACTTGTTAGAGGCGCAGGAAATGGGCAAACGTTGAAACGCTAATACAGGGCCTCCGGGTGGCGCGGATGCGCGAATAAGAAGGTGGCACCCGGAGGTCCCCATAAGAACCTACTGGCAGCGAGGCGAATGACCGCTGCTACGGATCCGACTCTGCCGCCTGTCCAGTCGCCACAGCTGCCCTACATCCTAGGAGCCAAGTCAGAGCGCCTCGTAGCTCTGGCCGTGCGGGCCGGTGAACGCCTGGGGGATACCACTCTGGGACAGAACCAGGCGGCCTTCCGCACTCCGGGGAAGCTGGGCCTTCACTGCAGGAATGGCAGCTTCGCCCTCGTTGCTGATCCAGGCCACGTCCAGTCCCTGCACCAGATCGACGAACCGCTGCCGGTGGTCCGGATCGAGGTACGGAAGAACCGCACTGTGGAAGACGACGACGGTCGCATCCTTCGGCGCCTTGTCCACCAGCTGCGGAAGCTCCGCCACGATGTCACCCCGGACAAGGTGCGGCGGATCGGCGGCGGCAATTTTTGCCACCGCCCGGAGCCGGTCGCGGCGTTCCTGGTGTTCCGGCCAGATCAGCGTCTCGAGCCAGGCCATGTCCTCCGGGTCCTGGACATCCAACGGGTTTAGGTCGATTCCTGCCCGCCATACGACGTCGGGCAGGCGGGTGGGCGGCGCAGCGCCGGTCAATGCGCAGCTCAGCTGGACCGGGCTGGGACCGGACGCGGGATGCAAGACCTTCCTGCCGCCGTCGTGCTGATAGCGGTAGCTGTACCGGTCGGGATAGAGGCAGAACCCGGCCGAGGCACCGGCTTCGATCAGCGCCACCGGCCCTTCGATCCGGCTGAGTAGCGGCAGCAGAACGGCGCAGCGGCCGGCTTCGTTGGTCTGCGTCATCTGGGCCTGGATGACGGGTTCGACGGCGGACCAGTGTTCCAGCAGCCAGCCGCGGAACTGTGGGTACGGAGCAAGCGGAGCTCCGGCCAGCCGTGCCGCAGCGAAGACCAGGTTGGGCTGCCGCTTGGGCCGCGGAAGCGAATCGATCAGGGCCAGCACCTCCGGATCCTCCGCGATGGCAGCCGCCCATTCCTCATAGAGCTGTGACACGCCGCGGGCCTCGAGTGCTGCGAACCGTTCATAGCCTGCTGCCGTGGGTGATGTCATGGCCCCACCCTAGGGGAAGCGTTTGGGATGCCCCGCACGCCCGGCGCGCGCCGCCGTCGACATCCTGTGCTGCAATAACGTCCTTCCGGAGGACTCAACAGCATCCTGTGCCGCGATACCGTCGTTCCGCCAGGCTGGGAGGGACGTTACTGCAGCACAGGATTCCCGGAGAAGAGTCTTAGCAGCGTTATTGCGACGCAGGATGGCGGCCGGTTCCCAGCGGGCACCCTACCGTCCTTACGATTTGGGCGCTAACCTGAGACGTAAGGATCGTTAGGAGCAGCCATGAGCGTGTCCCACGAACAGGAAACCGAAACCGTGCCGGTGCGTGTGCTCGGCCATCTGAAGCCGGACGTAGCTTCCGTGCTGGCAGATTCAGCAATTCCGGCGGACGAACTGAACCACCTGGTGACGCTGTGGGTCGCGCGCCGGAACCTGGCGCCGGCGATGGAGACAGCCCAAACTCCGGTGTCTCCTCAGCTGGCCCGCAGCCTCCAAGCGAGAGAGAACTGGCTGCGCGGCGTCGAATCCGAGTTCGGCACCTACAGCCGCCAAGAGGTCGCACGGCTGCGCGGAGCCAAAGGCACCAATCGCTCCATGGCCGGGGATCTGAAGAACAACGGCCAGATCATTTCCTACCGGCGCGGCAATTCCGACCGCATCCCCTCATTCCAGTTCACCGAAACCGGCGGCCAGATCCGTCCTGTGATGCCCCGGCTCATCCGGATGGCCCGCGAAAACGGCTGGGAGGACGTAGACCTCTTGGCCTGGCTGACGAACCCGAACACGTACTTTCCCGGCGGAACCCGGCCTGTGGACCACCTCGATGACGTGGAACTCGTGCTCGCCGCAGCGGCGGACGCCTTCGAGGCGCCGTGACCGAAACGCCCGATCCGCCCACCCCTTTCTCCCCTCTGACAGTTTCCATCCCGGCCGGCACGATCCTCTTCCGCTGCCACAGCGCCGCCTTTCGCGCAGGGGAAACCAATCCGGGGCCCAAGGGCGCCGGACGGTTCAACTTCTTCGGGACTCCCGCCGAGCCGGTCCTGTACCTCGCCGAGACACCGGAAACTGCCCTGTGTGAAACCCTGCTGCGTTACACACCCTCGGGTTCACCCACCCGTCTGCCGGCAGCGGCCTACCGCGGGAGGGTTCTGTCCGAAGTGAGAATCGAACGGGAGCTGACGTTCGCCCTGTTCCACAGTGAGGGCCTGCGGCGGTTCGGTCTTCAGGCCAACCAGCTGACGGACACTCCCCCGGTGAATTACGCGCAGACACGCAAGTGGGCGGCCGCAGCCCATTCGGCTGGGCTGGACGGTGCGCTCTGGATGAGCCACCAGCTCAACGGCAATCAGGCCGGTGTGGTCTTCGGGAGCAGGGTTTCCGAAGCCGATCTGTCCACGGTGAGCCAACTTGCCCTGGACAGTCCTGCCGGCTTCGAGTGGCTGGTCGATGCCTGCGCACCGATGAAGGTGGACGCTCTCCCGCCCTTCTAACTCTCCCGGCCCGGCTCCCACCCTGCCTCCTCCCAGCCGCCGGGACCATACTGGGACGATGGGCAAGCTTCTTGAATCCTGGCGCCGCCAGCTGGTGGGTACTTTCAGCAACAACTCGGAGACCATCCCGGAATGGGAGCTGGAACTCGCCAACGGAGCCGACCGCGGCTACTACGGACCGGACTCCGCAGTGTGGGCGGTCCACGGATCCATGACGACGATCGTCGCCGGCATCCGCGCCCTGCTCCTGCAGGCACTGCATCCGGGAGCGATGGCCGGCGTCCGCGACTACTCCAACTACAAGGAAGACCCGCTCGGCCGGCTCGCGGGCACCATCCGGTGGATCTTCACCGTCACGTACGGGGATACGACGGCGGCACGCGGCGCATCGAACTGGGTGCTGCGGCTGCATGAACGGGTTCAAGGCACCTACGAGGACGCCGCCGGCGTCGAACGCCCCTACTCCGCAAACGATCCCGAGCTGGCCCGCTGGGTCCACCTCGCCTTCACCGACGCGTTCCTGACCTCCCACATCGAGTTCGGCGGGCCGATTCCCGGCGGGCCGGACCAGTACGTGGCGGAATGGGCCACTGCCGGTGAACTGATGCACATCGACAACCCGCCCCGGGACCTGGCGGGACTGCGGAAACAGATGGCAGCGTTCGACCCGGAGCTGCGCTCCAGCCCCACGGTCCAGGAAGTGGTGAGGTTCCTGCGCCGGCCTCCCCTGCCAAAGAACCAGCTGATCGGCTACCGCGTCCTGTTCGCCGGCGCCGTCGCGTCCCTGGAACCGCGGCACCGCGAGCTGCTCGCCCTCCGCGAACCGCGTCTGGGCCCCATCAAGCTGCCCGTGCACGGTCCGGTGCGGCTGGTGCTGCGCGTCATCCAGTTCGGGCTCGGCAACATGGGGCCGTCCGAACGCTCTGCCCGCGAGCGCATTGCCCGGTTGGATGCTGAGACGGACGCGTCGGATTCGGACAGGGAGGGGTCGGCGCAGCCCCATAGCCAGGACTGACGGGACCGCCTAACCGGCAGGACCATCGGTTCTGCTTCACTACCGCGAGTTCTTCCGGTTGTGGCTCTTCCGGTCGGGCTGGTGCTGGGTTTCCTTACGACGTGGGGCTGAACCTTCGGGGAGATACCGTCGTTTGGCCCTCCTCCCCCGCAACCCTTGGGGAGATACCGTCGTTTACCCCTTCTCCCCCGCAACCCTCGGGGAGTTACCGTCGTTTAACCCTCCTCCCGCGCAGCCCTTGGGGAGATAACGTCGCTTTCCGGCGCTGAAAGCGGCGTTATCTCACCAAGGGTTTGGGGGAATCGCCTCTAAACAGCGTTATCTCCCCCGAAGGTTGAGCACCCCTGCGCCTTACCGCTCGCGCACCCCGTGTCGCGGACGCAACCTGCATGGGTGCCCCGCCTTCATCCCCCCGACCACTTGATCGAGCACCAACACCTCGCGCACCCCGTCTCAGGGGGCGTCTCCCCGTCGCCCGGGGCAGCTCCAGCCCGGCTGCTCCCGGCACCCCACTCCCCGCGCCCAACCCGGCCACTCACGGCCAGCCCGGCCCACCCCCGGCCGGCTCCAGCCCAAACCCCGGGCCCCCAGTAACCCCAACCACACCCCCGGTGGACCAACATCACGCCGCATCTCCCTTCAGCCCGGCCGCCACCGGTGGAACCATTTAAGTAGAGGCAAACTTCCAACCCGTATGTGCGCGCAGCGGCGCGTGCTGGATTCATACAGGAAGGGAATTATGCACAAGGCTGTGCCGTCACTGCTCATCGCCGGCGTGCTGGTAAGCGGCGGCGTAGTGTCCTGCGGAACCTCGAGTGAACCTGCGGCACCGGAGACCAGCGCCTCCGCCGAAGCGAGTGTCCCGGCAGATCAGCAGGACAAACTGGTCCCCTCCGACGCCCGGACCATCACCACCCCGGAAGATCCGCAGGCCACCCTGGTACTCTTCACCGACTATCAGTGCCCCTACTGCGCCATGATGAACACCCTGATTGAAAAGGTGAAGGCCGACTACGGCGACCAGGTGGAAATCGTGGTGCGGAACTACCCGCTGCCCAAACACCAGAACGCCGAGCCGTCCGCCCGCGCGGTGGAAGCAGCAGCGGAACAGGGCGCCCTGGAACAGATGGCCGCCAAAGTCTTCGAACACCAGCAGGACTGGAAGAACGCCGACGACGTAGACGGCATCTTCGCAGGCTACGCAGAAGAGCTGGGCCTGGACATGGACCAGTTCACGGCCGACTACAACTCGGACGCCATCAAGGACCGCGTGGCCCGGGACCTGCAGGATGCACAGGATCTCCAGGTCAAAGGAACCCCCACGCTCTACCTGAATGGCCAGGTGCTGCAGCTTGAATCCGGCGCCTACAGCGAGATCCAGGAACCCGTCGACTCCGCCCTGGGCAACTAACGCGACCCCCTTCCCCCTCCCAGCTCAGGGCGGCAGCATGCACGACGGCGAGTGAAAGTTCGCACAGCCGCGTGCGGCAGTGCCACCGCAGGCGCAGTGCCGGAACAGCAGGCGGCTGTTTCGACTGCCCGACGCCGTGCGGTCCCGTCCAGCGGGCCGCAGCACCGGCGCGCGGGCAGCACGCAGAACCCGCGCAGACAAGAGCCGAGCGGGAATAGACTCCGCTCATGCGATTGGCGATCATCGGAGCGGCCCTGCTGCTGCTCGGCGGCAGCGCGGCAGCTGCTGGAATCGTCACCCCCGCCGAACTGACCGAACTCACCGACCGTGTGGTGCCGATCCTCGTGTTCGTCGCCGCGATCACCGTCGTGACGGAACTGGCCAGCGAGGCCGGCGTCTTCCTCTGGGCCGGCCGGCAGCTGCGGCGCTGGGGTTTCGGCTCCAGCCTGGCCCTTTGGCTGCTGCTCGCTTTGCTGGCAACGCTCAGTACCATCTTCCTGTCCCTGGATACGACGGCGGTACTCCTCACCCCGGTAGTGGTCACCGTAGTGGGGCCGGCCGGCCCGCCCCCGCGGCCCAGAGTCCGGCAACCCGGCGG
>JBELYP010000058.1:8198-19325 GCA_040273995.1 Arthrobacter sp.
GCGCGCCCCCCCCCCCCCCCCCGCCGCTGCCTTTCGTCCTGACCATGGTCTGGCTGGCGAACACCGCCAGCCTGCTCCTGCCGGTGTCCAACCTGACCAACCTGCTGGCGCAGCACAGCCTCGGCGCCCTGAGCCCTGCCGGATTCGCGGGCCTCATGTGGGGGCCGGCGCTGGCCTGCGTGCTGGTGCCGCTCGGCTTCATCGCAGTCGTCTTCCGCCGGGACCTGCGGCTGCGGTACGCGCGCACACCGGCGTCCGGAAATGGGCCCGACGGCGGGCCGAGCCCCGCCCCCAATCCCGCGCACGGAACGAGCACCACCAATGGGCACCCGGCCGGGGCATCCCGTTACTCCACCCCGGACCGCTTCCTGCTCGCAGCATCCGGTGCCGTCCTCCTGGTTCTGCTCCCCCTGCTGGTTTCCGGTCTGCCGGTGTGGATCCCGGCCACCGTCGCAGCAGCAGTCCTTACAGCAGTTTTCGCCGTCCGGCGCCGGCAGTCCCTGACCATCCGGCTGATCCCCTGGCCCCTGTTGCTGTTCGCCTCCGGACTGTTCCTGGCGATGGAGTCCTTTCTGGGACTCGGCGGCTCGGCGCTGCTGGGCGTTCTGGCCGGAGATGGCGAGGACTTCGGAGAACTGCTCCGGCTCGCCGCCACCGGAGCGGCCGGAGCGAACGCAGTGAACAACCTGCCCGCCTATCTGCTGGCCGAACCGCTCGCCGACACCCCGGAGCGGATGGCCGCACTGCTGATCGGCGTCAATGCCGGGCCGCTGGTTACCCCGTGGGCGTCCCTGGCCACCCTGCTCTGGCACGACCGGCTGGTCCGTATGAACGTGGTGATCAGCTGGAAGGGCTACGCCCTCGCCGGCCTGATCGTCGCTCCGCTCACCGTGATCACCGCCGTCGCCGCCCTTGCAATTGCCTCCTAACGCCTACATCCGCCCGAACGCCACCACACAGTTCTGCCCGCCGAACCCGAACGCATTCGTCACCGCATACTGCACGTCCTGCTCCCGCGCCACGTTCGGCACATAGTCGAGGTCGCATTCCGGATCCGGCGTCGAATAGTTGATCGTCGGCGGAATGACGCCTTCGACGATCGACATGGCGCACAGCAACGACGCCAGCGTTCCGGCCGCTCCAATCAGGTGCCCGGTCATGGACTTCGGCGCGGTGACGGCCAGGGCCCCCGCATGCTCGCCGAACACCGTATGCAGGGCCGCCGTTTCCGTCCGGTCATTGGCCTTCGTGGACGTCCCGTGCGCACAGACCAGATCCACGTCCGACGGGTCCAGCCGGGCCTGCGCCAGCGTCCGCGAAATCGCCTCCGCCGCATACCTTCCGCTCGGCTCCGGCGCCACAATGTGGAACGCATCGGATGTCATCGCCCCGCCCAGCACCTCCGCATACACCTGGGCGCCGCGGGCACGGGCGTGCTCCAGCGTCTCCATCACGCACACCACCGCACCCTCGCCGAACACAAAACCGTCCCGCTCGGCGTCGAACGGGCGGGACGCCTCCTGCGGCACACCGTTGCTGCGCGAGAGCCCGCGCATGGTGGTCAGCCCGGCGAACATCACCGGGGTGATCGCGGCATCCGTTCCGCCGGCCAGTACGACGTCGGCGTCCCCCGCCAGCAGCGTGCGGCGCGCCTCCAGCAGGGCGTGCGTTCCACTGGCGCAGGCCAGCGCGCTGGCGTTCACCGGCCCGTGCACGGCCAGGTCGATCGCGACCTCGCACGCCGGCATGTTGGTCAGCGAGGACGCCACGAAGCTCGGGCTGACCGGCCGGATCCCCTCGGCGTCGAACAGCCGCGTGGCGTCCTGCACTTCCGGATAACCGGACACCGCGCTGTTGATGAGAACCGCCGCGTCGGTGCCCTCCAACGTGGACCCCAGACCGGCGTCGGCCGCTGCTTCCCGCGCCGCCGCGACGGCGAGCTGCGACGCCCGGGAGGACCGGTTGATCCGTTTCACCGGCAGCCAGGCCGCGGGGTCAAAACCTTTGACCTCGGCCGCGATCCGGGTGGGGAACTCCGAAGCATCGAACGCGGTGATCCGGTCCACCCCGGACTTTCCTTCCTTGAGCGCTTCCCAGGTCAGCGGCCAGGACCCGCCGAGCGGGGTCTGCGCCCCCGTCCCGGTGATGACCACCCGCTGCGCATCCATGCCGTTCCTCACTCCGTCGCCACCGGAGAGCCGGGAGCAATCAGCCGCCCGGCGCTGTGGTCATCCGCCGCCGTTTCGGCCAGTTTGAAGTGCATCTTCTTCCCGGTGGCGGTCAGCGGCACCGAGTCCACGAACCGGTAGGCCCGGGGGCGTTTATAGTCGGCCAGGCCGGGATGGGCCAGGCAGAACTCCTCCAGCGCGTCCGCCGTCGCGGCCTCACTGCGGGGCACCACGTACGCCACCACGCGCTGGCCCCACTGCGGATCCGGCACGCCCACCACCACCGAATCCAGCACCTCGGGATGCTCCGCCAGCACGCCCTCGACCTGCACGGGATGGATGTTCTCGCCGCCGGAGATAATCATGTCGTCCTTGCGGCCCAGGATGGTCACGAACCCGTCCTCATCCCAGGTGGCCATGTCCCCGGGATACAGCCAGCCCTCGAAGAACTTCTCCTCCTCCACACCAGGCAGGTTCACATAGCTGTACCCGGCTTTCGGCGAGCGCATGATCACCTCCCCTGCCTCGGTGCCGTCCTGCGCGGCGAGCTCGTCCGGCCGTCCGCGACGGTCCGGAAAGATCTTGACGACGGCGACGTCGTCGTCAGTGCAGGACCGCCCCGCGGTACCGGCCCGGGCGGGCAGATCCTCCGGGCGCAGGAACGTGTTCCAGAACGCCTCGGTGGTGCCGTAACCGTTGAAGATCCGCGGCGTGAGCAGCTCCTGGTACCGCAGCGCGGCGGCCCGGTCCAGCGGCGCACCCATGGTCACAATGCCCTTGAGTGTGGAGATGTCCCGCGGCTGCTTCTCCTGTTCCGCGGCGATCATCTCCAGCGTGGTGGGCGCGCCGATCAGGAACGTCAGCCCGTACTCCCCCACCCAGTCCAGCACCGTGGCGGGGTGAAAGCTGCGCAGCGGCACCACCCCGGCGCCAATGTAGAAGGACGGATTCGGGCCGCCCGAGTGCAGCCCGCCGCGGTGGAACCACGGGGTCATGTTCAGGGTCCGGTCCTGCGGGCTGAGCGGGAAGTGCATGATCACGTCATGGGCGCTCATCAGTTCGGCCAGGGACGGCAGGGACACCCCCTTGGGCATCCCGGTGGTCCCCGACGTGTACAGCCGGGTGGACTCGTCGTAGGCGGAATAGTCCGCCGGCAGGTCCGGCACCGGCCCGGAGGTTCCCTGCAGCGCGGCGTCGAAATTTTCCCAGCCCTGCGGCAGCGCGGCCTCGCCCGCAACCAGGACCTGCGGCGTCTTCCCGGACAGTTCCAGCGCCTGCGCCGCGGAAGCCGCGCACTCGGCGTCGACAATAAACACTGACGGGTCGCTGTCCCGCAGGATGTGCGCGGTCTCCCCCGGCGCGAGCCGGTAGTTGACCGGCACGCTGATGGCCCCCAGCCGGTGCGCGGCCAGGTACAGCAGCGCGAATTCGACGCCGTTGAACAGCTGGTACATCACCCGGTCCCCTGCGCGCACGCCGCGTTCGGCGAGCATCGCGGCGCAGCGTTCGACGTCGGCGCCCAGCTGCGCGTAGGTCCACTCGCGTCCGGTGGGCGGATCGACCAGGGCGACGGCGCTGCCGTAGCGGGAGACGTTCCGCCGGAATCCGGCACCGTAGGTCATCTGGGATTCGAAGTAGTCCTTGAACCGGCCTGCGTCGTACGGCATGGGTTCCTGTCCTTTCCTCAGTTTTCCGTCTGCGGCCGCCGCGGGCGCTCAGGAAGTGCAACGGGTTCGGTGGTGTCGCTGAAGAACGGCGGGGCGATCACGGACAGGCCGCCGTCCACGGCCAGGGACTGCCCGGTAATGTACTCCGCGCCTGGAGAGAGCAGGAAGTCCACGGTGGCGGCCATTTCATCCACGGTTCCGGGCCTGCCCTTGGGGATCCGGGAGACCACGCTGTCCATGGGCGCCATGCCGTCCATGGTGTAGAAGTACTCGAGCGAATCGGAGTCGATCAGCCCGCCGTTCACCGCGTTCACGTTGATCCCGTAGCCGGCGAACTCCACCGCCATGAACCGGACAAAGGATTCGACGGCGGCCTTGTAGGATCCCAGCGCCGCGTAGGTGGGGAAGGCCCGCACGCTGCCGTATGAAGTCAGCGCAACGATCCGGCCGCCGTCGTCCATCAGTTTCACCGCCTCCTGCGCGCCGAGCACAAAGGGGCGCACGTTCACGGCGTAGGCGCGGTCCAGGTGGTGGGTTTTGAGGTCCACCACCTTCTTGAAGGCAGCGGCGGCGGCGTTGTTCACGAAGAAGTCCAGCCGCCCGTATTCGGCGGCAGCGGCGTCGAAGAGCCGGAGGATGTCCTCGGGGTCCTCGATGTCCGCCTGCACCGCCAGCCCGCCGCCGCCGAGGTGCTGCAGTTCAGCGACCGTTTCCTTGGCCAGGTCCGCGTTCTTCCGGTAGCCGACCACCACCTGCGCACCCTGGGCGGCGAGGCGCTCGGCAACCCGCCGCCCGATGCCGCGGGACGCACCGGTGACCAGGGCGATTTTGCCTTCGTACGGTTTGTGCGGGGACTGGTTCGCAGGCTGTTCCACGGGCAACCTTCCGCACCGTGAACCCGGCGCCGGTGTCTCGATCTCGGGCTGCGGCTCCCGGACGGGCATCCGGAAGCCGGGCGGGGACGTACGACGCCGGTGCTCCCGGCGGGCTGGCAGGTCCCCTTGGTCCGTAAATCGTTATCCCGTGCCCGTGCTGCGTCAAGGGTGCACGCTACGTAATGAAGTTGGCGGCGCTGCAACGGATCAGTACGTTGAGAAAACCAATATTTAAATATTGGTTTTAGGAGACTACTCAAGGAGCCCGCATGGCCATCGTCCGCAATATCGCCCAGGTTGAAGAGTCCGAGAAGACAGTGGAGCCGCTGGCCCTGCCGCTGGCAGACCCGCTGGGCGCGGACATCGAGACCAAGACCTACAACCTGTTCTCCACCGACGAGGAAACGATCCACGCGGGCACCTGGGAAACCGCCACCGGCCTGTCCCAGTGGAACTTCTCCGACGGCGGCGAGGTCATCTACGTGCTCAGCGGCCGCATGACCGTCCAGCGCGACGGCGAAGAGCCCAAGGAAGTCGGTCCGGGCGACCTGGCGGTCTTCCCCAAGGGCTGGACCGGCACCTGGAACGTGACCGAGGCACTGTCCAAGGTCTACGTCATGTACAGCTGATTTCTGCGGAAACTGCAGCGGGGGAGGCATCCTGGCCTCCCCCGCTTTGTGTTCTCAGGACAGCTGGTCTCCCCAGATCTGCTCCCCGGCCACAAAGGACGCCACCGAACGGGTGGACTCAATGACCTCCAGCTCTCCGCCGAACGGGTCCTGGTTCAGCACGGCGAAGTCCGCATATTTGCCCGGCGTGAGGGAGCCGAGGCAGGTTTCCATGCGCCCGGCGTAGGCGGAGAACTCGGTGTAGGTGCGCACGCCGTCCGCCACGGAAACGGCCTCGCTGAGCGGCTCCACCTTCGCTCCGGCGTTGTTGATGCGGTGCACCATGGCCGCAATGCCCCACCACGGATTGGCCGCCCGGGGCTGCGTGCCGGCGGTGTCCGAGTTGCCCGGCGGACGGTGCCCGCGCTCAATGAGAGTGCGGTAGGGGAAGGCGCTGGCGGGACGGTAGGTGTGCTCGAAGTCCTCGGAATGGAACTTCAGGAAGGCGGCCGTCGGCACCGCGAGGATGCCGGACTCCTCGAAGCGTTCGAACAGCTGCTGGTCGCTCCAGTGGCAGAACACGTGCTCGATCCGCGGCCGGACGCTGCTGCCCGGCACCCGCCGCACCGCTTCCTCCACGGCGTCGATGGCCAGGTACTGGGCGTGCACGCCCAGGGCGTGGATCCACGGCTGCACCCCGTGGCGCAGGGCAAGGGTCAGGGCGTCGGCGAGTTCCGGGAAGTTGTGCGTCGGCACGCCCCACATGCGGGGGTGGTCCAGGTCCCGGGTGACTTTGTAGGCGGCGGAGCCGTCTCCGTCCAGGAAGAACTTCACTCCGCCCAGCCAGAGCCGGTCATTGCCGAATCCGCTCATCAGGCCGAAGCGCTGCCACGCGTCCACGCTGTCGATGAGCGGCTGCAGGCCCGGGGCCACTGTGGGGTTCAGCGAAATCCGCGGCAGCAGCCGGCCCTGGGACTGCAGCAGCTGGAAGCCGCGCATGCCTTGGGAGCTGTAGGGGATTTCGTAGATGCTGGTGACGCCGAAGGGCAGGAACCGCTCGCGGATCTCCCGTTCCAGGAAGTCGGCAGTGCTCTCCGCATCCGGCCAGGGCACGGGCAGCAGGTGATAGCCCTCCTCCACCGGGCCGGTGGCCCGGCCATGTTCGTCGCGTACCACGCGCACGCCCGGCGGCGTGGTGTAGTTCTCCGCCAGCCCGGAAGCCTGCAGCGCCTGGGTGTTGAGGATCTGCAGGTGAGCCGTCACGCGCACCACCACCGGCCGGCCGGGCGCGGCTGCATCCAGCTGCGCAAGGGTAGGGACTTCCTGGCGCGGGGTGGCCTGCACCACGATCCAGCCGGCGGAGGCCTGCCCAGCCTCCGCCGCCACCTTGGCCAGCAGTGCCTCCAGCGGGTCTTCGCGGGCATCGAGCCAGTAGTAGTCCGCCAGCGCCGCGGCCTCCACATGGGTATGTGCATCGATCAGGCCGGGGATGACGGTGGCGCCCTGCAGGTCGACGACGGCGCCGGCGCCACTGCACAGCTCCCGGGTCCCGTCGTCGTCCGCGGCAACGGCAGAGATCCGTCCGCCGGACACCCGGAAGCCGGCGGCCTCCGGCTGCTCCGCATCCATGGTCCGGACCCGGCCGTTGATGTACGTGATGGTCTCTGGCTGCATCGTGCTCCCGGGATCAAAGTAATATTTAGGTATTAGTTTTAGTGTCGGAAGCAACCGCGCCGCAAGCAGTCGGGGCCCGGGGGCCGTACAGTCAAATGCAGGAATCTGTGGAGGAACCAGGAGAGGGCGGACAGTGGCGCGCAACAAGGACGAGAAGAAACGGCGCATCCTGACGGCCACTCTGGAGTGCATTTCCCGGCACGGCTACGAGGCCACCAGGCTGCGCGATGTCAGCGAAGCCTCGGGTGCTTCCATCGGCGTCATCCAGCATTATTTCGGCACTCGGGAACAGCTGCTTGGTGAAGCCCTGGCCTACGCCAGTGGCCAGCTGATGGAGCACTTCACTTCTCTGGAGCAGGGGCAGCTCACCCCCTGGGAACAGCTGCGCGGAATGATCCGCGTAGTCTGCGGAATGCCGGATCTACACGGCCGCGGCCTGCTCTGGCTGGAAATGTCCAGCCTGGTCCGCCGTCATCCGGAGCTCCGCGAACGGCTGGACAGCGTGTATTTCCTCTGGGATGCGAAGGTGCGCGCCGCCCTGCACCGGGGTACTGCCGACGGCAGTCTGGGCATTGAGGATCCGGGCGCGGTGGATGACCTGGTGGCGATCTTCCTCGCGTTCTTCGACGGCTACGAATATGAAATTGCTTCCACGCTGGTTCCGGCCGATCCGCAGATCCTGGAACGCCGCGCAGTGCTCCTGGCAGAACGGCTCTTCCGCCCCCTGACCCCCTAGGACCGTCCGGGACGGATCCGTAAAAAAATATCTCGTTCTTTACGAATTGTTGACTGATTTTTGAAGCACATGTGAGTATTCGTTGTGTCCACGTGCTGTCAGTTCCCGATTCGTAGAATGGTCTAGGCATTCTTGCGAAACCGGCGGCGCGCCGCTCCCCCACCCAGGAGGCCATGCCGTGTCCGCCCCCACCCCTCGGCCCGCGGCGGCTGTCACCACCCAGACAGGGCATGAGGCGCGCAGTGCCCCCGCTGCCGGACGCTAGGACTCCGGCGCCTGCAGCAGATCCCAGCCGAAGTTTGACTTCACAATGTCCAGGACCGGCACAGCCTGGGTCCGGACGACGCCGTCGATCTTTCCGATCACTTCGAAAAGCAGCCGGGCGTAGGACTCCGGGGATCCGCAGAGCACCTCCACGCGCACATGGGCCGGGCCGTTGCCGAGCAGTGCCACCCAGATGCACTCGTCGAGCCCCGCAAGCTCCGCCGCCACGGCTTCCTCGGCGCCGGGGCGGGTTTCAACATCCACCATCGTGAGGATCTCGTACCCCAGCTCGAGCGGATCGGACACCGCCACAATCTGGATCAGGCCGGAGGAGGTCAGATTCTGCGTCCGGTACCGCACCGCTCCTTCGCTGAGTCCGAGCTCCCGTCCGATCGAGGTGAAGGACCGCCGCCCGTCCTGCTGCAGCAGGGAGATGATCCGGCGATCCACCTCGTCGATCTTCGGGGCGTTGAGTTGCACGGGATTCCTTCCGGACTGACCTATTTCCAGCCACTGACCTATTCGACCTACAGACAAGGACCGGACCATGCGTGAACCCGACCAAGCTCAAATCCTACATTTCAACCTTCTGGACATGGCCTCGCCCAGCCACAACAACTACGGGCTGTGGCGGCTGCCGGAAAACCAGAAGCGCCGCTTCCGGGAGGTGGCGTTCTGGCAGGAAACTGCCCGCGCCTGCGAGGAGGCGCTGTTCGATTCGCTCTTCATCGCGGACGTCCTGGGAATCTCCGCAGCGCATGCCGGTTCGCAGGATCTGGCGCTGCGCGAGGGCATCCACGTTCCCGAGCTGGACCCGGCCGTGGTGGCCGCCGCAGTGATTCCGGCAACCACCCATTTGGGCATCGCCGTCACCCAGTCCTGCACCTACGAGCACCCCTTCGCGCTGGCGCGGCGCATGGCGTCCCTGGACCACCTCAGCGGCGGACGGGTGGGGTGGAACATCGTCATGTCCTACCACCCCAACGCCAACGAAAACTTCGGCTTCGACCCGGCGCACCTCACCAGCGAGGAGCGCTACGACCGGGCCGAAGACTTCATGGAGGTGGCCTACAAGCTGTTCGAGCAGTCCTGGGAGGACGGCGCCGTTCTGGCGGACGCGCACGGCGGGGTCTACGCCGACCCGGCGAAGGTGCACCGGATCGACCACGCGGGGCCGCACTACCGCTGCTCCGGCCCCTCACTGGTGGACCCGAGTCCGCAGCGGACCCCATTGCTCTTCCAGGCCGGGATGAGCGACAGGGGGCGGAAATTCGCGGCGAAGCACGCGGAGGTGGTGTTCGTGCTGAACCGCAATGACGAGAGCATGCACGCTGTCATCCGGGATCTCCGGGCGCAGGCAGCGTCCTTCGGCCGGGACCCCTCAGAGCTGAAGATTGTGCCCCAGGTCAATATCATCACCGGCGAATCGGCGGCAGAGGCACGCGCGAAGCTGGAGCGCTACCAGTCCTTCACCCGCGCCGAGGGTTACCTGGCCCACGAGTTCGGCCGCGGCTTCGACCCCTTCGCGTTCCCCCGCACCATGCGCGTCACTGACGCCCTGGAATCCGCCGGACAGGCGCGGACTGATTCCGGCGCCTACGGCCGGCAGCCGGATCTGACCATCGGCGAACTGATTGATGCCGCCGCGGACCTTTCCAACGAGCGGTTCTTCGTCTGCGCAGACGCCGCCACAGTGGCGGACAAGGTGGAGGAGTGGGCAGACACCTTCGGCCTGGACGGCTTCAACCTGCGCAATTACTCCCACCCGCACACCGTCCGGGACTTCGGGGAGCATGTGGTCCCCGAGCTGCAGCGCCGCGGCCGCTACCGGCTGGCCTATGAGGGAAACACCCTGCGCGAGCATGTCTTCGGCGCCGGGAATTTCCGCGTCGCCCCCACCCATCCGGCCGCCGCATACCGGCGCACATAACCCGGAACCAGTACCGAGATACTGGAGTTTTATTACTTTGTTTGCGTATTACGAGATTTTACAAGTACGTAACGATGAAATTCATAGAAATCCTTGAGTGAGTTACGAACTCATGACTACGGTTAGGCAACATCACTCAAACGAGGAGGCACTATGGCACGGAAAGGCATGAAACCGCTTCTGCTGCTCGGCGTCGCGGGCTCGCTGGCGCTGGCCGGCTGTTCAGGGGAGACCCAGGCTGCGGACAGCACCGAGGCTGCGGAGACCGGCAAGCTGGTCATCTCCAGCTGGGGCGGCGCTTACGCAGAAGCAACCCGCGGGCTGGCCGCCGAGTTCACCGAAGACACGGGGATCGAGGTGGAGGTGCTCGATGCCGGAAACCACGTTTCCATGGTCCAGTCCATGGAAAAGACCGGCACGGTGGAATGGGACATCCTGGACGGCATGGCCCTCCAGGACGGCTACTTCCTGGACCAGGAAGGCCTGCTCGCCAACTGGGATGATGACACCCGCGCCGCCCTCGAGGACGCCTACGGTGCTGAGAACGTCACCGACTACGACTACTCCTGGTCCGGCTACGGCATGGTTGTGGTCTGCAACGAAGATGCGGTTGCCGCGTGCCCCACCACCATCGAAGAATTCTTCGACACCGAGGCCTTCCCCGGCAACCGGATGCTTCCGGGCGATCCCGGATTCTTCGGCGTGCTGGTCAACGCCCTTGCCGTGGCCACCGGCAGCGAGCGCGACGCCCTCTTCGAAGAGAACGAAGGCGTGGACCGCATCGCCGAGGGCCTGCGCGCCGTCGCGCCCTCCACCACCGTCTGGTACACCTCCGGCGACCAGCAGAACCAGGCCATGCTCCAGGGCGAAGCGGACATGGGCATCATGGCCAGCGGCCGTGCCTTCGCCGTTCAGGACGAGGGCGTGAACCTGAACATCGCCTGGGACGGTCTCTATGTCACCGGATCCTCCAGCATCCTCGCCGACGCCCCGAACAAGGAGTCCGCGCTGAAGTACGTCACGTGGCTCGCGGAAAACCCCGAGGCCCAGGCCAAGTGGGCCACCGCCCTGCAGTACACGGTGCCGCACCCGGAGGCGCTGGACTTCATTGAGCCCGCCGTCGCCGAACGCCTGGCCAACTACCCGGCCAACTTCGAAGGGCTCTACCGCCAGGACTACGTCTGGCACTCAAACAACAAGGCCGA
>JBELYP010000059.1:0-19091 GCA_040273995.1 Arthrobacter sp.
GGCTCGTCGGGCGCCGTAACCGCGCCGTACCGGGCCTTTGGGGTGACGACGACGCCGGCCGGTTCCCTCTTCGCGAAGGGAACCGGCCGCCGTCGTTAGGCGCCTGAAGTTTAGCCTGCGGACCAGCCGCCGTCGGACGGCAGAATGGCGCCGTTGAGGTTCACCGAGTCATCGCTGAGCAGGAACGTGATGGACGCTGCGAGGTCCTCGGCGGAGGCCAGGCCGGGAATCAGCACTCGTGCCGGAGACAGGCGCGCTTCGCCGTACTCGGAGGTCTTGCCTCCCATCGGAATACCGGTGGCCACCCCGCCCGGGGCAACCGCGTTGATACGTATGCCTTCCTTGGCATACATGAATGCGGCGCTCTTGGTGATGCCTACAACCGCGTGCTTGGAGGCCGTGTAAGCCACGCCGGAAGCGGAACCGCGCAGGCCGGCCTCGGAAGTGACGTTCACAATGGTGCCGCGGCGGGCCTCGAGCATGGCGGGCAGCACGGCGCGGGTCAGGCGCACCAGGCCGTCCACGTTCACGGCGAAGATCTTCTGCCACATGGCGTCGGTGACCTCATGCAGCGGGCTGAAGTCGTCATTGATGCCGGCGACGTTCGCCAGCCCGTCGATCTGCGGACCGGCCGCGGTGATGATCCGGTCCACGGCTGCGAGATCGGTCAGGTCTGCAGTGACGGGGATAATGGCCTCGCCGAGTTCTTCGGCCAGTTCCTGGATCTTTGCCTCGGCAATATCGACGGCAATCACGCGGCCGCCTTCGCGGGCAATCCGGGAAGCAGTGGCGCGGCCGATGCCGGAGCCGGCACCGGTGACGATGACCGTCTTGCCCGTGAATCGGTCGGCGACGGTGGGCAGTGCGTCCTCTTCGAGTTTCGGCATGACGCCCCCGTTGGCCTGCAGAACCAGTCCGTCAACGGCAGCCTGCGGCATCTGTCCCTGGCTCAGGTCCACGAGCTGCTGGAGCTTGAGTCCCAGTGCCGGGCCCAGGGAAGCCTCGTCGCTCCCGGCCTGCGCCAGGAAGCCGCGCAGGATGGGGCCGCCCTCCGGGTGGTCGAGCCACTCCTGGATGGTGTTCTGGGCTGTCAGGGGCTTGTTGGCCGCCATGGACGTTCCTTTCGATCGACGGAGCGGCCGTGGATGCGCGGCCACCGTTACTTACACGTGTAAGTGAAGTGTATCTTCGAAGGGTCAGTTGGTCACGAAAGGAACTCCGTGCACCGCAAGGTCACTTCGCACGACGTCGCTCAGGCTGCCGGGGTCTCCCGGGCAACAGTCAGCTATGTGCTCAACGGCCGGAGCGGCCAGAGCATTTCGGAGACCACCCGGAAGCGCGTCCTTTCCGCTGCCGCAAAACTGGGCTACTCGCCGTCGACCGCCGCCCGGACGCTGCGCCGCGGGCAAAGCGACCTGGTCCTAATGCTCCTGCCGCCCGAGCCCCTTGGCCGCGCGCTGGCTACGCTGCTTGATGCCGCATCGGATCAGGTGGAACGCTACGGGCTCCGCCTGATTGCGCACCGCCTGCCGGCATCGGGCGGGGCCGTTGAACTGGTCCGCTCACTTGCTCCGGCCGCGCTGATCCTCACCACGCCGCTGCCGGACGAGGAATTTGCCGCCCTGCGTTCCCTCGAAGTGCCGCTTGCCTCCCTGCAGCAGAAGATGGACGATCCGCTGGGGCCGGACCTGGGGATCGGAGCCCTGCAGGTGAAGCACCTCACCGGAGCGGGGCATACCCGCCTCGGCGTCGCCGTACCATGCTCGCCCGGCTATGACTGGCGCGCCCAGGTGCGGCTGGCGGCCATTGAACACTCCTGTGCCCGGCTCGGGCTCCATCCGCCGGTTGTGGAGCGCATCGGCCTGGACGCCGACGACGCCGCTGCCGCCGTCGGGCGCTGGACGCAGGGACCTGAACCGGTGACGGCCGTGTGCGCCTTCGACGACGACTACGCCTTCGCCCTGCTGTCCGGGCTCGCTGCGCACGGGATGTCCGCACCGGCGGACCTCGCTGTCATTGGCGCCGAAGACCTTCCCCTGGCCGGGCTGGCGGTGCCGCCGCTGACCACCGTGAGCGTGCACGCGAGGATGCTGGGGGTGTTGTTTGCCCAGCTGGCGATCGCGCCGCTGCTCGGCGCCGAAGCCGACAGCCAGGCGGGCGGTGCCCAGTCTGGGCCGTCAGGTTCGGCAGCGCAGCCGGTGCCTCCGGTGACGCTCGTTAGACGCGCATCCGCCTAGCGATCGGCTCCGCTTCGCAGGAAATCGTCCGGTTTGCCCTTTTGCTGCCGGTTAGAACCGGCAGCAAAAGGGCAAAGCGGCAACAGAACCCCGAACCGGCAGCAGAACCCAGGCTCAGGCTTCGCGGGCCCGGTAGAGCTGCATCTGCCGGTAGCGCCGGCCCAGGGATTCACGGCGCGGCTTGGACGGGGCGTGTTCCGGCTCGGCCGTGAGGTCAATGTGCTTTTTGCCAAACCGCCAGAGCAGCAGGTCATCCAGCAGCCGGTCGGGCCCGGGGGAGTAGCGGTGGTCCAGGGCGGAGCGCACCTCGGTGATGGCCTCAGCCTGGAGCAGCCCCGCCAGGTCCATGGTGGTCTTCAGCCCGTGTGCCGCAAGCAGTTCTGCAGCCCAGCCCCAGTCGTCCCCGGCCTTGCGGTTCACGTGGGGCAGCAGGGTCATCCAGACATGCCGGATCCGGTTGGGCGTCAGCGGAGCCGACCCCTCACCCTCCTCGTCCCAGAAGCCCGTGACGGTCTCGTAGCGTTCGTGCAGCTCGGCGAACTCGTTCTCCACCGTTTCAAGCATGGCGGCCGTGGCAGTGAACTGGCGGTCGAAATAAGGGCTCCAGGCGCGCGGATCGCCGGCTTTGAACCGGATGTCATGTTCAATTTCGGACCAGGCATGCGCCAGCACCGTGCGGATCTGGACCTCGAAGAGGTAGCTGCCATTAGGTTTCTGGGACGGCTCCAGCAGCCGGTGGAACTCCCGCACAGTCTCATTCTGGATGGTGCGGAGGATCAGGTGCCGGCTGGAGTAGCCGTAGGTTCCGGACTCGATGGACCCGATGTCCTTTTCCCGGTCTCCGCGGCAGTCGAACTCGGCCCGCTGCCGCTTGATCAGGTTGGCGGCTTCATCCACCTCGTGCGGCAGGGTCATGATCACCCGCACCCCCACCAGGTCCGTCAGGTTCCGCAGCGGATCCGGGAACAGCAGGGTGGGCACCTCGTCCGGGTTCTCCGAGGGCAGCGTGCGGGATGCCTTGTCCCGGAATGACTCCACAGACTTGGTCCGCGAAGCGATGAACAGGGGTTTGACCGGGCTGTCCTGGAAGACCGCCCGCAGGCTGGCTTCCATTTCCGCCGTCACAGCTTCCAGTGCCGGGCGCACCCGGGCGTACTCGTCCGTGCTGGCCTGAACCACCGGACGTAGCCGGTCATCCAGGGTGTCCCACGCGCTCACGGTAATCCTTTCGCAGTTTCTGCCAGCCTAGGGCACGCCGCAGACACCGGCGGCGCAGGCGGCGGTTAGGCTCATCTCCAGATTAGGACGACGGCGGCCGGCCCGGCGCCGCCGGCAACATCCGCCTGTCCTGGAAAAGGGAATCCCCATGCCACAGCGGTTCAACTACGGCAGCCATGCCGAACAGTTCGGCGAGCTGACGCTGCCTCCGGCCGGGCAGGCGGCCCGCGGCACCGTGCTGATCATCCACGGCGGGTACTGGCGGGCGAAGTACTCCCTTGAGCTGGGACGCCCGCTTGCGGCGGACCTGGCCGGCAGGGGCTGGGCAGCCGTAAACCTGGAATACCGGCGAGCGGGCAACGGCGGCGGCTGGCCGGAGACGTTCGATGACATCAGTGCGGGAATCGACGCGCTGGCGGATGAACCCGCCGGGGTCTCCGGTCCGGTCATCGCCCTGGGACATTCTGCCGGGGGCCACCTTGCCGTCTGGGCAGCGGGACGGCCGTCGCCCAGGGTGCCGCTGGACGCCGTCGTAAGCCAGTCCGGGGTGCTGGACCTGCTGCGCGCACACGAGCTGGGACTCAGCAGCGGGGCGGCGGAGAACTTCCTCGGCACCTCACCGGAGGGAGATCCGGAGCGCTGGAAGGCGGCGGATCCACTCCGGGCGGTCCCCGCTCCCGTCCCGGTGTTCGTCCTGCACGGGAGCGAAGACACCACGGTGCCGGTGGAACTGGCGGAGAGCTATGTGACTGCAGCCGCTGCGGCCGGCGGATACGCGGAACTGCGGCTGATCCCCGGGGACCACTTCGAAATGATCACCCCCGGCACACCGGCCTGGGCCGAGGTACTCCGCGCCGTTGAAGACGCCCGAAGGGCAGTGGAAGACCTCGGAAGGACTGCCGGGTAGCGCCGCCGGGCAACTGCTCGATAGGTTGAGTCCGTGATCACAGTCATCGGCGAAGCCCTCATAGACGAAGTCCTCAGCGACACGGCGCCCCGCCGTTCCCACCCGGGCGGCAGTCCGCTGAACGTCGCCGTGGGCGTCGCGCGGCTGGGCCGGCCGGTGCAGTTCGTGGGACGCTACGGCACCGACGCCTACGGTGTGCTGATCGCCGAGCACCTCAAGAACAACTCGGTGCTGGCTGCGCTGCCGGCGGATGACCGGCCCACGAGTGTTGCCACCGCCACCCTGGACCCGGCCGGCGGGGCCCGGTACACCTTCGACCTGGAGTGGACACTGCCAGGCCTGGCCGACGAGCTGCCGCGCCTGCTGGAGGGCAGCACCCTGCTGCACACCGGATCCATCGCCACCATGCTCTCCCCGGGGGCGCATGAGGTGCTCACCGCCGTTGAACGCGCGCATCCGCAGGCCACCATCACCTATGACCCGAACTGCCGGCCCACCATCATCACCGACGTCTCGTATGCCCGGGAACAGGCTGAGAAGTTCGTCCGGCTGGCGGATGTGGTGAAGGCCTCCGACGAGGACCTCGCCTGGCTCTACCCGGACCTAACGGTGGAGGACGCGGCCCGTGCCTGGCTAGGGCTGGGGCCCGCCGTCGTCGTGGTCACGCGCGGCTCCCGCGGCCCCTGGGCGGTGGCCGCCTCCGGCAGCTGTGAAGCGGCGGCCACCACCGTAGCCGTAGCGGACACGGTGGGTGCGGGGGATTCGTTCATGGCGGCCCTGATTACCGGGCTGATGGACCGGGATTTCGACGGCGCCGCCCGCCGCCCGGAACTGCGGAAAATTTCGCTCGGAGACCTGGAAGCGCTCCTTGCCTACGCGGCACGGGCCGCGGCGATCACCGTCTCCCGGCCCGGCGCAGACCCGCCCCGGCGGAGCGAACTGCTCTAGAACCACCGGGGTTCCCCGGGAGGCAGCACCGACGAAAGGAAAAGTGCCATGGAAGCGTACGATCCCACCGCAGACCTGCCCCCGGCGCCCACCTTTCAGGTCACCAGCGCCAATTTCGACGACGGCGGCCCCCTGGCACCGTCGCAGTACGCAACGGGTGCCGTGCCGGGTGGACGGGGCGCCTCCCCGCAGCTCAGCTGGTCCGGCTGGCCCGAGGCCACGCGCAGCTTCGCCGTCACGATGGTGGACCCGGATGCTCCCATACCCGGTGTGTTCTGGCACTGGGCCGCCGTGAACATCCCGGCGCAGGAAACGTCCCTCACCGAGAACGCTTCGCGCTCCGGTATTCCCGAGGGCACACTGCAGCTCTTCAACGAGCTGGGCGAACCGGGCTACACCGGAGCCGCGCCACCCCGAGGGCACGGACCGCACCGCTACTTTGTGATGGTCCATGCACTGGACATCGAGCTGCTGGACGTTGCCGAGGACACCCGGCCCGGGGTGCTGTCCATGGGCCTGCGCGGGCACACGCTGGCACGCGGACTTATCACGGGAACGGCGGAACGCCCGGACCATTAGCGGCTGGCCATGCGCCGCCCGCATTCCCGCTAGGCTGGAAGCTGACGGAAGGGCGGGGCATGCGGCTGGTAGCAAGTGACCTGGACGGGACCATAGTCGGCCCGGACAACAGGATCAGTGACCGCACCGTTAATGCGTTCCACAAATGCGCCGACGCCGGCATTCACGTGGTTTTTGTCACCGGCCGGCCGCCGCGGTGGCTGGGTCCCATCCGTGACCAGCTTGGCCACACCGGCACCGTCATCTGTTCCAACGGGGCAATCCTGTACGACCTCGCTGCCGCGCAGGTGATCTGGTCCAAGCCGGTTCCGCTGGAGCGCATGTTCCAGGCTGCCGGCATCATCCGCAGCCTGTATCCCGCCGTACGCTTCGCCGCCGAAACTGTTGAGGGATTCCACCTGGAGCCCGGATTCCTGCAGGACGGCGGAGCGGACCTCCTCGGCGCCGTTGCTCCCGCACCGCTGACGGACTCCCTCGGCCCGGGAAGCCGGGTGGTGAAGTTCCTTGCCAGGGTAGAGGACGTGCATCCGGACGAGTTCCTCCGGAAGGTGAAGCCCGAAGTGGCCCATCTGGTTGCCACCACCCACTCCGCGCCGTCGGTGCCGCTGCTGGAGATGTCCGCCCGGGGCCTGGACAAGGCCGTAACGCTGGCGGACTACGCCGCGACCCTGCAGATTGCTGCGGCCGACGTCGTTGCGTTCGGTGACATGCCCAATGACCTGGGGATGCTGGGCTGGGCGGGCCGGGGCTACGCGATGGCGTCCGGGCACCCTGCCGTCCGTGCCGCCGCACCCCTGCTGGCCCCGGCCTTCGCCGAAGACGGGGTGGCGCAGGTGCTTGAGGACCTGCTGCGCGGACAGTAGCCCTACGGTGCGGTGAGGTTCCGGATCCGGCGGGCGTGGAGCAGCTGGTGGGCTGTTATCAGGATGGCCAGCCACGCCAGCCCCAGGGTCCAGGCCACCAGCACATCGGTGAGCCAGTGATGGCCCAGGTATACGCGGCTGAGGCCCATGGCCACGATGAACGCCCCCGCTGCCAGCACCGTGATGGCTTGGGACCGCTTTGAATCCAGGTAGATAAACAGCAGGTAGGCAATTGTCCCGGCTACCACCATGGAGTTCAGCGAATGCCCGCTGGGAAAGGACGCCGAGTACTCGTACGGCGGAACGGCGTCGGACAGCGCCGGGCGGGACCGTCCCACCAGGGCTTTGCCGGTAACCGTCATCAGCAGCGAGCCGGCCGCCGCAGACGCCGTGAGGATCAGGGGAGTCCAGCTGCGCTGCCAGCGGCAGAGCACTGCTACGGCGGCGGCAGCCAGGAGCGGAAGCCCGATGGTGCCGCCCAGGTTCGTGAACCAG
Source organism: Arthrobacter sp. (assembly GCA_040273995.1). Taxonomy (GTDB): domain Bacteria; phylum Actinomycetota; class Actinomycetes; order Actinomycetales; family Micrococcaceae; genus Arthrobacter_B. Next base: position 7,248 of record JBELYP010000059.1, read on the forward strand.
GTGAGCGCCGTATCGAGTCCGGGGGAACGCACTGACTTCGCAGCGGCCAGGACCGGATGGTCCAGGGCGGCAATGCCGTCTTCTTCCGCCACTGCCTCGTAGACGCCTCCTGCCAGCAGAGCCAGAAGCAGCGCGGGGACCAGCCCGGCGGCGAGGGTGAGCAGCAGTATTCCGTGCCTGCCCAGTGCCTGTGCGGCCCGGGAGAGCTGACGCTGGATACGGCCGGTGGTTGCGTCGCTCATGGTTCAAGTATGCCAAGCCGGCGGCCGAGCCAGTCCAGGTTGTCCGAGAGCCCCTCTTTCCACACCTGCCAGGAGTGTCCTCCCGGCAGTTCCTGCAGCTGGACATCCATCCCGGCGGCCTTCGCGGCGTCGTACACCTGGCGTCCCTCACCGTTGTAGACGCCGTCATCCTTGCCCACCACAACGATCCCCGCCGTGTTGGGGAAGGTCTGCTTTTTCAGGATGTCCAGGGCATTCTGCGCCGCAAAAGCGGAGGCGTCGCCGCCGAAGTAGGTATTGACGAGGGACTGGACGCCGCCCGGGATGGTGGGCTGGTTCTCCCCGGCGATGTCGATGAACGTGGGGAACGCGTCCGGGAAGTTCACTGCGAGCTGCACGGCGCAGGTGCCGCCGTAGGAGTAACCGGCCGCCGCCCACTGCTGCGGGCCGCTGAGCCCGGCAGCAAGGTTTTCCTGGATCCAGCGGGGGACATCCTCCGCCAGATACGTCGCTCCGCGGCCCTGCTTGGAATCGAGGCAGAGCGACCAGTTGGCGTTCGAACCGCCGGAGAGGTCCGGAAGAACGACGACGGGCGCCAGCCCGTGGTGCTGCGCCGCGAAGTCATCCATGACCTGCTGCAGCTGGCCGCCGGCGAACCAGTCTGCGGGCGTGCCGGGCTGTCCGTGCAGCGCTATCAGTACGGGCAGGTTCTGCGCCGGGGGAGAAGCCAGGTAGGCCGGCGGGAGATACACCAGCCCGGATCCTGCGGCGTAGCCTGAGGCGGCTCCGGGGATTTGGACCTCGTAGACTTTTCCCTCCGTGGGCATGTTCGACGGCGGTGTCCAGTTCGCTTCCGTACTCGGGGTGGTGTCCTGGCCGGGGACCGGCTTGCGGATCGGGACTTCGCCGCTGGAGTCACCGGGGCGGTCCACCAGGGATTCGAGGGTGGGATACTGCCCGTACGCCACATTGGCGGCGGACGCCGTGCCCAGCAGCACCGCAGCGGCGGACAGGACCGTCAGGATCCGGACGGGAAGTCCCCGGGCGAGACGCCAGCGGGGAACCACGAGCAGAACTGCCAATATTCCGCCGGCAGAATATAAGTACAGGTAGCGGGGGAAGGAAGCATCCCACCAGGACAGCAGCAGCTCTGCGGCCACGAACAGCAGCACGGTTCCGGCCAGAGCACCCATCACTGCGAACGGGACAACCCTGGTGAGATACCTCCTGGGCCCCCAGCACAGCCAGCAAAGCCCCGCGGCTCCCAGGCTCAGGACCAGCACGGGAACGGGCCCCGAGGTGAGCGAGAGGTTCATCGCTGATTGCCCACGATTCGACGGGCCAGGGTGAAGGTCTGTCCCACCGAGACGCGGGGCACGTAAGCCCTCGCCAGTGCGTTCGCGATTGCCGGAAGCGACGCGGAGTCCACATATGTCATGTACAGCGGAACGTACTCAGGCTGGAACTTGGCCTTGTAGGCCAGCAGGGAGCGGAAGCCGTAAACCGGTTCCAGGGTGGCCCCGAGCCGGTCCATCAGCCATTCGAGGGCAGGCGGCGGCTCCGCGGGACGCGGGGCAGCGCCGGGACCCTCAACGGCAGCCGAGGCAGCCGTTGAGGACGCCTCGTTCCGGGCCAGCGGTGCGCCGGAGAGGCTGAGCAGGTGAAAGCCTTCATCCTGCAGGGACAGCGCCGCCGAGGCGATGAGGAAGTCCATTGCGGCCGGAAATCCGCGCGCCCGCCGGCGCATGAAATCCAGCGTCCAGCCAATAATTTCGCCATCCCGGTAGATCGGCAGCCAGGAGGTCACACCGTGCACCGTGCGGTCCTGGTCCACCGCGAGGAGCAGCCGCACGCCGTCGTCGTCAATCTCTTCGATCCCGCCCAGGGTGAATCCCATCTCCGGCATCTGCTTCTCCGCCACCCATTCCTCGGAAATGGCGTTGATCTGGTCCAGCACGGACAGCGGTGCGGTGCGGTAGGTGGTCCATTCGGCCCGGATCCCCGCCTTGCCGGCACGGTTGAAGGCGGTCCGCACGTCCTGGAACCGCTTTCCCCGGAAGGCCAGGGCCCCCAGCGGAAGCAGCGTTTCCTCCGCCACCTGCAGGTCGGTGTGTCCCAGGCCGGCAGCCGCTTCCCGGGTGGCTTCGTTCACGGAATAGAAGCAGACGGTCACCCCGGCGTCGGCACAGTAGGCAGCGAAACCTTCCACGGAGCTGCGCAGCTCCCGGGGAGGTCCCACCGGGTCGCCAACTGTCAGGGCGACGCCGGACCCCAGCCGGTACGCCACGTAGGAATTGCCGCTGGGGGAAAACCAATAGGAGTTGCCGCTCCAAAGCGTCATCCACGCCATGGTGCTGCCGCCGCTGGATTCGAGCAGGGTCCGTGCCCGCTCCGCGTCCAGGGCGTAGCGGCTGTAGGCAGGTTCGAGGAAGGAGCGCAGGAGCAGCACGCAGGTGAGGATCCAGAAGACCACGCCCACACCTTCGTAAAGGATGACGGCGGGCAGGGATTCGGGCAGCAGCTTCGGCGGCATCGAGATGATTTCCGCGACCGGCAGGAACCGCAGCGGCAGGTCTGCCACCAGCACCGGAAGACTTGCCTGCGGGGTGAAGCCGCTGCGCAGCAGCAGTCCGCCGCCCACCCAGGCCGCTGCCAGGACCACGCCTGCCGTGGCGCAGGTCAGGAACAGCCGGCGGTAGGTCCCGGGCGGCGCGGACACGGTGAAGAGCCGGCCGGAACCGGCCAGGAGCAGGAAGACCAGCAGCGGCAGCAGCATGGGAAGGACCAGCGCCAGGGGCTGCACCGGCCCGACGACGCCATACACCCCGCCGGTGTGGCCGGCCAGGAAGAACCCAATGCGTACGGCTGCGGTGAGGGTCATCAGCCCCTGCAGAATGAGGGCGCTGATCCAGGCGAACCGGCGTCCGCGCCGCAGACCGTCGGCGAAGACGATCAGCAGTACCTGGGGCAGGACGGCGAGGAAGAACCCGGCAGGGCCGGCGCTCTGTTCCAGCCGTGCGGTCCGGCATTCAGCCTGCATGCCCGGGTCGGCGCAGATATTGGCCAGGGCCACCGGGTCCAGGGTCTCGGCATTGGTGAACAGGTACGCGAGGACGGCAAGGGGGCCCACGGCGCGCACATTCAGTGCGGCTATGACCGGCCCGACGGCGGTAGCCACCACCAGCAGTCCCACCAGGACGCGGGCCTCACGGCGGCTGGACACCACCCCGCGGGGCCAGCGCGGGCGCCGTCCGAACAGGTACGGTCCCCACAGCCCTCCGGCGGCCGCCGCGGCCAGGGCCATGACGTCACGCAGCGCTCCCGAGTACAGGGCCAGGACCACCAGCAGGGTGAAGAGCGCCAGCCGTACCCGGCGGCGCCAGAGGGCGCCCATGCCTGCGGACGCGGCTGCGGCGATTCCGCAGACCAGAGCTACCGGACCCACAAATGAATCGGTGCTGAGCTCACGGCCCCAATCCGCGAAGACGCCCCGCAGGGCAGCAGCGAAACCGATGCCGGCCAGGGCGCCGATGATCTGCGTTCCGGCTGCGGCCGCGAGGAACCGCCGGCTGCCCAGCAGGCGTTCTGCCGGCAGGCCCACGGCCAGCACCAGGAGGGTCCCGCTGATGTATCCGGCCAGCCCGTTGGCCCACAGGGCGGAGAGCAGCAGGGCAGGCCAGTAATCCGGCAGGGTATTCACGGACACGCTCACCCAGGAGAGCAGGGGCTCATCCGGCCCGTCCAGGATTGAGGAGGTCAGGATGCCCAGGAACCAGAACAGCACCAGGAAACCCACGGTCACCGGTGACCGGGTCAGCGTTCCGCGCAGTCCGTCCGCGGGCCAGCGGAGCCAGCGCCCCGCTGTTTGCCGGGCAGAGCTGTGCTGCATGCGGCCACCTCCATGGCTTGCCGGCGCGGGTTCCAATCGTCCATCCCCCCGAGTGCAGCCAGTCTAGTTCCGGGACTCCGCCCGCGGACCGGGGAGCCGCGAAAGACGGATGCCGGCAGGCGATAAAGTACGTTTGTGAGCGCACTCCTGCCGTATTTCACCCCGCCGTCCCTGCCGTCGTCTCCTGCGAAGGTCCCGCTGGGACTCTCTCACCGCGGGTTCAGCCCGGACGGCCTGGAAAACACCATGGCAGCCTTCCAGACGGCTGTGGACCTTGGGTTCGGTTACCTGGAAACCGACGTCCGCACCTCCAGCGACGGCGTGCTGATGGCGTTCCATGACGAATCCCTGGACCGGGTCACCGATGCAACCGGACCCATCAGTGCCCGCAGCCTGCGCGAGCTCCGCAGCGTCCGCGTGCGCGGCACGGAGCCGATTCCCACGTTCGAGGAAGTCCTGGTCCGCTGGCCGGAGGTGCGGCTGAACGTCGACATCAAGGATGCTGCCGGCGCTGCTGCGCTGGCCGCGCTGATTGAAAAGCACCAGGCCCATGGGCGTGTGCTGGTGACCTCTTTCTCGGACCGGCGGCGGCTGGACTGCCTGCGCCGGCTTTCCCGGCCGGCTGCAACCTCCGCCGGATCGGCCGGCACAGCTGCGCTGCTGATGCTTTCGCCGCTGGGTCTCGCTTCCCTGACGGCGAGGCTGTTCCGGTTCCGCTGCGTCCAGGTGCCGGTGAACTACCGAGGGATTCCCGTGGTGCGTCCCGCCTTTCTGCGGCGCTGCCGCCGCGCCGGGATTCAGGTGCACGTCTGGACGGTCAATACCCGGCAGCTGATGGATGGGCTGCTGGATATGGGCGTGGACGGTCTGGTCTCGGACCGCGCGGACCTGCTGTCGGAGGTGCTTGCCGCCCGCGGTTCCTGGCCGCAGGGTGCCGGAAGCGCTTAACCCGGGCCCGGCACTAGGTACGGCGCAGCGCGCCCGGCCGAAGCGGGGCACCGGAGCTGTGCGGCCGGCCGCATTCGCTGGCAGGATGTAGTCCATGCGCGTGCTCATAGCCCCGGACAAGTTCAAAGGCAGCCTCACCGCTGAGGAAGCCGCTGCCGCCATGGCACAGGGGGTGCTCTCCGTTTATCCGGATGCAGACGTCACCCGCCTGCCGGTTGCCGACGGCGGCGAAGGCACCCTCGAAGCCGCACTCGCCGCCGGAGCCGAAGAACGCACCACGCGGGTCCGCGGTCCCCTAGGCCGTGAAGTGACAGCAGTCTGGGCGCTGGACGGTACGACGGCGGTACTGGAGACGGCGCGCTCCTCCGGCCTGATGCTTGTTGAACCGTCCGTGCAGGCGTCCCTGGCGGCGTCGAGCTTCGGCAGCGGGCAGCTGATCACGGCGGCGCTGGACGCCGGGGCGCAGGAGATCATTCTGGGAATCGGCGGTTCAGCGATGACCGACGGCGGATCCGGGGCCCTGACCGCGCTGGGCCTGCGGATCCTCGATGCCGCCGGTGAACCGGTCCCGCCGGGAGGAGCCGGGCTGGCCGTGGCTGCCGCCGTCGACTTTTCCGGCCTGGACCCGCGCGTGAAGGACACCCGCATCCGGATTGCTGCGGACGTGACCAATCCGCTGACCGGCCACAACGGTGCCGCCCATGTTTTCGGCGGGCAAAAGGGAGCTGACTCCTCCGCCCGGCTGCTGCTGGACGAGGCACTGGGAAACTGGGCCCGGCTGCTGAAGGAAGCAACCGGCGTCGACGTCGATGTTCCCGGCGCCGGGGCGGCCGGCGGGTTCCCGTCCGCGTTCCTGGCCTTCACCGATGCGCGCATTGAACCGGGTTTCGAGCTGATTGCCGGGCTGGTGGGGCTGGAGCCGGCACTGGCGCGGGCTGACCTGGTGCTCTCCGGTGAAGGGTCGATCGATGAGCAGTCCCGGTTCGGCAAGGCACCGCTGGAGGTGGCACGGCTGGCAGCGGCGCGGGGAATCCCGGTGGTGCTCGTGGCCGGAGCAATCACGTTGAGCCCGAAGGTCCTGGCCGAATACGGCGTGGAGGCAGCGGTTAGCGTCCTTGATTTGGCGCAGAGCCCGGAGGAAGCCATGGCGCGGGCAGAGTTCTACGTTGCCCGCGCCACGCAGGCGGCCCTCGAAGGGGCCTGAGTTCTGCTAGCCGAGGCTGGACGGCTTGGAGCCGACGTCTTCCTGCGGCTCCTCGGGCATGGTGCCCCGCCAGCGGGCGATTGCCATCATGCCGTGGTAGATCACCAGGGTGGCGGCGGTGCCCAGGGCGATGCCCTCGAAGGTCAGGCCGCCCACGTTCCAGGTGTAGTTGGCGATGCCGACCACCAGGGCAACACCGGCGACGGAGAGGTTGATCGGGTTGGAGAAGTTCACCCGGTTATCCACCCAGATCCGGACACCCAGGATGCCGATCATGCCGTACAGCACCACACCCGCACCGCCGAGCACGCCCGGGGGAATAGTGGCGATCAGTGCGCCGAACTTGGGGAACAGGCTCAGCAGCACGGCCACAATGCCGGCAACCCAGTAGGCAGCCGTGGAGTACACACGGGAAGCAGCCATTACGCCGATGTTCTCCGCGTAGGTGGTGGTGCCGGAGCCGCCGCCGGCGCCGGCGAGCATGGTGGCAACGCCGTCGGCCATCAGTGCCCGGCCGGTGTAGGGATCGAGGTTCCGGCCGGTCATGGCGGCAACTGACTTCACATGGCCGATGTTCTCCGCGACCAGCACCAGCACAACGGGAACGAACAGGCCGATGACGTTGAAGTGGAACGTGGGGGCCGTGAACTCGGGCAGGCCAAACCAGGCGGCGTCGTTGATGGCGGAGAAGTCCACTTCGCCCTGCACTATGGCTGCAACGTAACCGGCTAGTACACCCACAAGGATGGAGAGGCGCCCAATCAGGCCCTTAAACAGCACGGTGGTCAGTAGTATCACCACCACCGTGACGGTAGCGGTGATGGGGCCGGCCTCATAGTTGGTGCGTGTGGTGGGTGCCAGGTTCAGGCCGATCAGGGCAACGATGGCGCCGGTGACGGTGGGCGGCATGAGGACCTGGATCCAGCGGGTGCCTGCCAGCTGGGCAGCCAGGCCAATCAGGAACAGTGTGGCTCCGGCCATGATGATGCCGCCCAGTGCACCGCCGGGTCCGTGCTGGTTGACGGCGGCCGCAATGGGGGCGATGAATGCGAAGGAGGAGCCCAGGTAGCTGGGTACCTTTCCTGCGGTGATAATCAGGAAGAGGATCGTTCCGACGCCGGAGAAGAAGAGTGTGGTGGCCGGGGGGAAACCGGTCAGGAGGGGAACGAGGAACGTTGCCCCGAACATGGCCACCACATGCTGGGCGCCAATGCCGATGGTCCGCGGCCAGCTGAGTCTTTCATCGGGAGCGACGAATGAGCCGGGAGTGACGGTCCTGCCGTTCCCGTGGAGTTTCCAGTCTGTGCCGAACCTGCTCATGCGTGTGCCTTCCAAAGGACAAAGGGGGATTGATTCGTGGAGAATGTTACCGGCGGGGTGACTGTGCCACGCTATGTTGCACGCACTAGCAATTTTACCGGGATGGCAGCTGGGCCGAAGGCGGCCTGTGACGGACGGATCATAGGTGGGAATTTCAGTTTCTGGACGGACAGTACTTATTAGACGGACAGTACTTATTACCGGAGCGGCAATGGGCATGGGCCTGCTGTACGCCGAACGGGCGGTGCGGGAAGGTGCCGGGGCGGTTGTGCTCTGGGACCGGAATGCCGGGGCCCTGGAAGAGACAGCGCAGCGGCTGCGCGGCCTCGGGTCCGCAAAAGTGCTGCCTTACACGCTGGATGTCTCCTCCGCGGCGGAGGTCGCGGAAAAAGCTGAAGCGGTCCTGGCGGAAACCGGTGCACCGGACGTCCTGATCAACAACGCGGGAATTGTCCGCGGCAAGTACTTCTGGGAGCACACGGCCGGGGACATTGACGCCGTCATGGACGTGAACACCCTGGCCCCCATGCACATCACCCGCGCCTTCCTGCCGGCCATGATCGAACGCCGCACCCCGGCCCGGATCCTGAACGTGGCCTCCGCCTCCGGGACCCTGTCCGTGCCGAAAATGAGCGTGTACACCGCCTCCAAATGGGCAGTGATCGGCTGGAGCGATTCGCTGCGCCTGGAACTGGACGAATCCGGCAACGGCCACGTTCAGGTCACCACCCTGATCCCCAGCTACATCAAAACCGGGATGTTCGAAGGCGCCCGCGGCCCGCTGATGACGCCGCTGATGGAGCCGGAGTACGTGGTGGACAAGGCATGGAAGGCGCTGCTCGAAGGCAAGGCGCGGGTTCAGCTGCCGTGGACCGTTCCGCTGGGCAGCGCCCTTCGCGGACTGCTGCCCCAGCCGGCGTGGGACGTAGTGGCTGGCAAGGTCTTCAAGGTCTACCAGTCCATGGACCATTTCACGGGGCGCCCGGTACCGGAGAACCAGGCGGCGGCCTCCGCAGCCGCAGGCCGGAAAGGCACCACAAAGGCATGAGCTCTGAGTATCGGACCACATCCCCGGCAGGCAGCATTGCAGCCCAGGTCGCAGCCGTACGAAAGGTCTACGAAAGCGGACGTACCCGGCCGCTGGCCTGGCGGAAGGAGCAGTTGAAGTCCCTCATGCGGATGCTCTCCGAGCGCGAAGGGGAATTCGCCGCCGCCCTGCGTGAAGACCTGGGCAAGAACCCGCTGGAGGCTTACCTCACCGAAATCTCCATTACCCGGGCCGAGGCGGGCCATGCGCTGAAACACCTCAGCGACTGGACCCGGGCCACCAGGGTGCCGGTGCCGCTGGGCCTGCAGCCGGCGTCGGCCAAGGTTGAACCGCAGCCGCTGGGCACGGTGCTGATCATCTCGCCCTGGAACTATCCCGTGCAGCTGCTCCTTGCACCCCTGATCGGTGCGCTGGCCGCGGGCAACGCCGCCGTGCTGAAGCCCAGCGAGCTGGCACCTGCCACCTCCGCCGCCGTAGCCCGGATCCTGCCGGAATACCTGGACCCGGAGGCCGTGGTGGTCATCGAGGGTGCCCAGGAGGCATCCCAGGCGCTGTTGGCCGAGCGCTTTGACCACATCTTCTACACCGGCGGCGATCGGGTGGGCAAAATCGTCATGCGTGCCGCCGCCGAGCACCTGACCCCGGTGACACTGGAGCTGGGAGGCAAGTCTCCCGCCGTCGTACTGGACGGGAACCTGACCGCCATTGCCCGCCGGCTGGCCTACGGCAAGCTGATCAACGCCGGGCAGACGTGTGTGGCCCCCGACTACGTGCTGGTCGCCGAGGACGCGGCGCCCAAGCTCATCAAGGCGCTCGGCAAGGTGGTCCGTGAGTTCGTGGGCAAGGATCCCTCGCGCAGCGCCAACTTCGGGCGGATCGTGAACCAGGGACATTTTGACCGGCTGACCGGTTACCTGGCGGATGGAACCGTGGTTTCCGGCGGCCGCACCAGCCGGGAGGACCTTTACATTGAGCCCACGGTGCTGACGGACGTGGCGCTGGACGCTCCCGTGATGCAGGAGGAGATATTCGGGCCGATCCTGCCGGTTCTTCCGGTCCGGGACCTGGACGCCGCCATGGACATCATCAATGAGCGCCCCACGCCGCTGGCGTCCTACCTGTTCACCTCCTCAGCGGTGCAGCAGCGGAAGTTTGAGCAGGGAGTGCGTGCCGGCAGCGTGAACCACAACGCCGCCATTGTGCAGCTCGCCGTCCCGGAGCTGCCTTTCGGCGATGCCGGGGCCAGCGGCATGGGCGCGTATCACGGCAAGCACTCCTTCGACACGTTCAGCCAGGCCCGCCCGGTGTTCTCGAAGGGAACACTGCTGGATACCCTGCGCGTGGCCTACCCGCCGTACAACGGCTTAAAGGCCAGGATCCTGCGCCGCCTTCTCTAACTCACCGAGATGACAGAAACTGCCCGCTCATACGGGCAGTTTCTGTCATCCTGATGGGGTGGGGCTAGGAGATCACGGCATCCACGATCGCCTTGGCCTCGGCCTGGACTTCGCTAAGGTGTTCTGCACCCTTGAAGGACTCCGCGTAGATCTTGTAGACATCCTCCGTGCCGGACGGCCGAGCCGCGAACCAGGCGTTCTCCGTGGTGACCTTCAGCCCACCCACGGGTGCCCCATTGCCCGGGGCCTCGGTGAGGCGTGCGGTGATTTCCTCACCGGCGAGCGTGGTGGCGGTGACGTCCGACGGCGAGAGCTTGGACAGTGCTGCCTTCTGTTCGCGCGTGGCCGGGGCATCAACCCGCGCGTAGACCGGGTCCCCGAAGCGGTTGGTCAGTTCGCGGTAGTGCTGCGACGGGGTCTTGGACGTGGTGGCGGTGATTTCCGAGGCCAGCAGTGCCAGCAGGATGCCGTCCTTGTCCGTGGTCCAGACCGTGCCGTCCAGCCGCAGGAACGAGGCACCGGCGGATTCCTCGCCGCCGAAAGCGACCTCACCGGAGAGCAGGCCCGGGACAAACCACTTGAAGCCCACCGGAACTTCCATCAGGCGGCGGTTCAGGCTTTCGGTAACCCGGTCGATCATGGAGGAGGAGACCAGGGTCTTGCCCACCATCGCGTCCCCGCGCCATCCGGAGCGGTTCGCGTAAAGGTACTCCACGGCGGCGGCGAGGTAGTGGTTGGGGTTCATCAGTCCGGCGTCCGGGGTGATGATGCCGTGACGGTCGGCGTCGGCGTCGTTGCCCGTGGCGATGTCATACCGGCCGGCCTGGGCGATGAGGGACGCCATCGCGTCGGGGGAGGAGCAGTCCATGCGGATCTTCTCGTCCCAGTCCAGGGTCATGAAGCCGAACTGCGGATCAACGCTGGGGTTCACCACGGTGAGGTTCAGGCCGTACTGCTCGCCGATGGCACCCCAGTAGTCAACCGAGGCGCCGCCCATCGGATCCGCGCCGATGTGCAGGCCGGAGCCCTTGATGGCGTCCATGTTCAGCACTGAGCCGAGGTCCCCCACGTAGTGCTGCAGGAAGTCGTAGGCGCCCACGGACTCCGCCAGGCGGGCTTCGCCCAGCGGTACGCGCTGCACGCCGCGCAGCCCGTTCTCCAGCAGCTCGTTGGCCCGGTTGGCGATCCAGGCCGTGGTCTCGGAATCCGCGGGTCCGCCGGAGGGCGGGTTGTACTTGAAGCCGCCGTCTGCCGGCGGATTGTGGGACGGGGTGATGACAATGCCGTCAGCCTGGTCGGTGCGGGTGGCGTTGTGGGTCAGAATCGCGTGGCTCAGCGCCGGGGTGGGCGTGAACCCGGTCCGTGCATCAATCAGGACGTTGACCCCGTTGCCCGCCAGGACCTCCAGGGCGGTGTTCTGCGCCGGTTCGGACAGGGCGTGAGTGTCCTTGCCCATGAACAGCGGACCGGTGATGCCTGCGCCGGTGCGGTACTCGACGATTGCCTGGGTAATCGCGGCGATGTGCGGTTCGTTGAAGGACCCCTTGAGGGAGCTGCCGCGGTGGCCCGAGGTGCCGAACGCGACGCGCTGGCCGGGGTCGGAAAGGTCCGGGGCGACGTCGTAGTACGCGTCGAGCAGGGCCGTCAGGTCAACGAGGTCGGATGGTTGGGCAGGTGTGCCGGCACGGTTAGACATAGACCCAAGCATGCCAAATATTCGGATGATCCGGCAGACACCTTACTTCCGTGCCGCTTTCCCCATGCCGCGGCCCCCTAAACGAGAGGCCAGTTACGGCCCGTTTGAGCGCTCAAACGGG
>JBELYP010000060.1:0-18739 GCA_040273995.1 Arthrobacter sp.
CCCCGCTTCCTTATGTGCCCTGTCTGGCTGATGCCCGCCCCGGAGGACGCCCTGGCCCGTCCTGCCGGGGCGGGCATCAGCCAGACAGGGCACAAAGAAGCGGGGACCACCCGGTCCCCGCTTCCTTATGTGTCTTGGCGCCTACTCCGCTTCGTCGCGGTGCACCACCGGGATCCTGCCTTCCGTGGAGGCATCGCGGATGCCCGCGGCCAGGCTCTCACACCCCGCGAAACGTTCCGCCGGGTCCCCGCCGGAACAGAAGCCCGGCCGCTCACGGCAGGCGGCCAGGGAATCGGCATCCCACTGGATGCTGGTCTGCTGCCAGCTGGACTTTCGGACCATCACCACCGCGACGCACTCCCGGCAGGCGAGCGGCTGCATGGGAAGGTCCAGCAGCCTGTTGTCGACTTTCGGTTCCATCAGGCCATCTGCTCCGCCGTGGCCTTGCGCAGTGCCATCTGGCGCGCCACTTCCTTGTGCCAGCTTTCCATCGGCCGGGTGGTATCCAGTTCGTATTCGAACCGGTCGGTCATCTCAGGCTTTACATCTGCCACGTCCACGAAGAACTGCTCGTACCAGCGCCGGAGCTGGTAGACCGGGCCGTCCTCCTCACAGAGCAGCGGGTTGTCGATCCGGGTCTTGCTCTTCCAGATTTCGACGTCCTGGGCAAAGCCCCGCAGCACCCAGGTGGCCTGCTCGGAGGCGATGATCTCTGCGTCGGCCGGCAGGTCGGGGCTCTTTTCCACGATGATGCCGGACATCAGCACCAGCTTGTTTTCATCAATCGGGTAGTGCGCGTTGATGAAGATGGTGTCCATTTCGAACTGGTCGTACACGTACGTGAGCTCGTCGATCATGAAGGACGGGCCGAAGTAGGAGGCCACGGAAATCGTCTTCATCATCTTCGGCGCTGAAGGATCAGAGGATTCCGGGGCCATGTCCTCACGGATATCGCCGTCAAAGTACTGCGTGGCCACATGGCCCTCAAAAACGTTCTTGAAGTAGGTGGGGAAGTTGCCGTGGACGTAGAAGAAGTGCGCCATGTCGACGACGTTGTCCACTACTTCGCGCGTGCTGGTATCCACCACGATTTCGTTCCAGAACCACTTGGTCCAGGTATCGGACATGGCGCCCTTGATCCGCGGAATCATCTGGTTCTCGGGCGGCGGGTTGCCTTCGGGATCGTTCCAGACAAACAGCAGGCCGTCCTGGTCCAGGGTCGGCCAGGTGCTGGTCCGGGCCCGCAGGGGAACGCGGCGGGAGTAGGGGATGTCCTTGCAGCGTCCGTCTCCGCCCCAGCGCCAGTCATGGAACGGGCAGGCGATTTCGTTGCCCTTGACGGTGCCGGTGGAAAGATCGGCTCCCATGTGGCGGCAGTATGCGTCCAGGACGTTGATGATGCCGTCAGAGCCGGTAAACACGACCAGTTTCTGGCCGAATGCCTTCACCGTATGCGGCTTGCCGTCCTTGTACTTTTCCGAAAGACCCAGGCAATGCCATCCCCGGGCAAACCGGGCCGGCAGTCCGTTGTTTTCAATCTGCCTGATTTCTTCCTGCTCCGGCTCAACAATTCCCATTTGTTCTGTCCTTTCAGATACATCCGGACCGTGCTCTACCGCCTGAAATCTAGCCAGCGGTGCCGGTGCCCGCCGAGCCAGTCCCGATAGCCGGGACAGGGCCTTGGCCGAGGTCCCCGCCGCTGGTTGGGTGGGGCAACCCGGCGCGCTGGACAGCAGGGTGGACATCTCAAAAACCGGCCGTTGGCCAACGTGCCGGCTCATCTCAGTCAGGGGAGAATCTTGAACTCACAGGTATGGGACAGCCACTACGACGTCGTTGTGGTGGGTTCGGGGGCCGGAGCCATGGCCGGGGCGTATGCTGCCGCGGCGCGTGGGCTGAAAACGGCCGTGGTGGAGAAAACGGAGCTGCTGGGCGGGGCTTCCGCCTACGCGGGTGCTTCATGCTGGCTGCCCGGCACCCGGGTGCAGGAACGTGCGGGCGTTACCGATTCCGTCGCTGAGGCGCGGACGTATCTGGAATCGATTCTGGGCGGGGAACAGTCCTCCCGGCGGGAGGCATTCCTGGCGGCTGCAGGTGAACTGGTGGAGTTCCTGGAATCCGATCCCGCCATCGAGTTCTACTGGACGGCGTTTCCGGATTATTTCCCCGGCCCGGGACGCCAGGCGGTTGGGCGGTCCATGATGCCGGTTGACCTGCCCAGGGAGGAGATCGGGGATTTGGCCGCACTGGTTCGTCCCCGGGTTGAGGCGGACCGGTACGGACAGGCGCATCCCGAGGGCCCCCTGACCGCGGGACAGGCACTGATTGGCCGCCTCCTGCTGGCCATGCACCGGACCGGGAACGCCACCATTTTCACCGGCACTGCCATGACCGGGGTGATTACCGAGGGCGGGAGGGTGACGGGCATTGAAGCTGAATCTGCGGATGGCCCGCTGCGTCTGGGCGCGTCTTCCGGGGTGCTGCTCGGTGCCGGGGGATTCGAAGCGAATGAGCAGATGCGCCGCGAGTCGGGCACTCCCGGGGCGGCGCAATGGTCCATGGCTCCGCGCGGGGCGAACACCGGAACGGCGATCCGTGCGGCAGTGGAGGCCGGGGCGGCAGTGGAGTTGATGGACGAGGCATGGTGGTGTCCCGGAACTCTCCAGCCCGCCGGCGGTACGGCCTTCACCCTCGGTTTCCGCGGCGGAATCATGGTGGACGCCGCCGGAAAGCGGTTCGCCAATGAATCCCTTCCCTATGACCGGATGGGACGGATCATGGCCGCAGAGCCCGCAGCCAGGATTCCGTCCTGGATCATTTTCGATTCGCGGTTCGGCGGGGAGCTCCCGGCGATCATGCGGCCGGACAACACAGCGCCTGCCGAACACCTGGCTGCCGGCACCTGGGTCCAAGCGGACAGCCTCGAAGAACTGGCCGAACGAACGGACCTTGATCCGCAGGCCCTGACAGCCACTGTGACCCGCTTCAACGGATTCGCCCAAACCGGGGTGGACGAAGATTTCCACCGCGGCGAGGACCCCTACGACCTGTTCTTCGCCGTTCCCGGAGCCGGACCGAATCCAGCCCTCGTTCCGCTGGCGGAACCGCCCTACTTCGCCGCACGCGTTGTGCTCAGCGACCTGGGCACCAAGGGCGGGGTGCGCACAGACAATGACGCCCGCGTCCTGACCTCGGACGGGGACCCCCTGCCGGGGCTCTACGCGGTGGGAAACACCAGTGCCTCCTTCTCTGGCCGGGCCTATCCCGGTCCCGGCATTCCGCTCGGCTCGGCTATGGTCTTCGCCTTCCGGGCAGTGGCGCAGATGACTGGTGCTCCGCTGCCGGACAGCCTTGAAAGCAGCGTGCAGTCCGGGTAGCTGCAGCGGCTGCGGGTGGTGCCGGCCTGAGCCGGGCACACCCGCAGCCGGCCAGGTGAGAAGCCCGTTTAACCTTTGGCGCGGATTTTGGAGAGAATCTAAATATGACTCTCAGCGCCTCTCATCCGCTCATGGATGGCCGCACGGCCGATTCACCGCTTATTGCCGCCTACCGCGGCAAGACCCCGTCCCGGCGTCCCGTTTGGTTCATGCGCCAGGCAGGCCGGTCGCTGCCGGAGTACCGCAAGGTCCGGGAAGGCATCGGCATGCTCGAGTCCTGCCTGCTGCCTGAACTCGCCTCAGAGATCACGCTGCAGCCGGTGCGCCGGCACGACGTAGATGCAGGCATCTTCTTCTCCGACATCGTGATCCCGCTGAAACTGGCCGGCGTCGACGTGGACATTGTCCCCGGCGTAGGCCCGGTCCTGGGCTCTCCGGTGCGCACCGCGGCCGACGTCGCAGCGCTGCCCGAGCTGACGGACGAAGCCCTTGAACCGATCCGCGAAGCAGTTGCCCTGACGGTTGCGCAGCTGGGAACCACGCCG
This sequence comes from Arthrobacter sp., assembly GCA_040273995.1. Lineage (GTDB taxonomy): Bacteria > Actinomycetota > Actinomycetes > Actinomycetales > Micrococcaceae > Arthrobacter_B. The sequence goes on from JBELYP010000060.1 coordinate 3,923, forward strand.
CTGATCGGCTTTGCCGGCGCGCCGTTCACGCTTGCTGCCTACATGGTGGAAGGCAAGCCCTCGCGTGACCATCTGGGCCCGCGGACCATGATGCACGCAGATCCCGAAACCTGGCAGGCGCTGACGGACTGGGCCGCTGACGCCTCCGGCAAGTTCCTGCGTGCACAGCTCGAAGCCGGCGCCAGCGCCGGCCAGCTTTTCGACTCCTGGGCCGGCTCGCTTGGCCTGGCGGACTATACCGCCAAGGTGGCGCCGGCCTCCGCCCGCGCACTGGACCACGTCCGGGGGCTGGGCGCTCCGCTGATCCACTTCGGCACCGGCACCTCCGAACTGCTGGTTGCCATGCGGGACGTGGGAGTCGACGTCGTAGGCGTTGACTACCGGCTCCCGCTGGATGAAGCCAACCGCAGGCTCGGCGGCAGCGTATCGCTGCAGGGCAACATCGACCCGGCGCTGCTCGAGGCGCCCTGGCCGGTGCTCGAAGCGCACGTCCGCCAGGTCCTGGCAGCCGGCGCCGGCGCGCCGGGCCACGTGGTGAACCTCGGCCACGGCGTACCGCCGGAAACCAATCCTGAAGTCCTGACCAGGGTGGTGGAACTCATCCACTCAGTGGAGCCGTAGCCATGCCGGGATCCCGCAAGCCCCAGACTGCCGGCTGTAAGGCCCTGCCCGTCTCCGGGCCCCCGGCCGTGGTGGTTGGCGGCGGCATGTCCGGTCTCATCGCGGCCCGTGACCTGGCCGGCGAAGGATTCGTTGTCACCGTCCTGGAAGCTTCCGGGAGCTTCGGCGGCTGCGTCGGCACGCACCGCGTGGCCGGGCTGGACCTGGACAGCGGTGCCGAGTCCTACGCGACCCGTTCGCCGGCGGTACCGAAGCTGCTGGAAGAGCTTGGCCTGCAGGACAACATAGTGCAGCCCAATCCCGACGGCGCCTGGCTGCAGCTTGGGGGAGCGGACCTGGCACAGGCCGCCCAGCGCATGCCCCAGACCGGGCTGCTGGGAATCCCCGCCGATCCGCGGGCGGAGGAGATTACGCGCGCCATCGGCCGCACCGGCGTCGCCCGTGCTGCCCTGGACCGCGTGCTCCCGGTGGCGCCGCTGCTTCGCCGGGACAAGGTCAGCCTGGGCGAAGTAGTGCGTTCCCGGATGGGCGAAGCGGTGCTCAAGCGTCTGGTCACCCCCGTGGTGGGCGGCGTCTACTCCGCGGATCCGGACGTGCTCGACGCCGATTCGGTAGCCCCCGGTCTGCGCAGGGCCATGGCGGAACACGGCTCGCTCGGTGCGGCCGTGGGTGCCATGCGGCGTGCCGCCCCGGCAGGGTCCACCGTTGCTTCCCTGAAGGGTGGAATGGGCACCCTCGCCAAAGCCCTCGCGGATGACCTGGCAGTCCGCGGCACCCGCCTGCTGGCGGACACCCCGGCCACCGCCGTCGAACGTGCCGGAGCCGGATTCCGGATCCACACGGACTCCGGTGTGCACGACGCCGAGGCGCTGGTTGTCGCTGCCGACGGACCGGCGGCGGTGGACCTCCTGTCCCCGGCAGTCCCTGAACTCGCAGCGTTCCGGCCCGGCCCGGGCCCCGGCGTTGCGCTGGTCACCCTGGTGGTGGACAAGCCGGAACTCGACGCGGCACCGCGGGGGACCGGCGTGCTGGTTGCCCGGGATGCTGAGGCGGTCCAGGCCAAGGCGCTGACACATGCCACCGCGAAGTGGCGGTGGCTGGCCGAGTCGACAGGTCCCGGCACGCACGTGCTGCGCCTGTCCTACGGACGCGGACTTGGACCGGGGCAGGAAGCAGACACCACCGCGCTGCGCCCGGACGGTGAACTTTTTGCAGCTGCCCTGGCTGATGCGTCAGCGCTGCTGCAGGTGCCGCTGGGAGAAGCAGACGTGATCGGCTGGGACGTCGTGCGCTGGGTTGGCGCGCTGCCCTCAGCCACAGTAGGGCACGCGGACCGGGTTGCTTCGGTGCGCGCTGCCGTCGCGGAAGTCCACGGCCTGGAAGTCGTGGGCGCCTGGCTCGCAGGAACGGGCCTGGCAGCTGTGACCGCCGATACGCGGTACCGGACCGCACACCTCGCCGAAGCCGTGAAACAATAAAATCAGTTCTACGCTTTGTAGAAGTTCCGTATTCGCCTAAGCCTGCCGGAACCGGCAGACTATAAGTCATGAGTGAGTCCATGGGTCAGAACGCACCAGCCGAAGCCGAAACACAAGAACAGTTCTTCACACTGTGGACCGTTTTCAAGCGGTCCGACCTTCCCCGTGAAACCAGCGACGGCGCCCTGGGCGCCTTCGAGGAACTGGTGGGCAGCTTTGCTGCCGAGAACGTCACCCTCCGCGGAATCTACGACGTCTCGGGCATGCGTGCCGAGGCTGACATCATGGTCTGGCTGCACGGCGGCCAGGCCGAGGCACTGCAGGCAGCGCTGCGGAAGATCCGCCGCTCCGAGCTGTTCGCAGGCACGGAGATCGCCTGGTCGGCCATGGGCGTCCACCGCGACGCCGAGTTCTCCAAGAACCACTGGCCGTCCTTCGCCCGGGGCATCGATCCCGAGGCCTGGATCTGCGTGTACCCGTTCGTCCGCTCCTACGAGTGGTACCTGCTGCCCGCCGAGGAACGCGGCAAGATGCTGCGCGACCACGGCATGCTGGGCCGGGAGTTCCCGCAGGTGCTGGCCAACACTGTCGCTTCCTTCGCACTGAACGACTGGGAATGGATCCTGGGGCTGGAAGCCCCGAACCTGGTGGACCTGGTGGACATGATGCGCCACCTGCGCTCCACCGAAGCACGCAACCACGTGCGTGAGGAAATTCCCTTCTACACTGGCCGGCGGATCCCCGCCGCCGAAGTTTCCGAGGTGCTTCGATGACTTCTGTTTCCACCCCCGCATTTGATCCCATGGAAGGCGTCAGCGAGGACGGCGTGATGGCTCCGGCCGAATACGACGCCATCCTGCTCGCTTCCTTCGGCGGACCCGAAGGCCAGGAAGACGTCATTCCTTTCCTGCGCAACGTCACCCGCGGCCGCGGTATCCCCGATGAGCGGCTCGAGGAAGTAGCCACCCACTACCGGGCCAACGGCGGCATCAGCCCCATCAACGAGCAGAACCGCGCGCTGAAGGCAGCCCTCGAAGCCGAACTCGAACGCCGCGGCATTGCACTGCCGGTCCTCTGGGGCAACCGCAACTGGGCTCCGTACATCAAGGATGTGCTCCAGGAAGCCCACGACGCCGGTTACCGCCGGCTGCTGATGGTCACCACCAGCGTGTACTCCTGCTATTCCTCCTGCCGCCAGTACCGCGAAGACCTGGGCATCAACCTGGTCGAGACCGGACTGGACAAGACTCTGCAGGTAGACAAGGTCCGCCAGTACTTCGACCACCCCGGGTTCGTGGAGCCCTTTGTTGAAGGCGTACGGGACTCGCTGGCCAAGGTCCGCGGGCAGCTCGCTGCTGCCGGCAAGGAAAACGGGAAGATCGAGATCCTGTTCTCCACGCACTCCATTCCCACGGCCGACGCCGAAGCGGCCGGGCCCCGCGACGTCGAATTCGAAGAAGGCAGCGCCTACGTTGCCCAGCACCTGGCCAACTCCCGGGCCATCATGGACCGCATTCCGGAAGCAGCCGGCCTGGACTGGCAGCTGGTCTACCAGTCACGCTCCGGCTCGCCGCATACGCCGTGGCTCGAACCGGACATCAACGATGCCATCGCCGAACTGCCCGCCAAGGGCGTCGACGGCGTTGTCATTGTGCCGCTGGGCTTTGTCAGCGACCACATGGAAGTCATCTGGGACCTGGACACCGAGGCCATGGAGACCTGCTCCGAGCTGGGCCTGGCGGCGCACCGGACCCCGACCCCCGGTATCCATGAGAAGTTCGTTGCCGGCATCGTGGACCTGATCTGCGAACGCACGGTTGAGAACAACATTGCCGACCGCCCTGCGCTGACTAACCTCGGCCCGTGGTACGACGTCTGCCGTCCCGGCTGCTGCGCCAACCTGCGCGGCGAGAAGCCGACGATCGCCGGCGCCGACTCGACGGTGGGAAGGCAGTAGTGGCGCATTCGCCGGTGCTGATCGGTACCCGCGGCTCCGCCCTCGCCGTTACCCAGACCACCACCGTGGCCAACGCGCTGGCCGAGCTGGGCGGTTTCGACGTGGACCTGGTCCGGGTGCGGACCGAAGGCGACGTGAACCGTGCGGCCCTTTCGCAGATTGGCGGCACGGGTGTTTTCGTGGCAGCGCTGCGGGAATCCCTGCTCGCCGGGGACTGCGACGTTGCCGTGCACTCGCTCAAGGACCTGCCCACGGCCGAAGCCGACGGGCTGACCATCGGTGCAGTGCCGGCCCGCGTGGATGTACGTGACGCGCTGTGTGCGCGGGACTCCCTGACGCTCGCGCAGCTTCCTCCGGGGGCCAAGGTGGGCACCGGGTCGCCGCGCCGCGCCGCCCAGCTGCGGGCAGCCCGTCCGGACCTGGAAATCGTGGACATCCGCGGCAACGTGGACACCCGCCTGGGCCGCGTGGCAGGGCTGGTGGAAGGCGCGCCGGGTGACCTCGACGCCGTCGTGCTGGCAGCCGCCGGCCTCAGCCGCCTGGGCCGGCTGGACAAGGTCTCCGAGTTCCTGGACCCCTCCGTCATGCTGCCGGCGCCGGGACAGGGCGCACTGGCCGTTGAATGCCGCACCCCGGACGCCGCCGAAGGCCCGCTGAGCCGGGCTTTGGCCGCTTACGACGACGCCGCCAGCCGGATGGCAGTCACCGCTGAACGGGCCCTGCTGCAGCGTCTTGAAGCAGGCTGTACCGCGCCAATCGGTGCCCTGGCCCGCGTCACGGACCAGGGCCTGGCCCTCGAAGCCGTTGTCTGCAGCGACGACGGCACCCAGGTGCTGCGCCGGTACTCCTCCACCTCGCAGGCTGATGAAGACGGCGCCCGCGCGCTCGGCATCCGCATGGCCGAAGAGCTCCTGGCCGCAGGCGCAGCAGACCTCACTGACCTGGCGTCCTAGGCAGCCCGGGACCGAACGGATGACCGGAGAACGCCGCACACCCTCCGTTCCCGGGCCGGAAACCCGCTCCGCGGGGACCCTGGCCGGGACGGACGTGGTGCTGCTGCGTACGCCGGACCGCGCCGGCCCCATGGCAGCCGAGCTGCGCTCCCGCGGTGCGCGGGTGCGGATGCTGCCCCTGATCGATTTCCAGCGCCCTGCGGACACCGGACCGGTGACCGCAGGGCTGCAGGGGCTCGGGCAGGGGGATTTCGACTGGATCATCCTCACCTCCGCCACCACCGTGCAGGCACTCGGAACGGCTGCCGGGGCCCTTGGCGCGTCTCTCGCCGAGCTCTGCAGCGGCACCCGGGTCGCCGCCGTCGGAACCGGTACCAGCCGTACGCTGGAAGCGGCCGGAATCACCCCGGACCTGCTTCCCTCACAGGACCAGTCGGCACGCGGGCTCGCCGCCCTGTGGCCCTCGCCCGGGCCGGGACGGAACCGGATCTTCCTGGCGCAGGCAGATATTGCCAATCCGTTCCTGCGCACCGCCCTCCAGAACGCCGGCTGGGACGTCCTTGCAGTCCCCGCCTACGAAACCGTCGACTACCCGGCACCCGCGGACCGGCAGATCATCCTCCGGGAAAGCGCCCCGGAAGAGGAACTGCTGACCTCCTCGGAGTACCGGATCTGGGCCGCGGCCAGGGCAGCCGGCCCGGAAACCGGCGCCCACGCCGTCGTCGTCACCTCACCGAGCACCGCCAAGCGGTTTGTCCGCGGCGTGCTCCAGCCCGGGCGTGTGCTGCTGGTTGCCATCGGAGACCCCACGGCAGCAGCGCTGCAGGACCTGGGCCATCCTGCGGCCGCCACGGCACGCCACCCCACCCCGGGCGGCGTCGCCGACGCAGTCCAGGCGGCAATGGACTCCCCAGTTTTTTCACACCCTGACCCGGAAGGCAGAGAACAGCAATGAGCTTCCCCCAGCACCGCCCCCGCCGGCTGCGGACCACACCGGCCATGCGCCGGATGACCGCCGAATACCGTCTGGACCCGGCAGAACTCGTACTTCCCGCCTTCATCCGCGAAGGCCTGTCCGAGCCGAACCCCATCACTTCGATGCCCGGCGTCGTGCAGCACACCACCGAAACCCTGAAGCGCGCCGCTGCCGAAGCCGCGGAGCTCGGCGTCGGCGGCATCATGCTCTTCGGCATTCCGGCGGAGCGCGACGCCGCAGGCAGCGCCGGAACGGACCCGGACGGCGTACTGAACCGGGCCATTGCGGACGTCCGCGCCGAAGTGGGCAATGACCTGGTGATCATGAGCGACGTCTGCCTGGATGAGTTCACCGACCACGGCCACTGCGGCGTGCTGGATGCGAACGGTGTCGTGGACAATGACACCACCCTCGAGATCTACGGCCGGATGGCCGTGGAGCAGGCCCGTGCCGGAGCCCATGTGCTGGGCCCGTCCGGCATGATGGACGGCCAGGTGGCTGTGATCCGCCAGGCCCTGGACGAAGCAGGGTTCCAGGACGTGTCTGTGATTGCGTACGCGGCTAAGTACGCGTCCGCTTTCTACGGGCCCTTCCGCGAAGCGGTGGACTCGCAGCTCAAGGGCGACCGCCGGACCTACCAGATGGACGCAGCCAACCGGCGCGAAGCGCTGCTGGAAGTGGAGCTGGACCTCGAAGAGGGTGCGGACATGGTCATGGTCAAGCCCGCCATGAGCTATCTGGACATCCTTGCGGACGTAGCCGCGATGTCCCCGGTTCCCGTAGCGGCTTACCAGATCTCCGGTGAATACGCGATGATCGAAGCTGCGGCTGCGAACGGCTGGATTGACCGCCGCCGCGCCATTGAAGAATCCGTGCTCGGCATCAAGCGTGCCGGTGCCAACATCATTCTCACGTACTGGGCCGCCGAGCTGGCCGCCTGGCTGAAGGAAAGCAAGTAATGACCCAGACTGTCTCCTCCGAAGAGCTCTTCGACCGCGCCCGTGCCCTGATGCCCGGCGGCGTGAACTCACCCGTGCGGGCCTTCGGCTCCGTGGGCGGCACACCCCGCTTCCTGGTCTCTGCCAAGGGCCCGTACGTCACCGACTCCGAGGGCCGCGAATACGTGGACCTGGTCTGCTCCTGGGGCCCCGCCCTGGTGGGCCACTCCCACCCGGACGTCCTGGCAGCAGTGCACGCCGCCGTGGACCGCGGACTCTCCTTCGGCGCCTCCACCCCGGCCGAGGCCGAACTGGCAGCCCTGGTGATGGACCGCGTAAAGCCCGTCGAGCGGCTGCGCATGGTCTCCACCGGCACCGAAGCCACCATGACGGCGGTGCGCCTGGCCCGCGGTTTCACCGGCCGCAACCTGGTCATCAAGTTCGCCGGCTGCTACCACGGACACCTGGACGGCCTGCTCGCCTCCGCCGGTTCCGGCGTCGCCACCCTGGCCCTGCCCGGTTCCGCCGGCGTCACCGCAGCCACCGCAGCGGAAACCCTGGTGCTGCCGTACAACGACGTCGCTGCCGTGGAAGCGGCCTTCGCCGCGCACGGTGCGGACATTGCCGCCGTGATCACGGAAGCAGCTCCGGCCAACATGGGTGTGGTCACCCCGGGCGAGGGCTTCAACGCCGCCCTGTCCCGCATCACCACCTCCCACGGCGCACTGCTGATCCTCGATGAAGTCCTCACCGGTTTCCGTACTTCAGCGGCCGGTTTCTGGGGACTGACCGGAGAGCAGGAAGGCTGGGCGCCGGACCTTTACACCTTCGGCAAGGTTATTGGCGGCGGCATGCCCGTAGCAGCCCTCGGCGGCCGCGCGGACGTCATGGAATACCTTGCGCCGCTGGGCCCGGTCTACCAGGCCGGCACCCTGTCCGGAAACCCGATCGCCATGGCAGCCGGCGTGGCCACGCTGACCGCGGCAACACCCGAGGTCTACGCCAACATTGACGCCCGCTCGGCGCAGCTGTCCGCAGCTGTCTCCGAGGCACTCTCGGCCGAAGGCGTGAACCACAGCGTCCAGCGCGCCGGCAATCTGTTCAGCATCGCCTTCGGCACGGCGGAGCACGGCGTGCATGACTACGCGGATGCGCTGGCCCAGGAAGCGTTCCGGTTCAAGCCGTTCTTCCACTCGATGCTGGACTCCGGGATCTACCTGCCGCCGTCGGTCTTCGAAGCCTGGTTCCTCTCCGGTGCGCACGACGACGCCGCGATGGACCGCATCCTGGCAGCGCTGCCCGCAGCTGCGAAAGCAGCGGCGTCCGCGCAGCCGTAGCACTCCCTCCCCTCGGTTTCGCTCACCGGGATGGCAGAAACTGCCCCGCTCATACGGGCAGTTTCTGACATCTCGATGAAGTGGCTAGCCCAGGATGTCCCGGCGGTTCAATGCCCATGCTGCCAGTGCCGTGCAGAGAACGCAGGCAGCGGCGGGCAGCCCCAGGCCGGCAAGGTCGAAGCCTTCGGCCAGCGGATCGTTCCGGTAGGCCCAGGAATAGGGGGAGAAGTTACGCAGCCAGTCAAGGTCCGCATTCTGGTTCGCCAGAGCGTTCATCACGTAGCCCGCAGCCGCCACACCTGATGCCGTGCCGAGCGCCGCAGTCCGGCGACCGGTGAGGGCGCCCAGCGCCAGCGCAATGCTCCCGCTCAGGTAACCCAACCCGAGCCAGGCGCACTCCGCCGCCGCAACGTTGGCCGCCTCCAGTTTAAGTTCCGCGGGCGAGCTCAGTGCCAGGACCAGCGCCGCCGTGAGCAAACCGAACCAGAGAAGCCGCACCAGCATCCCGAGCGCTGTCTCCAGTGCGTATTGAACCCGGCCCACCCCGTGCGAGAGGACGAGCTCCAATCGGCCGGACTCTTCGGCCCCGGCAATCGCCGAGCTTCCCCAGGACACCGCGGCAGCAGTGATAAGTACAAAGCCCAGGAGGCCGAAGAATGTGGCCTGGACGTAGCCCGGACCGGAAAGAATGTCCTCGTAGCCGAGGGCGTTCACCAGTTCGGAGGGCAGGGAGCTGATCAGATTCCGCATGTCCGCCCCGTTCATGGACGGGTAAAGCGGAAGATAGAGCAGCAGCACCGCAGCCATCGCGAGTGTCCAGACGAGCGTGGAGCGCCAGGAATCCACCACTGCACGGCGGAACACGGGCAGCAGGACCCGTTGCGGAGCCGGCTGCGTGCTCATCCCGGTTCCGATCGCTCACCGGAGTCTGCAGCTGCCGGCTCGCCGTAGAGCTGCAGCACGGATTCCTCCAGATCGGGTTCCTCCACCGCAAGGTCCAGGACCGGTGCCGCGCCAGAACTTTGACGACGGCGTCCATCCCGCCTTCCACCGTGCCCCGAATGTGGGCGGTCCCGTCCTGCCGGCTCACGGTTCCCTGAAGCCCGGCCGCGGCCAGGTCATCCTCCAGCACAGCGTCCGTGGGTTGAACGGCAAGGGACGCGCGGACGTGGCGGAGACGGTTCAGACGCAGCGAGGCTACGTCTCCCTGCGCCACGACCGTCCCGCGGGATAGGACGGCAACCTGGTCGGCGCTCTGCTGGATTTCGCTCAGGACGTGGGAGCTGAGCAGCACAGTGCGCCCCGCGGCCCTGGCCTCGCCCACCAGTTCCAGGAACTCCCGCTGCACCAGCGGGTCCAGGCCGCTGGTGGGTTCATCCAGGATCAGCAGTTCCGGGTCATGCATGAAGGCCTGCACCAGTCCGAGCTTTTGCCGGTTCCCTTTGGACAGGGACCGCACGGGCCGGGCCAGATCCAGGCCCAGCCGCTGAGCGAGCTCGTCAACACGGGCTGCGGAAACCGGGGAGCTGATCTGCGCGAAGTGCTCCAGCAGGGTCCGGCCCCGCACCCGCCCGCTGATCCGGAAGTCGCCCGGCAGGTAACCGATCCGGCGGCGCAGGGCAGCGCCCCCGGCACGAGGGGGAACCCCCAGAACAAGTGCTGTGCCGGACGTGGGTCTGATGATATCCACCAGCAGCCGCAAGGTCGTGGTCTTACCTGAACCGTTGGGGCCAATCAGCCCAAAGACGGTTCCCGGTTCCACCGCCAGATCCAAAGACACGAGTGCCGTGGTTTGGCGGTAGCGCTTGGTCAGGCTGCGGGTCTCGATTGTTGGCGGCATCCAGAGTCCCTTCGACGGGCCGGCGGCCCGGGCGGCGGTTAGACTGCTGTTCCTGCAGGTGCGTCCAACGCGGGCACGTTCCGGAGCGGATCGTGTCCCTGAGAATAGTGCCGGCGGAATAGGAAAGCGAGGCATCCCCGCCCGATGCGTGCGGGTTTCCTCCCTGCCGGATCCGTCAGCGGCCGGGCTCTTGAGGCGGTCGGTGGATAAAGGTCGGGACACATGGCGATTTTCACCCCTCCACAACCTGGAACCCTGCCCGCTGCGCTCAAGCTGCTCGTGGACATCCTGATTCCGTCCGGGATCGTGAGCGTCGTCTGGGGCGCCTCGGCCAGCATGGGATTTGGGCTGGCAGTGGGGCTTGGCATGGCCGTCACCACCGTGAGCGGCCCCGGCCAGTCAGCGCTGCTGGTGCTACTGGGGGCCGCACTCGGCGCCCTGGCATCATTGGCCGGTTCAACGCCTTGGGCCATCGCGGTGCTGATCTTCGTGTCCGCCATCCTGTCCGCAGTGTCGAATCAGCGCTCCGCCGGGCTCCTGTCCCTGGCCCCGGTTATCGTGATGGAGCCTATCCGCCGAAATTCCGCACGGCTACTGGATAGCCGTGACCGTTCTGATGGCGCTGCGGCCGCTATGCCAATGCTGCTGATCTTCGCGTCGCTGGGAGACATTGGACGCGGCTTCGAGCTGACCGTCGAACGGGTCGCCTTCACCGCCGTCGGGTTCGCTGTGGCGGTGCTGCTGGCCATCCTGCTCCGGCGGTGGGAAGGCGGAGGCAGGGCGGCCGGAAATGCCGGACCAGCGGCCGGTTAACGAAGCGGGCCCCGCCTCCTCGGGCGGGTTCTAGCGGTCGTTGCAACACCCAGACTTTTGGGAGTTGCAACGACCGTGTCGTCTTTAACGAAGAAATCTGTCCCCGCTGGGGCACTGTCTCCGTGCCGCCGTTACTCAGAGGCTGACCGGGCCCGGTTCCTTGAGGTGCTTGATCGCACCGGCAAGGTCTCGGCCGCGTCCGCCGAGACCGGATTCAACCTCAGCAAATGCTATGTCTGGGCGCGCCAGTCCCGGCCAGGCACCGTCCCGGTGAACACTGCCTCACCACGCGGAACCATCAAAACCAAGTACACACAGTCCCAGAAGGATGCGTTCTTCGCTGAACTGGACCGGCTTGGCACTGTCTCAGGCGCCGCCAGGGCCATCGGATTTCCCGTGGGCACCTGTTTTCAATGGGCCTACAAAGCCGGGCTCAAACGCACGGAACGCACCGGTGACAGACGCGCGGAGTTCCTGGCGCTTCGCCGCGCCGGGCAAACACAACGCGAGGCCGCGCGGGCTGTTGGCATCAATCCCAGAACAGGACGTGACTGGGAGCTTGGAGTGCGCAGATCCAATAACAAGCGCTATTACCCGGATGGGAGGGTCGTCGACTACAAACAGGGAGTGACGACTTTCATCGCCCCTGCCGCCCCAGCGGACACCGGCCTCTTCCCGGGTTTGCCCCAGCTGCAGAAACCGATCAGCACCCGTTACCTCTCGCTGCCCGAACGCGAGCAGATCCGGGACCTGCACCGGGAGGGAAACTCGCTGCGCTCGATCGCCCGGGCCTTGGGGCGGCCTGCCTCGACCATCAGCCGCGAGCTCGCCCGCAATACAGGGCCGGCCGGTTACCAGCCCTATGCTGCGCACCGCACCGCCGCGTCCCGCCGGCCACGGCCCAAACCCAGCAAACTCGCCATTGCCGGTGACCTGCGCGACTACGTGCAAAAGGGACTGCTCGTATGCTGGTCACCGGAACAAATCAGCAACCGGTTACTCACCGAGTTCCCCGACCGCCCGGAGATGCGCGTGGCCCCCGAAACGATTTACCAAAGCCTTTACTTCCAAGCCCGCGGCGGCCTGAAACGCGAGGTCCAGACCGCGCTGCGTTCCGGGCGGACCCGCCGGAAGGCACGCACCGACCCGCAGAAACGGACTCACCGGTTCCGGGATCCGATGATCAACATTTCCGAGCGTCCGTCCGAAGTCGAAGACCGTGCAGTGCCGGGGCACTGGGAGGGCGACCTGATCACCGGAGCCCTGAACCAGACCGCGATCGCCACCCTCGTCGAACGCACCACCCGGTACGTCATGCTTGTCCACCTCGACGGGGACCACACCGCGGAGACCGTGCGTGACGGGCTCATCAAGACCATGGTCACCCTGCCGGGACACCTGCGCGGATCCCTCACCTGGGATCAGGGCGCGGAAATGGCCTCGCATAAGGCTTTCAGCGTGGCCACGGACATGGACGTTTACTTCTGTGATCCGGCCAGCCCCTGGCAGCGCGGATCCAACGAGAACACCAACGGGTTGCTGCGCCAGTACTTCCCCAAGGGCACTGATCTCTCAGTCCACAGCGTTGAGGATTTGGAACACGTCGCCCAGCAACTCAACGGGCGTCCACGCAAAACGCTCGGCTGGGAAACCCCAGCCGAGCGAATGCGTGACTTACTATTGACCACCTAGCCACCAGGTGTTGCAACGACCCCCAGAATCCAAGGATCCGGCCGGGCACTTTTTAGTTCTGCTTTTAGTCGAACTGCGGGTTCTCGGTGCGGCTGCGCTTGATCTCGAAAAAGTACGGGTTCGAGGCCAGGGCCAGGGCGCCGTCGAACATCCTTCCGGCTTCCTCGCCGCGCGGAATGCGGGTCAGCACTGGGCCGAAGAAAGCGGTGCCGTTGAACGCCACCACGGGGGTTCCGACGTCGTCGCCCACCTTGTCGATTGCTTCCTGGTGGGAGGCACGGAGCTGGGTGTCGAACTTGTCCGTGGCCGCGACGTCGGCCAGGTCCGCCGGCAGGCCAACTTCGGCGAGGGACTCGGCGATCACGGCGTCGTAGTCCTTCATGCCCTGCACATGGATCCGGTTGCCCATCGCGTCATAGAGCTTCTTGATGTTCTCAGGCCCGTGCAGCTCGGCGGCGGCGATGATGACGCGGACCGGGCCCCAGGCCTTGTCGATCCGGGCACGGTAGTCCTCGGGAAGGTCCCGTCCTTCGTTCAGGACGGACAGGGACATGACATGCCATTCCGTGCGGACGTCGCGAACCTGCTCCACTTCCCCCATCCAGCGCGAGGTCACCCAGGCAAACGGGCAGGTGGGATCGAACCAGAAATCGGCAACAGCGGTGTTCTCAGGCACAGGGTTACTCCTCGTTAGGAATTCGAGCGGACGGGATACTTGCGCAAGCGCGCAGTCAGGCTGACTTATTCCGCCGCTTGACAATCACGTCGTGGGAAATCAGGGTGGGCTCGGCCTTCTCGGTGACGGCTTCGCGGGTGATGACCACGCGGGCGATGTCCTCGCGGCTGGGCAGGTCGAACATGACCGGCAGGAGCACTTCCTCCAGGATGGCGCGCAGGCCGCGTGCGCCGGTTCCCCGGCCGAGGGCCTGGTCCGCAATGGCTTCCAGCGCTTCCGGCTCGAAGACCAGTTCGACGCCGTCGAGCTGGAACATTTTCTGGAACTGCTTGACCAGAGCGTTCTTGGGTTCAGTGAGAATCTGGATGAGGGCCTTGCGGTCCAGGTTGGAGACCGTAGTGATGACCGGCAGGCGGCCGATGAACTCAGGGATCAGTCCAAACTTCAGCAGGTCCTCCGGCATGACGTCCGCGTAGGAGTCGGTGTCCTTGCTGGTCTCGTTCAGCGGCGCACCAAAGCCGATGCCCTTGCGGCCCGAGCGGGATCCGATGATCTCTTCGAGTCCGGCGAAGGCGCCGGCCACGATGAACAGCACGTTGGTGGTGTCGATCTGGATGAATTCCTGGTGCGGGTGCTTCCGTCCGCCCTGCGGCGGAACGGAGGCAACGGTGCCTTCCAGGATCTTGAGCAGTGCCTGCTGCACGCCTTCGCCGGACACGTCCCGGGTGATCGACGGGTTTTCGCTCTTGCGGGAGATCTTGTCGATCTCATCGATGTAGATAATGCCCTGCTCAGCCTTCTTGACGTCATAGTCAGCGGCCTGGATGAGCTTGAGGAGAATGTTCTCCACGTCCTCGCCCACATACCCCGCCTCAGTCAGCGCTGTAGCGTCAGCCACGGCGAACGGGACGTTGAGCCGGCGGGCCAGGGTCTGAGCCAGGTACGTCTTGCCGCAGCCGGTGGGGCCGATCAGCAGGATGTTGGACTTGCCGATCTCTACGTCCTCGGTGCCGACGGCGTCGCTGAGGTTGGCAGTGGAACGGCTGGCGTGGCCGGACTGGATGCGCTTGTAGTGGTTGTAAACCGCCACGGCGAGGGAACGCTTGGCCGGCTCCTGGCCAATGACGTACTCCTGCAGCGATTCGAAGATTTCCCGCGGCTTGGGCAGTTCGAAGGAATCGCCTTCCGTGGTCTCGGAGAGCTCCTCTTCGATGATCTCGTTGCAGAGCTCAATGCACTCGTCGCAGATGTAGACGCCGGGACCGGCGATCAGCTTGCGCACCTGCTTCTGGCTCTTTCCGCAGAAAGAGCACTTAAGCAGATCTGTGCTCTCACCAATGCGAGCCATAATTCAGTCCCCTTTAGATGGTCCTCGCCAGGCGGGTGCCGTGCCGAAGAAAAAACGTGCCGTAAGGAAAACCTTGCCAGTCAACCATGTTCCACTCTAGGACACTTGGCAGAGGGAATCAGCAATTCCGGGCCCGTGGTGCGCCTTTTTACGCGCCCGAAGCCCCGGGACCGGGCACGAAATGACCG
>JBELYP010000061.1:0-18674 GCA_040273995.1 Arthrobacter sp.
CTCAGCAGCTGTTTCATGGCTTTCATGAGAGGGGTCCTTGGGTGGCGAGGTCGGAGGTGTGCTTGCCGGCGGAGGTCATCAGCCTCATCAGGTTTTCCTGGCTGGCGTCAGCCTTGGGAAGTTCGCCGGTGATCGCGCCTTCGAAGATGGTGTAGATGCGGTCGGAGAGACCAAGGAGCTCGGGAAGCTCCGAGGAGATCACGATCACGCCCTTGCCCTGGTTGGCCAGCTGCTGGATGATCCCGTAAATCTCGTATTTGGCACCGACGTCGATGCCTCGGGTTGGCTCGTCGAGGATCAGCAGGTCCGGGTCAGTGAACATCCACTTCGCCAGGACAACCTTCTGCTGGTTTCCGCCCGAAAGCTTGGAGACGCCTTCGTCCACGGTGGGTGCCTTGGTCCGCAGGTTTTTGCGGTATTCCTCGGCGTAGCGGTATTCGTCGTCCTTGTCGACAACCAGGCCCTTGGTGATCTTCTTCAGGTTCGAAGCCACGGTGGTGGCCTTGATGTCGTCGAGCAGGTTCAGGCCGAGGGTCTTGCGGTCCTCGGTGACATAGGCCAGGCCGTGGCTGATGGCCTGCGGCACGTTCCTGAACGTGACTTCGCGGCCGTCCTTGATGATCGTGCCGCTGATGTAGTTGCCGTAGGAACGTCCGAAGAGGGACCGGGCCAGCTCAGTGCGTCCGGCGCCCATGAGGCCGGCGAACCCGACAATCTCGCCGCGGCGGACATAGAAGTTCGAGCCCTTGCAGACCAGGCGGTCCGGGACGGTCGGGTGTCCAACGGTCCAGTCCCGCACCTCGAAGAACACTTCACCGATGTTGGGGGTGTGGTCCGGGAAACGGGACTCAAGCGAGCGGCCCACCATGCCCTTGATGATGCGGTCTTCGTTCGCGCCCTCGACGGCGACGTCGATGGTTTCGATGGACTTGCCGTCACGGATGATGGTGATGGAATCGGCGATCTGCTCGATCTCGTTCAGCTTGTGCGAGATCATGATGCAGCTGATGCCCTTGGAGCGCAGCCCGGCCATCAGGTCCAGCAGGTGCTGGGAATCGGTTTCGTTCAGTGCTGCGGTGGGCTCATCTAAGATGAGCAGCTTCACCCGCTTGCTCAGGGCCTTGGCAATCTCCACGAGCTGCTGCTTGCCCACGCCGATGTCCTTGATCGGGGTGGTGGGGTCTTCCTCGAGGCCCACCCGGGCCATCAGCTCTGACGCTTCGAGATTGGCGCGGTCCCAGTCGATGAAACCGAACCGGCGCGGCTCGTTGCCCAGGAAGATGTTCTCCGCGATGGAGAGCTCGGGGATCAGCGCCAGTTCCTGGTGGATGATCACAATGCCGGCGGCTTCGGAGGAGCGGATGTCCTTGAACTGGACAACCTCACCCTGGAAGACGATTTCGCCGCTGTAGGTTCCGTACGGGTACACCCCGGAAAGGACCTTCATGAGGGTGGATTTTCCGGCTCCGTTTTCGCCGCAAATGGCGTGGATCTCACCGGCCTTTACCGAGAGAGAAACGTCGGACAGAGCCTTGACGCCGGGGAATTCCTTGGTGATGGAACGCATTTCCAGGATGGTGTGGTTATGCGGCATTGGCCCAAACCCCGCCGTAGGGGCCCTGGACGCTAAGCGCTCCAGTTGCCCGAGCTGCAACTGCTGCTCGCATTAGTGCCTCCCGTAGTGACTTCTTTGTCTTGCTGAAGACCCGTTGAGGGGGTCGATAGAGAAGTAAACTCTTATTCCCTACTTGTCGTCAAGTCTTGAACACAAGGCGGAAACTTCATGAAAAAACATAGATTCTAAATAAATAGCCGGGCCGCGGCGAACCCGCAGATCAGAGCAGAGCGTCAGCCTGCGCGAGGACCAATGAGGCCGCCCCCAGTGCCTCGGCGCGGTCGCCCAGTGAAGACATTGTTACGGTGGTCGTCTCGCCGATCAGCGGCACTGCGTGGCGCAGCAGCCCGCGCTCAATAGGGCTCAGGAAGGCCTCGCCCAAGCCGGTAAGGGAGCCTCCCACCACAATCACCTCGGGGTTCAGGGCGTTGGCAATTCCAGCCACCGCCCGCCCCACTGCCATGCCGGCGTCGTCCACCACCCGCAGAGTGGCAGGATCCCCTGCTGCGGCCTGCGCAATGATGTCCGCGGTAGTGACCGGTTCTGCCGCAGCGCGGCTGAGCAGTTCGATCATGGTGGCGGTGGAGGCAACTGTTTCCAGGCAGCCGCGGTTGCCGCAGCGGCAGATCAGGCCCTGGTCGGAGATGGTGGCGTGGCCGATTTCCCCGGTGATGCCCACATGGCCGTAGAACAGCGACCCGTTGATGACCAGCCCGGCACCGATGCCGGTAGCTACCTTGACGAAGATGAGGTTTTCACAGCCGCCGTGGGGCCCCCAGGTCACCTGCGCCAGGGCGCCGAGGTTCGCGTCGTTGTCGATGTGCACCGGGACCTTGAGCCGGGCTGCCAGGTCCTCGCGCATGTTGATGCCCACCCATTCGGGCAGGATGGCGCCGCGCACCACGGTGCCGCTGCGCCGGTCTATGGGCCCGGGTATCCCGACGCCGGCGCCCAGGATGCGGTCTCTCTCGACGTCCGCTTCACGGAGCACGGATTCGAAGAGCTCAGCGGCAGCGTCCATGCCCTCATCCGCGCTGTGTCCGGCCGGGAGGGAGATCGAGTCTTCGCCGATGATGCTGTAGCCGAGGGTGGCCAGCACTACCCTCACGTGGCGGCGGCCAATGTCGATCCCGGCGGCCACGGCGCCGGTGTCGTTCAGCCTCACGGAAAGCGCGCGGCGGCCCGAACTGGTGGTCGGTTCGGTCATGACCAGCCCGGCTTCGGACATTTGCCGCACAATGTTGGAGACGGTGGCGCTGGAAAGTCCGGTGGAGCGCGCGAGTTCGGCCTGCGTTTGCGGCCCGGCGGCGAGCAGTGCCTCCTGGATGCGCAGCTGGTTGCGGGCCCTCAGCGCACTTTGGGAGCCGGGTTTTGTTCGCCGGCCGGCGGCGGGAAGTGCCCTCAACGTTGAGGGTGATTCGGCTGACATAAAGTTCAGGGTCCTATATGGATCGCTTGTGGTCAAGAAATGAACGCAACGAGTTGTTCCGTGCACGCTGGAATTCTGCGCCTCCGGATAAGGCCTGCACTTTACTGACGCGAAAGGGCCTCTCGGTGCTCGGCTGCCATTTCCAGGTAATGGGACGCGTTGCGCTGGAGGCCGGCGAATTCTTCGTCGGTCAGGGGGCGGCGCACCTTGGCCGGCACACCGGCGACCAGCGAACGGGGCGGCACCTGGGTGCTCTCAAGGACCAGCGCTCCCGCAGCCACGAGGGATCCCGCGCCGATCACGGCGCCGTTCATGATGGTTGCGCTCATGCCCACCAGGCAGTCGTCCTCCACCGTGCAGCCGTGCACGACGGCGCTGTGCCCCACGCTGACACGTTCGCCGACTGTGGTGGGGAAACCGGGGTCCGCGTGCAGCACCACGTTGTCCTGCAGATTGGTTCCGGCACCGACGCGGATTGAGCTGGAGTCACCGCGCACACAGACGCCGTAGAAAGCGCTGGCACCCGGGCCCAGTTCGACGTCGCCAATCACGGATGCCGTGGGCGCGAGGAAAACTGACGGGTCGATGACGGGCGTCTTGCCCCGGAGCGTAACGATGTGAGCCATGCGACAACTGTAGCCGGAACCGCCGGCGCCGCAGGGTGCCGGCGCCGGGGTGCCCTGACCGCCCGGCGGTTCGCGGGTTACCGGAAGCGCCGGCCTGGCTGAAGGCCACGATCAGTCGTATGTGCCACCCGGCAGGAGAACCGTCCGGCAGGACCGTCCGGCCTAGTTGAAGACGATGGTCCGGCGGCCGTCGAGCAGCACCCGGTGCTCGGCATGCCACTGCACCGCCTTGGACAGGGTGCGTCCCTCCACGCCGGCACCGAGGGCAGCCAGCCGCTGGGCGGTGCGGGAATGGTCCACACGGATGACTTCCTGCTCAATGATGGGACCCTCGTCCAGATCCGAGGTCACGTAGTGTGCCGTGGCGCCGATCAGCTTGACGCCGCGGGCGTGGGCCTGGTGGTAGGGGCGTGCGCCCTTGAAGGAAGGCAGGAAGGAGTGGTGGATGTTGATCGCCCGGCCGGAGAGCTCCTGGCAGAGTTCGTTGCTGAGGATCTGCATGTAGCGGGCCAGCACCACCAGCTCGATGTCCAGCTCAGCCATGAGCGCCCGGAGCCGGTTCTCGGCATCCTGCTTGGTGTCAGGGGTGACCGGAATGTGGTGGAAGGGAATGCCGTAGAACTCGGCCAGTCCGGCAAGGTCGCGGTGGTTGGACACGATTGCCGGGATTTCGATCGGCAGGTTGCCTGCACGCTGCTGGAAGAGCAGGTCATTCAGGCAGTGGCCGTCCTTGGACGCCATGATCAGGGTGCGTACCGGCACTCCGGCGCGGTGCAGTTCCCAGTCCATGCCGAACTGCCCTGCCACCGGCTCGATCCGGGCCCGGACGCCGTCGTAATCGCCGGGGGCGGTGAAGTCCACACGCATGAAGAAGCTGCCGGAGTCCGGGCTCCCGTACTGCTGGGACTCCGTGATGTTCCCGCCTGCTCCCGCCAGTGCACCCGAGACGGCATGGACAATTCCCGGCCGGTCGGCACAGGAGAGCGTCAGGGTATACGCTCCGGCCTCAGCAGCGGCGTCGGGGGCGGGAATCGGGGAAACGGGGGACGCCGGCAGCCCGGCGGTGGCATCTTCTCTCACCCTCCCAAGGTTACCGCCCGGGCGGCTACCGCCTAGGCTGGGTGAATGGACGTTACTTTCGCCCCGCTGATGGATAAGGACGAAGAGGAACTGGTCAAATTCCTGACCACCAACAGGTTTCCGTTCCACCGCATCACCGCGCCGTCCGAAGAGCTGGTCCGCCGCCTGCTGCTGGACGGAAGATTCGAGTCCGACGGCGTCTGCACCTACTGGGTGTTCGGCGGCAATCACCGGCTGGGCCTGGTGATCCTGGAGGACCTCACGCAGGAATGCGCCTACTTCGACCTCCGGCTGGTGGAGGAGCAACGCGGCGGGGGCAAGGGGGTTCCGGTGCTGCAGGCGCTGACGGACAAGGTGTTTGCCGACTACCCCCACCTGCGCCGCCTGGCAGGGCGGATGCGGGAGGACAACATTGCCATGCGGAAAAGCCTGCTTCGCTCCGGATTCGTTAAGGAAGCGCACCTGCGCGAGCAGTGGCCGCTGGCTGACGGCCGGCGGCTCGCGGAAGTGGTCTACAGCCGGCTGCGCTCGGACTGGGAAGCAGGCACGGTGACCGGCTTCGAATGGGAGGACCTGGCTGCACGGTAGGATGTAAGCGTCGCAACTGGCGTTGGGTGGGTAACCACCAGGAAGCGGCACAGCAGTAACACACACCGCGGATCGCACGCCTGGGCCCGGTCAAGTTGTCATCTGTTTGTCATGCCCGGACCCCGGGGGTGCCCGGCAGGTAGCCTGACCTATAGAACACCTTTCCCCAGGAGATCCACGTGAGACTATCCACCCAGCCCGTCACCAATGCCCCTCTCTCCGAGGTTGATCCGGAGATTGCCGCAGTCCTGGACGGGGAACTGGCCCGCCAGCGGAACACGCTGGAAATGATCGCTTCAGAGAACTTTGCGCCGCGTGCGGTCTTGGAAGCACAGGGCTCTGTCCTGACCAACAAGTACGCCGAGGGTTACCCGGGACGCCGCTACTACGGCGGCTGCGAACAGGTTGACGTAGCCGAGAACCTGGCGATCGAACGGGTCAGGGCCCTGTTCGGTGCAGAGTTCGCCAACGTGCAGCCGCACTCCGGTGCGCAGGCCAACGCCGCTGCGCTCTCCGCGCTCATTCAGCCCGGTGACAAAATCATGGGCCTGAACCTGGCCCACGGCGGACACCTGACCCACGGCATGAAGCTCAACTTCTCCGGCAAGCTCTACGAGGTTGCCGCCTACGGAGTGGATGAGCAGACCTGCCGGGTGGACATGGACAAGGTCCGCGGGCAGGCCATCGCCGAGAAGCCGCAGGTCATCATCGCCGGCTGGTCCGCGTACCCCCGGCAGCTGGACTTCGAAGCCTTCCGCTCGATAGCCGATGAGGTGGGTGCCTACCTCTGGACGGACATGGCACACTTCGCGGGTCTGGTGGCAGCCGGCCTGCACCCGAGCCCGGTGCCGCACTCCGACGTCGTGACCTCCACGGTGCACAAGACCCTGGCGGGCCCCCGTTCGGGTATGATCCTGGCCAGGGAAGAATTCGGCAAGAAGATCAACTCCAGTGTCTTCCCGGGCCAGCAGGGCGGGCCGCTGATGCACGTCATCGCAGCCAAGGCCGTTGCCTTCAAGGTGGCCGGTTCCGAGGAATTCCGCGAGCGGCAGGAGCGCGTGCTCGAAGGCGCACGCATTATTGCGGACCGCCTCACCGCCACGGACGTGGCTGAGCACGGCGTGTCCGTGCTGACCGGCGGCACCGATGTGCACCTCATTCTGGTGGACCTGCGCAACTCGGTGCTGGACGGCAAGCAGGCCGAAGACCTGCTGCACTCCGTCGGCATCACCGTGAACCGGAACTCCATTCCGTTCGACCCGCGGCCTCCGATGGTCACCTCCGGCCTGCGTATCGGAACTCCCGCGCTGGCCACCCGCGGCTTCGGTGCCAAGGAGTTCACCGAGGTGGCTGAGATTATTGCTGCCGCGCTGAAGCCGTCCCCGGACACCGAGGCACTGCGCGCACGCGTCACCGCACTCGCCGAAGATTTTCCGCTCTACCCGGGCCAGGAGGAATGGTAAGCATGGAGCAGGCAACCAACATGGAAGGCGCCGTGCAGGTTCCGAAAGAAACCGTGCCGGCAACAGCCCAGGTCCTGGACGGTATCAAAGCCGCCAAGGACATCAAGGCAGAGCTCGCCGAGCGCATCCAGGTCCTCAAGGACGAGCACGGCATCACTCCGGGCCTGGCCACCGTACTGGTAGGCGATGACCCGGCAAGCCACTCCTACGTGGGCGGCAAGCACAAGGACTGCGCGCAGGTGGGCATCAACTCGATCCGCCGCGATCTTCCTGCCGACATCAGCCAGGAGGAGCTGGAGAAGGTCATCGACGAGCTGAACGAGGACCCGGCTGTCACCGGCTACATTGTCCAGCTGCCGCTGCCCAAGCACCTGGATACCAATGCGGTCCTGGAGCGGATTGCCCCGGAGAAGGACGCCGACGGCCTGCATCCGGTCAACCTGGGCCGCCTGGTGCTCAATGTCTCCGATCCGATGACCTCGCCGCTGCCGTGCACCCCGCACGGCATTGTGCAGCTGCTGGTGCGCAACGGGCTGGTCCTGACCGGCAAGAACGTCCTGGTAGTTGGCCGCGGCGTCACCGTGGGCCGTCCGCTGGGGCTGCTCCTGACCCGCCGGCAGATCAACGCCACGGTCACCCTGGCCCACACCGGCACCGTCAACCTGCCTGAGCTGCTGGCTGAGGCCGACGTCGTTGTGGCCGCCGCGGGGTTCCCGGGCATGATCAAGGCTGCCGAACTCAAGCCCGGCGCGATTGTCCTGGACGTAGGCGTCACCCGGGTCACCGACCCGGAGACCGGTAAGACCACCCTGAGTGGCGACGTCGAAAAGGATGCGGCTTCGGTTGCCTCCTGGATGTCCCCGAATCCCGGTGGTGTGGGGCCGATGACCCGCGCAATGCTGCTGGCCAACGTGGTTGAGGCTGCCGAGCGCGGGGCGGGCATCCTTCCGTCCGCCTAGGCGCAGCCGGACCGTCCCCGCAGGCCCGTTCTCCAGCAGGAGGGCGGGCCTGCGCGTTTCCGGCGGGCCCTGCACTATGATTGCCGGGTGCCGCAGATCACAACCTCCATGACCCCCGCCGTCCGCGGCTTCCAGGGCCCCGTCATCACCGCCTCAAACCTGACGAAGTCCTATGGGGACTTCACGGCCGTCAACGGCATCAGCTTTGAGGTTCCCGCAGGGGAGTCCTTCGGGCTGCTCGGCCCCAACGGAGCCGGTAAATCCACCACCATGCGGATGATCGGCGGCGTTTCCCGGCGGACCTCCGGCGACCTGAGGATCATGGGGCTGGACCCGGACACCAACGGACCCGAAGTCCGGGCCCATTTGGGAGTGGTGCCGCAGCAGGACAACCTGGATGAGGAACTGCGCGTCCGGGACAACCTGCTGGCCTACGGCAGGTATTTCGGACTGCCCAAAAGCTACCTGCGGCCCAAGGCCGAGGAACTGCTGGAGTTTGCGCAGCTCACGGACAAGGCGCGGGCCCGCGTGGACGACCTCTCCGGAGGCATGAAACGCCGGCTCACCATTGCCCGGTCACTGATCAATGACCCCAGGATCCTGCTGCTGGATGAACCCACCACGGGTCTGGACCCGCAGGCCCGGCACATCCTCTGGGACCGTCTCTTCCGGCTCAAGGAAGCCGGGGTGACGCTCATCCTCACCACGCACTACATGGACGAAGCGGAACAGCTCTGCGACCGGCTCATTGTGGTGGACAAGGGAATGATCATGGCCGAAGGATCCCCGGCAGCGCTGATCCGGACCCATTCTTCCCGCGAGGTGGTGGAACTGCGCTTCGGGTCCGAACGCAACACCACCGTCGCCGCGGAACTCGACGGCATTGGCGAACGCATTGAAACCCTCCCGGACCGGGTCCTGATCTACGCGAACGACGGCGAAGCGGCCCTTGAAGCGGTCAGTTCCCGCGGGCTGCGTCCCATCACCTCGCTGGTGCGCCGCTCTTCGCTGGAGGACGTTTTCCTCCGGCTGACCGGCAGGAGCCTCGTTGACTGAACAGCGTACGCACGCAGTGCTGGGGCTCCGGTCCCCGCTGACGCCGGAAGAAACGGCCCGCCGGGCGCGGCGCTTCGGTGCCGTCTATTACGCCGAACACTGGCTGCGCCGGATGCGGGGCTACGGCATCACGGTGCTGGTCACCGCCGTCGGCACCCCGCTGGTCTACCTGTTCGGCATGGGAATCGGATTGGCATCGCTGGTGGACACCGGTACCAATGCCGCGTTCGAAACCGGCAACGGGACCTCCGTCTCCTACCTGATGTTCGTTGCCCCGGCACTGCTGGCGACGGCAGCGATCATGGTTTCGAGCGAGGAGAACACCTACACGGTCATGTCCGGCTTCAAATGGCGGCGGACCTACTACGGGCCCAACGCGTCACCGCTGTCCAGCGGGCAGCTGGTAGACGGGCACGTCCTGGGGCTTGGCGTGCGGCTGCTGATTACCTGCGGAGCCTACTTTGTGTTCCTGCTGCTCTTCAGCGCGGCAGGAAATCCGGGCACCGCCTGGCTGATGATCCTCACCGCGATCCTGGGCGGGCTGGCCTTCGGGCTGCCCCTGATGGCCTACAGCGCCTCCATCACGGAGGACCGCGGCCAGTTCGCGATGGTGCAGCGCTTCATCGTCATGCCCCTCTTCCTGTTCTCCGGCACCTTCTTCCCGCTGGATACCCTGCCGCTCGTGATCCGCTGGATCGGCTGGATCTCACCGCTGTGGCACGCCACCGAGCTGGGCCGGCTGTTTAGCTACGGACTGGCCCAACCCGCTGTCCTGACCCTGGTGCACGTGGCTTACCTGCTGGTGCTGGCCGCCGGCGGATGGATGCTGGCACGGCGAACCTTCACTCGGAGGCTGGGCAAATGAGTACTGAACAACGACACGGAGACACTGCAGCAGACCACCTGATGCCCGGCTCCCCGGCTCTGGCCGGAAACCGGTTCCTTGGGTCACTGTATGCGCGCAACATCCGGGCCGTGTTTGCCCGCGGGCTGAAAGCGACCTGGGGAACCAACTGGTCCATCATGATCAGCGGCTTCGTGGAGCCGGTGCTGTACCTGATTGCCATGGGCATTGGCCTGGGCGCGCTCATCGGCACCGTCACCGGTCCCGGGGGAGAGCAGATCAGCTACGCGGCCTACATCGCGCCGGCACTGCTGGCCGTTTCCGCCATGAACGGCGCGGTCTACGACTCCACCATGAACGTGTTCTTCAAGCTCAACTACGCCAAGCTCTACGAGGGAATGCTGGCCACCTCACTTGGGCCGCTGGACGTGGCGCTGGGGGAGATTCTGCTGGCACTGCTGCGCGGAGCCATGTACGCCACCGGCTTCACTGCCGTCATGGCGGCGATGGGGCTGATCACCTCCCCGGCGGCGTTGCTGATGATTCCTGCGGCGGTGGTAGTTGCTTTCGGATTCGCGTCCTTCGGAATGGCCATCACCAGTTACATGAAAACCTTCCAGCAGCTGGACTGGGTCAGCTTTGTGATGCTGCCGATGTTCCTTTTCTCGGCCACCTTCTACCCGCTCAGTGTCTACCCGCAGGGCGTCCAGTGGGTCATCCAGGCACTGCCGCTGTGGCACGGCGTGGAGATGCTGCGCCAGATCAGTGCCGGAGCCTTCAGCCTGGCTACGGCCGGGCACCTGCTCTACTTCGTGGTGATGATCGCGATCGGCCTCATTGTCACCACCCGCCGGCTGAAGGCTCTGTTCCAGAAGTAGGCGCGTTTCCGTCTTCCCGCGGCGCGGAAAATGTGTTTAACTTTTGGACATACGGAGGGGAGTATCCCTTAACCGGACCGTCGTCAATACGGGAGTCAAAGCACTCTCCGGCGGACTAGCCGGGCACCCGGCCGGGAGAGACCTCCAGTTGGTTCACACTGACTGGAAGGTTTCTCATGGACGTACCTCTTTGGCTCTGGCTGGCCGTTATCGGCTTCATCCTCCTCATGCTGGCCGCGGACCTCGCAGCGCACCGCAAGGCCCACGTGATTGGGGTCCGCGAGGCTGCCGCCTGGTCTGCAGTCTGGGTGTTCTTCGGCATCGCTTTCGGGGTGCTCGTCTGGTGGCTCTGGGGAGCGGAATTCGGCCAGCAGTACTTTGCCGGCTACCTCATTGAGAAGTCCCTGGCCGTAGACAACGTCTTTGTCTGGGCCATCATCTTCACGTTCTTCGCTGTTCCCCGGGAGTGCCAGCACCGTGTGCTGTTCTTAGGTGTCCTGGGCGCGTTGATCTTCCGCGGCATCTTTATCGGCGCAGGCGCCGCGATCATCTCCAGCGCCGGCTGGGTGCTGTACATCTTTGCCGCCTTCCTGCTCTTTACCGGCTACCGGATGCTCGTTCAGCGCAACGACCATGTGGACCCCGGGAAGTCGAGGGCCCTGAAACTGTTCCGCCGGTTTGTGCCGATGACGGATGCGTTCCACGGCCAGCGCTTTCTCATCCGGAAGAACGGGGTCCTGCTGGCCACCCCGCTCCTTGCAGTACTGGTCCTGGTGGAGGTCACCGACATCGTGTTCGCCGTCGACTCCATCCCCGCAATCTACGCCGTCACGGACGAGGTGTTCCTGGTGTTCTCCGCCAATGCCTTCGCGATCCTGGGCCTGCGGGCCATGTACTTCCTCCTGGCCGACCTCATCCACCGCTTTATCTACCTGAAGGCCGGGCTCGCCCTCGTCCTGATCTGGGTAGGCATCAAGATGGCGCTCAAGATCGACGTCTACTACATTCCGACGGCGATTTCGCTCGCAGTCATTACCGCCATCCTCACGGCTGCCGTCGTCGCCAGCCTGATCAGGACCCGGGGGCGGGAACGCCAGGAGCTGCCGGCACCGACAACTGCGCCGTTCCGCACGGCGTCCCCGGAGGAGCTGGATGCACTGCAGCCCCTCTGGAAGCGGGGCCGCAAGACTACCGCCGAACATGATGTCTGAAAGGAGAACTGCCATGAAAGCCCGTACCACCGCATACCTTGGCATCGGACTCGCCCTCAGCGGGTCACTGCTGCTCACCGGATGTGACGACCCGCAGCTCCCGCCGGTTCCGGGAATCGAGCAGCAGGAAGGCGAAGAGCCCCAGGACGGCAACCTGGAGGATCCCCAGGAAGATAACGGGAACGGGGACGGCGACGGAGGAGGAGAGGGAGAGGAAAGCAGGGAATGATCATCGTTCTCACCGGCATCGACGGGGCCGGCAAAAGCACGGCAGGCAGGCTCCTCGCAGAGGAACTCAAGGGCGCAGGACATCCCGCGGTCCTCACCTCGAACAATTCCGGACGACGCACCCTTGCCTTCTGGTGCAGCCGTTATAAGGTGCGTCCGCCTGCTGGCTGCCCTTCCCAAACCCGACGTCGTCTTCCACTTCTAACTCCCGGCCAAGACCGCCCACGCGCGGATCACCAAGCGCAACACCGATTCCGAAACCCTGGAACACCTCAACGGATTCGCCGGGGCCTACCGGGAACTGCCGGAGTATTCCTCTTTTGTTGTACTGGACGCGCGGCGGCCGCCACCGCTGCTAGTGCGAGACATGCTGGTGATCCTTGATTCAAGGGACTGGCAGCCGTCCGGCAGCATCAGGGCGTCCGGACCCGTGCAGCCAGGGCTGCCTGCAGGCGGGATTCGACGCCGAGCTTGGTCAGCACCCGTGAAACGTGGGTCTTGACCGTGGTTTCCGAGATACCCAGTTTGCGGGCGATCCGAACATTGCTCAGTCCTTCGGCGAGGCAGTCCAGGACTTCCTCCTCACGGGCCGTCAGCTCCGTCTCGGGAACAGCCGGCGGCGCGGGTGCCTGGTTCCCGTCTGTGCCCTCCGGCGTATCCGCGCCGGAGCCGGCACGCCCGGAGACGAAGGCGTCCACCAGCCGTCCGGCGACTTCCGGCGCAATGACGGTGCCGCCGTCGTGGACCCGACGGAGCGCCGCCGTAATTTCCGCCGGTTCCGCCGTCTTGAGCAGGAACCCGGACGCACCCGCGGAAAGCACGCCGAAGAGGTAGGAATCATGGTCGAAGGTGGTCAGCGCAACGACTTTCGCCAGGCCGGCCGCAGCGATCTGTTCCGTGGCCTGAACGCCGTCCACCACGGGCATGCGCAGGTCCATCAGCACAACATTCGGACCCAGCGCGCGGGCCATGCGCACTGCGGTGGCGCCGTCGGCAGCTTCGCCGACTACCTCGAACCCCGGCTCGGTCTCCAGAACCATGCGCATGCCCAGGCGGATCGCGGCGTGGTCGTCCGCCAGCAGCACCCGTATGTTCGCACTCATCCTGCGGTTCCTCCTGCACTAATCGTTGCCTCGTCCGGACGCGGTGCAGTGCTGAAGGGCAGTTTGGCCTCTACCTTCCAGCCGCTGCCCGCTCGGCCCGGACCGGCCCACGCCCTGCCGCCCAGCTGCTCGGCGCGGGCCAGCATGCTGGGTATGCCGGTACCTGTGCCTGACTGGGGCGAGAGGGTTCCGCCCGGGCGTCCGCCGTCGTCCTCCACCAGCAGCCGGAGCCCTGACGGCGTCTGGTCCAGCAGCATGCTGACCCGTGCGCCGTCTGTATGCCGGGCAGCGTTCACCAGCGCCTCCACAGCAATCCGGTAGACGGCTGCCTGCGCTGGTGACGGGATGCCGCTGCCAGCCAGGTTCCTCCAGTCAATGCGCATTCCTGCCGCCCGGTGCCCGGCCACCACGGCATCGAGGTCCTGGATACTGCCTGCAAGTGGACGGGGCACACCGGTGCTGAGGGTGCGGATCATGCCGTTCAGTTCCTCGAGCCCCTTGACGGACTCCTGCCGCACGTGGGCCAGTACCTCGGCAGGAAGGGTGCTGCCCTGTGGGCTTCGCAGCGCCGCACCTGACTGAAGGGCAATTGCGGAGAGCCGGGAAGACAGGACGTCATGCAGTTCCCTGGCCATGTCCTGCCGCTCGGCTGCCAGGGCCAGTTCGTGCTCGCGCGCGGCTAGACGTTCCTGGTCACGGGCGGCGGCGCGGATTGCGGCTGCCCGTGCGGACTCGCTCTCCGCGAGCTGGCCCGCTTTGCGCAGGTTGGATGCCCACTCGGCCGGGAGCAGCAGCACCATGCCGGTCAGCAGGATGACCGTGACCCCGTCTCGCAGGTCTCCTGTCAGGGACCACACCGCCAGCCCGGATGCAGCACACAACCCCAGAACACTGGCTTCCGCCACGCGGGCAGCCCGGGCCGGGCCAAAGAGAACCAGGGAAAAGACTGCTTCGAACGCGAGGAAGAGTCCAACCGTGCTGTTTCCCAGCAGCAGAAGCACAGCGGCGGCGAACGAAACGGAGACCATCACCGGGGTATGCCTGCGGCGCAGCACGACGCCGCCACAGCCAACCAGCGTCAGTAAGGGCCACCAGGGGGCCAGCGCAGGGAATGCGGCAGCGCCCGTGGCGGTCAGCTCCAGGGCATGCATGAGCCAGGCCAGGGCGGCGTACCCGAGCGCCAGCAGCGCGTCTTCACGGCGGATCCGGCGAGCCGAAGGAGCACGGTCCCCAAAGGAGTTCATGGTTCCATCCTGACGTGGGCGGATCCTGGAGCCAAGCAGGTTTGGCCGGCGTCGCACTAAAGGATGATGCCCGCTCCTTCCAAGGCCGGATTCGTGCAGGCCGGAACGGCGGAAGGCTGGTGCCATGACTTTGGAGACTTTCGTGCAGTTGGGCGTGCTCGCCTTGATCGACAGCACCAGCATTGGCACCCTCGTCATTCCTGTCTGGCTGCTGATGCGGCGGGACGCGGGGAGGACCACGGGAAAGGTTGCCGCCTACCTCGGTGCAGTCGGTGTGTTCTATTTTCTGGTGGGACTGCTGCTCCTTTCCGGTGCAGCCGGCCTGGGCCGGGTGCTGGGAGGAGGCCTGGGCTCGTTCTTCGATCTGGCACCGGTGCAGGTACTGATGGTTGCCGCCGGAGCCGGCATGCTCATCTGGTCCTTCAAGGACACCTCCCTGAAGGGCACACAAACCGGCGGGGGAGAAAACGGGACCGGGGCGGCTGC
This sequence comes from Arthrobacter sp., assembly GCA_040273995.1. GTDB lineage: Bacteria > Actinomycetota > Actinomycetes > Actinomycetales > Micrococcaceae > Arthrobacter_B. The sequence goes on from JBELYP010000061.1 coordinate 14,811, forward strand.
GGACGGCACGGCAGCCAACGGCACGAGCGGCGCGGGAACCGCAGGCGGCGTGACGTCTGGCAGCACCAGATCCGCCGCAGTCCTGCAGCGCTCGCAGGCCACCGAGCACCGCTGGCAGCGCCGAATCGGCAAGGCGCTGGACAGCCGTGGCGGACTCCTGGGGCTTGCGCTGCTCGCGGGCGTGCTTGAGCTTCCCACCATGCTGCCCTATCTGGCCGCCGTTGGTGTGCTGACCTCGGCGGGAGCAGGGTGGAGCGTCTCCGCCGGGATGCTGGCGCTTTACTGCCTTGTCATGCTGTTGCCGGCCCTGCTGCTGGTGCTCCTGCGCTGTCTGCTCGGCCGGCACCTGGACGGGCCGCTTGAGCGGCTGCGGGCCTGGCTCACCAAGGTATCCGGCGAGGCCGTCCTCTGGGTCGTAGGAATTGTCGGGTTCCTCATGCTCCGCGCCGGACTCGGCGGGCTGTTCCCGGACGCCTCGTGGAACCCGTTTGGGGGCTGACGGGCCCTCCTGCCCGCCGGAGGACGGGCAGGGGCTCAGGCGCCGGACTCGGCCAGCGCCGCCCGGAACGCCCCGGCAACCCGGTCGCTGAAGAGCACGAACTCAACCCGCTCGATACCGGTGCCCGGATGGTCCCGGACGGCCCGCACCGCGGTGCGCGCGACGTCGTCCGCGTCCCAGCCGTAGACGCCGGCACTGATGGCGGGAAACGCAACAGTGGCAGCTCCCAGTTCCTCCGCCACTTCCAGGCTGTTGGCGAAAGCTCGGCGCAGCAGCTCGGGGTCGGTCTGCCCGGCCAGCGCATTGGGACCTACTGTGTGGATGACCCAGCGGGCCGGAAGATCAAACGCTTCGGTAGCCACCGCCTCGCCGACCGGCAGCCCGTGCGGGTAATCGCTCTGCCGCAGGGCCCGGCACGCATCGAGCAGGCGCCGTCCAGCTGCCCGGTGAATGGCGCCGTCCACTCCGCCGCCGCCCAGCAAAGACGAGTTGGCGGCATTCACTACCGCATCGACGTCGCGCGTTGTGATGTCTCCCTGCAGCAGTTCAATCTCCATGGGCCCAGCCTTCCAGCCGCTGACACTTCCCGGCAACCTTGCCCCGGGAACCAAACCCCGTCATCGAGATGGCAGATAAGGCCCGTATGGCGCTTCAAACGAGGCGTAACTGTCATCTCGTTTCGCCGAGGGGGTAAGTCGGAAAGAGGTACGGCGAAAATTTGAGAGAATAAGAATATGCAGTCCATCCGTAACGGCAAGACGCCGTCAGCAAGCAATCCCGGCCGGGGTATCAGCCGCCAGATGGCCACGATCGGGACCACCGTCATGGTCTTCGTGTTCATTGTTGCCGTGCTCTTCGCCGCTAATGAGAACGACGTCGTTGGCTGGCTGGTGGTGATCATCTCCCTGGGCTGGCTGCTGCTCTTCGCCTTCGTGGTCTTCAGCATCCGCGGTGCGGCCCGCAAGGCCGGCGCGAAACTTGCCCAGGCCCAGGATTCCCTGAACCGTGCTTCCGGAGCAGCTCCCTCCGTGGAGGTTATGGACGAGGCAACCCTCATCCGTGACCAGAAGCTCGATCACAGCTTTAAGATCATCCAGGTCCAGTCCAAGGTGATCCGCGACAACCTCGGCACCGACGCCGACCAGGTTGCCCGGGCCATCGAGACGATTGAGATCACGGCCCACAATGCCCGCGGCATGATGAAGAAAGACGACGGCGGTCCGGTTGAGGGCACCGTAGTCGACTAGGCAGCAGGAAGCGGCGCGTCGCTGCGCACCCGGTGGCACCGCCGGAAACGAAAGCTACTGAAGGTAAGGTATTTGGCGTGAGCATGGAATCGACCGGGGACTCCGGCCCTGCAGGCGGAGCATCGGCACTGAGGATCGCAACCGTAAACGTGAACGGCATTCGTGCTGCGTACAAGCGCGGCATGGCTGACTGGCTCGCTGAGCGCGGCGTGGACATCCTCTGCCTCCAGGAAGTCCGTGCTCCAGACGCCATTGTCCGCGACCTTCTGGGCAGCGACTGGCACATCCTGCATGCTGAGGCCGAAGCCAAGGGCCGCGCCGGGGTGGCGATCGTGTCCCGCGCCGAACCCGTCGCGGTGCGCGAGCACATCGGCGAAGACTACTTCGCACTCTCCGGCCGCTGGGTGGAAGCGGACTTCAAGATTCCGGTGGACGGCGAGGAAAAGCTGCTCACCGTGGTCAGCGCCTACGTGCACTCGGGCGAAGCCGGAACCCCCAAGCAGGATGACAAGTACCGCTTCCTGGACGTCATGGCCGCACGGCTGCCCGTGCTGGCAGCCACAAGCGACTACGCCCTGATTGTGGGCGACCTCAACGTGGGTCACACCACCCTGGACATCAAGAACTGGAAGGGGAACGTAAAGCGGGCCGGGTTCCTGCCCGAAGAGCGTGCCTACTTCGACCGGTTCTTCGGCGAGGAGATCGGCTACGTGGATGTGGCACGCAAGCTCGCCGGCGACGTTCCCGGACCGTACACCTGGTGGTCCTGGCGTGGCCAGGCCTTCGACAACGACGCCGGATGGCGCATCGATTACCACATGGCCACCCCGGCCCTCGCCGAGCGTGCCGTGAGCGCCGTCGTCGACCGCGCAGCCACTTACGACGCCCGTTTCTCCGACCACGCACCCGTGGTTGTGGACTACAAGTTCTAAAGGCCCAAACAATGACCAATCCGCAGCCGCAGACCCCCGCCCGCCAGCGCATCCTCTCCGGGATGCAGCCCTCCGCGGATTCTCTGCACCTGGGCAACTACCTCGGCGCCCTGGTGAACTGGGTACGCCTGCAGGAGCAATACGACGCCTACTTCTTCATTCCGGACCTGCACGCGATCACCGTGCCGCAGGACCCGGCTGACCTCCGCCAGCGCACCCGCGTGACCGCCGCGCAGTACATCGCCGGCGGGGTGGACGTGGACAACGCAACCCTGTTCGTCCAGTCCCAGGTGCCCGAACACGCCCAGCTGGCCTGGGTGCTGAACTGCCTCACCGGGTTCGGCGAAGCGTCCCGGATGACGCAGTTCAAGGACAAGCAGCAGCGCTTCGGCGCCGACGCGGCAAGCGTGGGCCTGTTCACCTATCCGATCCTGCAGGTGGCAGACATCCTCCTGTACCAGCCGCACGGCGTACCGGTGGGTGAGGACCAGCGCCAGCATGTGGAGCTCAGCCGGGACCTGGCGAAGCGGTTCAATTCCCGCTACGGCGAAACCTTCACCGTGCCGGAAGCCTTCATCCAGAAGGAATCCGCCAAGATCTATGACCTGCAGAACCCGGCCGCGAAGATGTCCAAGTCAGCCGAATCCCAGGCAGGGCTGATCAACCTGCTGGACCCGGACAACGTCATCGCCAAGCGGATCAAGTCCGCTGTGACCGATGACGGTACGGAGATCCGGTTCGACCGCGATACCAAGCCTGGCGTCTCCAACCTGCTCTCTATTTACTCGCTGATCACCGGCCGGAGTGTTGACACCCTGGTCAAGGAGTACGAAGGGAAAATGTACGGACACCTGAAGGTGGACCTGGCAGAAGCCGCAACCGAACACATCCGTCCTATCCGGGAACGGGCACTGGGGCTCTTGGACGATCCCGCGGAACTGGACCGGCTGCTGGCCAAGGGTGCAGCCAAAGCCAGGGAAACGGCGTCGGCTACACTTGCCGATGTGTACGAGAAGATCGGTTTCCTCCCACTGGGTTCCACCGTCCGCTAAGCGCTCATGGGCTACACGAACTCCACCGTCCAGACCTCATCCGGCGCAGCACGCGGCGGCAGCGGCAGGATGCCCGAAAGCCCGTGCTGGGTGGGGATAGTGATCCCGGTTCCCGAACCTATGGCTTCGGAGCT
>JBELYP010000062.1:0-18587 GCA_040273995.1 Arthrobacter sp.
CTACGATTCGCCGGAGAACCTCTGGATGAGACCCAGGGCAACGATGACCAGGCCCCAGGAGATGCCCAGGATCACGGTAAAGCGGTTAAGGTTTTTCTCGGCGACGCCTGAGGACCCCATGCTGGTGCTCATGCCGCCGCCGAACATGTCCGACATGCCGCCGCCACGTCCCTTATGCAGGAGAATCAGGAGGGTCAGCAGCAGGCTGCTCAGCCCCAGCAGGACAAGCAGGATGATCTTCAGAATTTCCACTTACGGCCTTTCACGGGTGACACAGGAGATTGGAGACCTTGCCGCGGTGCAGGTCAGTCGGTCACCAGGTGTTCTTCAAACCTGACAATATTAGCAAATTCGGCAACATCCAAACTCGCCCCGCCCACCAGCACGCCGTCTACGTCGCGCTCCTTAAGGATGCTCGCCGCGTTGGCAGCCTTCACCGATCCTCCGTAGAGCAGGCGCACCTTCGCAGCCACGGCGTCGTCGTAAAGATCCGCCAGTTCGGTGCGGATGGTGTCGCACATTTCCTGGGCGTCGTCCGGGCCCGCCACCTCGCCCGTGCCAATGGCCCACACCGGCTCGTAGGCGATGACAAGCTTGGAGACTTCCTGAGCGGAAAGACCCGTGAGGTCCTTGCGGACCTGCTGGAGGGTATGAAGCAGGTGGTCGCCCGCCTGGCGTTCGGCGAGGCCCTCACCGACGCAGAGGATGGGAGTGAGCCCGTTGCGGAAGGCTGCCCTGAGCTTCGCGTTAAGCAGCTCATCGTTCTCCCCGTGGACGCTGCGGCGTTCACTGTGGCCCACCAGCACATAGCTGCAGCCAAGCTTGGAGAGGAACTGGCCCGAAATGTCGCCTGTGTACGCCCCCGAGTCCTCGGGGGAAAGGTCCTGGGCTCCGTAGCCGATTTTCAGCTTGTCCCCCTGGACCAGCGTCTGGGTGCTGCGCAGGTCGGTGAACGGAGGGAAGACCACCACCTCTACCCGGCTGTAGTCGTGCCGGGCATCGCTCAGGGTCCACGCCAGCTTCTGCAAAAGTGTGATGCCCTGGACGTGGTCCATGTTCATCTTCCAGTTGCCCGCGATCAGCGGTGTGCGGTCGTACTTGCCGTTGGTCGAGGTGGTCATCTCTGCTCCGGTTTCATTGGGTTGGGATAAGGATTAGGGGCGGACACGACGAACGGGCCCGCCGGAGAGGCTCCGGCGGGCCCGTCCGGGGCCTACTTGTCGAGGACCGTGATCCCCGGGAGTTTCTTGCCTTCAAGGTACTCCAGGCTCGCTCCGCCGCCGGTGGAGATGTGGGAGAAGTCGCTGTCGGAGAAGCCGAGCTTGCGTACGGCCGCCGCGGAGTCACCGCCGCCCACCACGGTCAGCCCGGGGCAGTCCTTCAGGCCTTCTGCAACTGCACGCGTGCCGCCGGAGAAGGCATCGAACTCGAAGACGCCCATGGGACCGTTCCAGAAAACGGTCCTGCCCGAACGGATGCGGTCGGCGAAGGCAGCGCCCGACTCGGGTCCTATGTCCAGGCCAATGCCGGACGCGCCGAACTTGCTGTCTTCCATCGCGTCCGCCGGAACAACCTGGTGATCGGCGTCGGCGGCGAACTTGTCGGCCACCACGATGTCGGTGGGCAGCACGAACTCGCAGCCGGCGTCCCTGGCGCGCGCCAGATAGTCCTTGACGGTGTCGATCTGGTCCTCTTCCAGCAGGGAGGCCCCCACCTTGTAGCCCTGGGCCGCCAGGAACGTGAAGACCATTCCGCCGCCCACCAGCAGGTAGTCGGCGCGGGTCATCAGGTTCTCGATGACGGCCAGCTTGTCGGAGACCTTCGAGCCGCCCAGCACCACCACATACGGCTTCTCGGGATCCTGGGTGAGGCGGGAAAGGACTTCGAGTTCGCTGCGGACAAGGTTGCCTTCGTAGGCCGGCAGGATTTCCGCGATGTCGTAGACGCTGGCATGCTTGCGGTGCACCGCACCGAACGCATCATCCACGTAGGCACCGGTACCGCCGGTCAGGGAGGCCAGCTCCTGTGCCAGCTCTTTCCGCTGTGCGTCGTCCTTGGAGGTCTCCCGTGGATCAAAACGGATGTTCTGGAGGACCAGGACGCTGCCCGAAGCCAGGGACCCGGCAAGCTCCCGGGCACTGGATCCCACGACGTCCTCCGCGAACTCCACGGAGAACGGAGCCAGCTCGTCCAGCCGGTCCGCGGCGGGGCGCAGGTTGTACTTCTCGTCCGGCTGCCCCTTGGGCCGTCCCAGGTGTGCCATGACGATCACCTTGGCGCCGCGTTCCACCAGCAGCTGCAGGGTGGGGATGGAAGCACGGATCCGGCCGTCATCGGTTACGCGGCCCCCGTCAAGGGGAACATTGAGGTCGGAGCGGACCAGAACGTACCTGTTGTCAACGCCGTCGCTGATCAGTTCGTCAAGTGTCTTAATTGTCATGTCAACCTTTGTTTCATTGCCGTACGGGCGGGGAACCTAGAGTTTCGAGGCTACGAGCGAGGTGAGGTCCACCAGGCGGCAGGAGTAGCCCCATTCGTTGTCGTACCATCCGACTACCTTGACTTCATTGCCCATGACGCGGGTCAGCGGGGCGTCGAATATGCAGGATGCCGGGTCGGTGACGATGTCGGAAGAGACGATGGGTTCGTCGGAGTAGCGCAGGTAGCCGTTGAGGTTTCCTTCGCTGGCGGCCTTGTAGGCGTCGTTGATCTCCTCGACGCTGGCCTCCCTGGCCAGGTTGACGGTCAGGTCCGTCACGGAGCCGGTGGGCACCGGAACGCGCAGCGCGAATCCGTCCAGTTTTCCGTCGAGTTCGGGGATGACCAGCCCGATTGCCTTCGCTGCGCCGGTGGTGGTCGGAACGATGTTCAGTGCCGCGGCACGGGCCCGCCGCAGATCGCGGTGGGGACCGTCCTGCAGGTTCTGGTCGGCTGTGTAGGCGTGGACAGTGGTCATCAGCCCGCGCTCAATGCCGAAGGCGTCGTTGATGACCTTGGCCAGCGGGGCCAGGCAGTTGGTGGTGCAGGAAGCGTTGGACACAATGCTGTCCGTGGCGGGATCGTACTCGGAATCGTTCACGCCCATGACGATGGTGCGGTCCGCTCCCTTGCCCGGAGCGGAGATGAGGACCTTCTTCGCGCCTGCATCAATGTGCTTGCGGGCGTCGTCGGCCTTGGTGAAGAACCCGGTGGACTCAATGACGATGTCCACTCCCAGATCTTTCCAGGGGAGCTGGGAGGGATCCCGTTCGGCGAGGACCTTGATGGTTTTTCCGCCGACCACCAGATTGCCGTCCTGGACCTCCACGCTTTCGCCGATCCGTCCGGTGATGGAGTCGTACTTGAGCAGATGTGCCAGGGCCTCCGGGCTCGTCAGGTCGTTAACCGCAACGATGTCCAAATCCGCGTTCTGCTCGAGTGCTGCCCGAAAGTAGTTGCGTCCGATACGCCCGAATCCATTGATTCCAACACGAGTAGTCACTTTTGTTCTCTCCTTGATAGCGGGTCGTTCGAGAATCAGTGACCTCAGTGGGACAAGGCCACTTCAGTTGACTTCGCAGGAGCGGCGCGTTCCGGACCTGCTTCAGCACACGAATTGCCGGTCAGGGCGTGCATGAGCCGTTGCTTCATCTTACGCGCAGGTGCCGCCGGTGTGTGACCGGCGGCACCTGATTATTGGCGTACGGGACGCAATAAAAGACGCGTTACGCGGGCAGGATCAGCCCGGTTGCGCCCGAACGGGCTGCGTCGAACCGGGCTGCGACGTCGGCCCAGTTGACGATGTTCCAGAAGGCCTTGACGTAGTCAGCCTTGACGTTGACGTAGTCCAGGTAGAAGGCGTGCTCCCACATGTCCAGCATCAGCAGGGGAATGGTGCCAACGGGGATGTTGCCCTGCTGATCGTAGAGCTGCTCGATGACGAGGTTTCCGCCAAGGGGTTCGTAGGCCAGGATGGCCCAGCCGGAGCCCTGCAGGGAGTTCGCTGCGGCAGTGAACTGGCCGCGGAATGCGTCGAAGGATCCGAAGAAATCGTCGATGGCTGCTGCCAGCTCGCCGACCGGCTTGTCGCCGCCCTCGGGAGAGAGGTTGTTCCAGAAGATGGAGTGGTTCGTGTGTCCGCCGAGGTGGAACGCGAGGTCCTTGGACAGCTTGGGGATGTTGCCGAACTCGCCCTTTTCGCGGGCTTCAGCCATCTGTGCCAGTGCGGTGTTGGCGCCGGCAACGTAGGTGGCGTGGTGCTTGTCATGGTGGAGTTCCATGATGCGTGCGGAGATATGGGGCTCAAGGGCTGCGTAGTCGTACGGCAGTTCCGGCAGTGTGTATTCGTTCACGAAAATCCTCCGTTGATGCTCGGATCCATATTTCCGGATGGCGGATCCATCCGGAAGTTCGATAGTGCTGCATAAATCAGCACGCTTAGTCCATCCTATGCAAGACGTTACTGGTCTAGCATTTCAGGAGTCACATTGGCCTCAGTACCTGGAACGCCAAGTTCAGCTGCGCGCTTATCGGCCATGGCAAGGAGCCGGCGGATCCGGCCTGCTATCGCGTCCTTGGTCATGGGCGGATCAGCCAGGCGGCCCAGCTCGTCCAGGCTCGCCTGCTTGTGGGCAACCCGAAGCTCCCCGGCGTAGCGCAGGTGCTCGGGGACATCTTCGCCGAGGATTTCCAGGGCGCGCTCCACCCGTGCGCCGGCGGCAACTGCGGCCTGCGCAGAGCGGCGCAGGTTGGCGTCGTCGAAGTTCGCCAGGCGGTTGGCGGTGGCCCGCACCTCCTTGCGCATCCTGCGCTCCTCCCAGACCATGAGCGCATCGTGGGCTCCCATGCGGGTCAGCAGCGCTGCGATGGTATCGCCGTCGCGGATCACCACGCGGTCCACGCCGCGGACTTCGCGGGCCTTCGCCTGGATGCCGATGCGGCGTGCGGCCCCCACGAGGGCCAGGGCCGCTTCCGGCCCGGGACAGGTGACTTCCAGGGAGGAGGAACGGCCGGGTTCGGTCAGTGAGCCATGTACCAGGAACGCACCGCGCCAGACTGCTTCGGCGTCGGCTGCTGAACCGTTGACGACGACGGAGGGCAGGCCGCGGACCGGACGTCCGCGGGCATCCAGCAGCCCGGTTTGCCGGGCAAGGGATTCGCCGTCCTTGACCACGCGGACCACGTAGCGGTTACCGCGGCGCAGGCCTGAACCGGACACCACCACAATGTCACTGGCGTGGCCGTAGACTTCCGCGATCGCGGACCGCAGCCGCCGGGCAGTGGAGGCGAGGTCAAGCTCTGCCTCGATCACGATCCGGCCCGAAATGATGTGCAGGCCCCCTGCAAAGCGCAGCATCGCCGAGACTTCGGCTTTACGAACCGAGGATTTCTTCACGCTCAGGCGCGAAAGTTCCTCTTTGACTGCAGCAGTCAGCGCCACTAAAACACTCCTAGTTTTCCCCGAAAATATCGTGATACGCGGCCGCCAGACGCAGCGGATCGTGGATCGGCCGCCGGGCCGCTGCCCCTACCTTACCGAAGACGGCCCGGGCTCCCATTTCCGCTGCCGCGGCCGCAAAGGAGTCTTTGTCCTCGACGACAGCGGGATCGGCCAGCACCGCATCCACCTTAAACCCGGGCGCGTAGCGCCGGATGGCGTGCAGATGGTCGACGGCGCTCATGCCCGCCGTCTCCTTCGTTTCGTTGCGCAGGTTCATGGTCAGGCAGCGCCGGGCCCGCGTTGCGCAGAGGGCGTCGCGCATCTGCGGCAGTAGCAGGTGCGGCAGCACCGAGGTGTACCAGGAGCCCGGCCCCAGGATCACCCAGTCAGCGCGTTCGATGGCCGCAATCGCGTCCTGGCAGGCCGGTGCGTCGGAGGGCAGCAGGCGGACGTTGACCACGTTGGAGCGGGTTCCGGCGACGGCGAGTTCAGCCTGGCCGGTAACCGTCTCATGGCGCAGCCCGCTCTCCGTCTGCCGCAGTACGTCGCCCTGGATGGTCAGCGGCTGGGTGGACATGGGCAGGACCTGGCCGCGGGCGCCCAGCAGTGCACCTGCCCACTGCAGGCCCGCCACCGGGTCCCCCAGCAGCTCCCAGAGGGTCACAATGAGCAGGTTGCCCAGGGCATGGTTGTCCAGTGAACCCTCTACGCCGGGCTTGGACTGGAACCGGTGCTGCATGACGTCCCGCCAGGTGCGGCCCCAGTCGGTGTCATCACAGAGCGCAGCCAGCGCCATCCGGAGATCACCCGGAGGAAGCACATCGAGCTCCTGGCGCAGGCGCCCGGATGAGCCCCCGTTGTCTGCGACGGTGACCACGGCGGTCAGGTCGGTGGTGAGCAGCCGGAGGGCCGAAAGCGACGCCGAAAGCCCGTGCCCTCCGCCGAGCGCGACGACGGCTGGCGGCTTGGTCCCGCTGGTTGATGGCAGGGTGCTTCCCTCAGGGAGAACCGGGATGGGCCCGGTGAGGAACCCCACCTACTCCCGCCCCAGGTCACGGTGGTGCGCGCTGACCGTCACGTGCGGCAGTTTGGCCAGCCGCTTGGCCAGCTCTTCGGTCACCGCGACCGAGCGGTGCTTACCTCCCGTGCAGCCGACGGCAATGGTGGCGTAGTGCTTGTTTTCCCGCCGGTATCCGTCAATGACCGGTGCCAGGGCTTCGACATACCGGTCGAGGAAATCGGAGGTGCCGTGGGCGCCCAGCACGAAGTCGCGCACGTCCGCGTCCTGGCCGGTGTGCGGGCGCAGCTGGGGAACCCAGTGCGGATTGGGAATGAAGCGGACATCGGCCACGAAGTTCGCGTCCACCGGCAGCCCGTATTTGAAGCCGAAGCTCATCACGTTCAGCCGCAGGACGATCGGCCCCTGCTCCGTGAAGAGTTCGGTGATGGCCGTGGCCAGGGCGTGCACGTTTAGCTTCGACGTATCGATGATGACGTCGGCGGCGTCACGCAGTTCCCTCACGACATCCCGCTCGGCAGCAATGCCGTCCAGGATGCGCCCGTCGCCCTGGAGCGGGTGCGGCCGGCGGCCGGACTCGAAACGCTGCACCAGCGTCTGGTCGGAGGCGTCCAGGAACAGGACACGGTAGGAAACCCCGGCGGCCCGGAGGTTGTTCAGGGCCTCCCGGATGTCCTGGAAGAGTCCCTTGCTGCGGACGTCCATGACCACGGCCAGCTTGGGAATGGAGTGCGGCATCCGGGACACCAGCTCGGTCAGCGTGCCCAGCATCAGCGGAGGAAGGTTTTCCACCACGTACCAGCCGTGGTCCTCCAGGGCGTTGGCGGCCGTGCTGCGGCCGGCACCGGACATCCCGGTAACAACAAGCAGCTCGGACTCGGCAGGCTTGACGCTTTGCAGCCCGTCCACTTCAGTCATTTTTCCTTGTTCCCGTCAGTCCCGAGGGCTCCCGTGTGCCGGGCAGCCGTCTGCTTCCGCCGCAGTCCGGCCTTCCCAGCCTAGCTAAGATTCCACTATTTCGCCGGTAGCCATGTTCACGGACGGAGCGCCGGAGTCGCCGGCAAGTGCCGCCTGCAGGGCGGCGGCCATCGACGGTCCGATGCCCGGAACCTCCAGCAGCTGGGCGGCATCGGCCTGCTTGAGCCGGCGTACGGATCCAAAGTGCTTCAGCAGTGCCTTCTGCTTTGCCGGCCCCAGGCCCGGCACCGAGTCTAGGACGGACGCCGTCATGGACTTCCCACGCTTCTGGCGGTGGAAGGTGATGGCGAAGCGGTGGGCTTCGTCGCGGATCCGCTGGAGCAGGAACAGTGCCTGCGAGGAACGGGGCAGGATCACCGGGAAGTCGCTCTCCGGGACCCAGATTTCCTCCAGCCGCTTGGCCAGCCCGACGACGTACACGTCAGTGATGCCCAGGTCCTCCAGCGCGCGGGACGCCGCAGTGACCTGCGGTTTGCCGCCGTCGACCACCACCAGGTTGGGCGGGTAGGCGAACTTCGCCTTGGGCGGGGCCGTCAGGGTGTTCGCTACCGGCGCGTCCGTACCTGCCGGGACGGAGCCGGGATCGGCGTCGGGCACCTCTGCCGCAGGATCAAAGTTCTCGGCCAGGTAGTGCTTGAAGCGCCGGGAAATAACGTCATACATGGAGGCGGTGTCGTCCCGGGCCGCCTCACCGGTGATCGAAAAGCGGCGGTAGTCGGACTTCTTCATGAGCCCGTCCTCAGCCACCACCATGGACGCCACAACGTTGGTTCCCTGGACGTGGGAGATGTCGTAGCACTCGATGCGCAGCAGCGGGACCGGAAGATCCAGTGCTTCCTGCAGTTCGGAAAGCGCAGCGGAGCGGGTGGTGAGGTCACCGGCGCGGCGGCTCTTGTGCAGCCGCATGGCGTCTTCGGCGTTGCGGGTGACCGTCTCCATCAGTGACTTCTTGTCCCCGCGCCGGGGCACTGAGATCTTGACCTTGGACCCCCGCAGGCCGCGGAGCCACACCTGCAGTTCCTCGGCGTTCTCCGGGAGCACCGGCACCAGGACCCGCCGGGGGATGCTGTCCGCCATGGACGCTTCGCCGTAGACCTGCTGGAGCAGGTGCTCCACGATCTCCCCCGTGTCCATGTCCTCGACCTTCTCAACGACCCACCCCCGCTGCCCGCGGATCCGGCCGCCGCGCACGTTGAAGACCTGGACGGACGCTTCGAGCTCATCCTGGACCATGCCGAAGATGTCCGCGTCAGTGTCTTCGGAGAGAACCACGGTATTCCGTTCGAAGACCTTCTTCAGGGCTGCGACGTCATCCCGCAGCCGTGCCGCCGACTCGTAGTCCAGGTCCGCGACGGCGGCCTGCATCTGCTTTTCAAGGTCGTTGATGAAGCGCTTGCCCTCACCGGACATGAACGAGCAGAGTTCGGCGGCCAGCGCCCTGTGGTCTTCCGGGCTGATCCGTCCCACGCAGGGGGCCGAACATTTGTCGATGTAGCCCAGCAGGCACGGCCGGCCGGTACGCTCGGCCCGCTTGAACACACCGGCGCTGCAGGTGCGCACCGGGAAGACGCGCAGCAGCGTATCGAGGGTCTCGCGGATGGCCTTGGCGGGATAGAACGGCCCGAAGTAGCGTGTGTCCTTCCGGCGTTCTCCGCGCATCACCTGCGCCCGCGGGTATTTCTCCCCCATTGTCACGGCGAGGTAGGGGTAGGACTTGTCGTCCCGGAACATGATGTTGAACCGGGGATTGAATTCCTTGATCCAGGTGTACTCGAGCTGCAGCGCCTCGAGCTCGGTGCCGACCACCGTCCATTCGACGCTGGTGGCGGTGAAGACCATGGCCCGGGTCTTGGGCATCAGCTGCCGCGGGCTCGCAAAGTAGGAGTTGAGCCGGGAGCGGAGGTTCTTGGCCTTGCCTACGTAGATGACCCGCCGGTGTTCATCGCGGAAACGGTACACCCCTGGTTCGGTGGGGATTTCCCCCGTCCGGGGCCGGTAAGTTGCTGGATCTGCCACTTTTCCATCCTACGGCCAGCCTCACCGGCCTGCGGCAGGGTTCGCCGCCCGCGCAAAGCGCGCCCTGCGGAGGTACGGCGGGGCACCCGGCCCGGCTAGGCGCCGTCGGGCTTGTTCTGGTTGTAGCTGCCGGCGCGTTCCTGGCCTGAGAGTTCGGCGATTGCGTCCATGACCTGGTCGGTGACCCTCCGGCGTTCGGGCAGGGCATGCGCCGGCCCGGTTTTGGAAAAGTACAGCGGCCGCCCCACGTTCATGGTGAACGAATGCGGCTTGACCCACTTCTTGCCGGCGGGCTGCAGCCGCTCGGTGCCGATCAGGCCCACGGGAACCACGGGCGCACCGGAGGTCAGTGCAAGCCATCCGACGCCGGTGCGGCCGCGGTAGAGCAGGCCGTCCCGGGAGCGGGTGCCTTCGGGATAAATGCCAATCCCGCCGCCGGTTTCAAGGACATCCAGGAGGGATTTCAGGGCGGCGACGCTGGCTGCCTGCTGTCCGCGCTCCACCGGAATCGACCCCACGCTCTCAAAGAAGTTGCGCATTGCGGCGCCCTTGATTCCCGGCGTGGTGAAGTACTCGGCCTTGGCGAAAAATCCGACCCGCCGCGGCATGAGTGCCTGGATGAGCACACTGTCCAGGAAGGACAGGTGATTCGAGGCGACAATGAACGCTCCGGTGGTGGGAACGTTCTGCAGGCCCGTGATGGTTGGACGGCAGAGGGAAATCAGTCCCCGTGTGCTGGAGCGGGTGAGGTTATACAGGCCCATGGGCACCTGCCGGATGTACGGCGGCCTGGACGGCTGCGGTGAGTTCTGCGGCTGACTGCACGACGGCGGCGGCTCCGGCCGCTTCCAGCTCACCGTCCTGCGCGAAGCCCCAGGCAACGCCGATGCAGGGAATGCCGTTGGCGGAGGCACCGTGGACGTCATGGGAGCGGTCGCCGATCATTACGGCCGCGGAATATTGCCCGTCATGTTCATCCAGAGCGGCCCGGACGATTGAGACCTTGCCGTCGGCGGCTGTGAGCCGCTCATCTGCCGGAGAGCCGTGAATTGAGTCAAAGAGGGAATCCAGGCCCTGCACGGCCAGCAGTTCACGGGCAATAGGCTCCGGCTTCTGGGTTGCTACGGCCACCAGTGCCCCTTCTGCCCGAAGGCTGCGGACGGCGTCAGCAACGCCGGGATAGGGCCTGCTGGCTGCCATGCCGGTTTCCCGGTACCCGCTGCGGTAGCTGGCGATTACGGCCTCTAGCTGGTCTTCCGGTACACCAGCCATGCGGGTCAGGGAATCCTTCAGGGCCGGGCCAACCATAGCCTGCAGATCCGCAGCAGACGGAACGGGCAGACCGGCCCGGCGCAGGGCTGCCGCGATGCCGCCGGTGATGCTGCCGGCGGGGTCCACCAGCGTTCCATCCAGATCAAAAAGGACCAGGAGCCTTGAATTCGTCACCGGGCAAGTTTCGCACAGAGGAGCCTGCCAGCGTAAAAACGTATAACCTTCCCGGAATATGTCACCGGGATTTGCCGGGCCCTGCTAAACCGGCGGCTAGCCGAGAATCTCCGCGAGGAAACGTCCGGTATGGCTCTCAGGCGACTTGGCGACCTTTTCCGGAGTTCCGGAGGCAACCACCATGCCGCCGCCGGTTCCGCCGTCGGGCCCCAGGTCGATGATCCAGTCGGCGCTCTTGATGACGTCCAGGTTGTGTTCGATGGTGATGACGGTGTTGCCCTTCTCCACCAGGCCCTGCAGTACCAGCAGCAGCTTGCGGACGTCCTCGAAGTGCAGGCCCGTGGTGGGTTCATCCAGGACGTAGACGCTGCGGCCGTTGGACCGCTTCTGCAGTTCGGCCGCGAGCTTGACCCGCTGGGCCTCGCCGCCGGAGAGCGTGGTGGCCGGCTGGCCCAGGCGTACGTAGCCGAGTCCCACATCCACCAGTGTGTTCAGGTGCCGGGCGATCGGAGCGAAGGCGGCGAAGAACTCCGCGGCTTCGGCGATCGGCATGTCCAGGATCTCGGCAATGTTCTTGCCCTTGTAGTGGACTTCGAGGGTTTCCCGGTTGAACCGCGCGCCGTGGCAGACCTCGCAGGGCACGTACACGTCCGGCAGGAAGTTCATTTCGATCTTCAGCGTACCGTCACCGTGGCAGGCTTCGCAGCGTCCGCCCTTGACGTTGAAGGAGAACCGCCCGGGGAGGTAGCCGCGCACCTTGGCCTCGGTGGTCTCGGCGAAAAGCTTGCGGATGTGGTCAAAGACGCCGGTATAGGTGGCTGCGTTGGAGCGCGGGGTACGGCCGATGGGGCTCTGGTCAACGTGGATGACCTTGTCCAGGTGCTCCAGCCCGTCCACCCGGGTGTGCCGGCCGGCAACGTGCTTCGCGCCGTTGAGCTTGCTCGCCAGGACGCGGTACAGGATGTCATTGATCAGCGTCGACTTGCCGGAACCTGACACGCCCGTGACGGCCGTGAAGACTCCGAGCGGTACGCTCACGTCGATGTTGCGCAGGTTGTTCTCCCGCGCACCGACGATCTTCAGCTGCCGTGACTTGTCCACCTTGCGGCGCTTGGACGGAATCTCGATCTTCCGCCGGCCCGCGAGGTAGTCGCCGGTCACCGAGCGGGTGTTGGTCAGCAGCTCGGACAACGGGCCGGAGTGGACAACTTCGCCGCCCTTCTCCCCTGCGCCCGGTCCGACGTCGACAATCCAGTCAGCTTCGTGGATGGTGTCCTCGTCGTGTTCCACAACAATCAGGGTATTGCCGAGGTTGCGCAGGCGGGCCAGGGTTTCGATCAGACGCCGGTTGTCCCGCTGGTGCAGGCCAATCGACGGTTCGTCCAGGACGTACAGCACACCCACCAGTCCGGAACCGATCTGGGTGGCCAGCCGGATGCGCTGGGCTTCGCCGCCGGACAGCGTGGCTGCGGGGCGGTCCAGGGACAGGTATTCCAGGCCGACGTCCAGCAGGAAGGTGAACCGGGCCTTGATCTCTTTGAGGACCTGCTCGCCGATTTTCGCTTCGCGGTCCGTCAGTTCAAGGTTTTCGAAGAACGCTGCCGCATCACGCAGCGGCATGGCGCTGGCTTCGGCGATGTTGCGCTTGTTGATCAGCACTGACAGGGAGGCCGGGTTCAGGCGCGCGCCGCCGCACCCGGGGCATGCAATTTCCCGCATGTATTCCTCGTACCGGTCGCGGGAGCTTTCGGACTCGGTCTCCTGGTGCTTGCGCTTGATGTAACCGATCACGCCTTCAAAGCCGGTGGTGTACTTGCGCTCCCGGCCGAACCGGTTGCGGTACTGGACCACAACCTTGTGGTCCTTGCCATGCAGGACGGCCTCGCGGGCCTTGGCCGGAAGTTTCTTCCACGGAACGTCCATGGAGAAGCCCATGTCCTTGGCCAGGCCTGCCAGCAGCCGGTTCCAGTACTCGGTGGTGGCGGTGCCCATAGACCACGGTGCAATGGCGCCGGCAGCAAGGCTGAGGTTCGGGTTGGGAACCACCAGTTCCTCGTCCACTTCCAGCCGTGAGCCGATGCCGGTGCACACGGGGCAGGCGCCGAACGGATTGTTGAACGAGAAGGACCGCGGCTCGATCTCATCGATGGCCAGCGGATGCTCGTTCGGGCAGGCAAGGTGCTCGGAGAAGCTGCGCGTCCGTTCCGGGCTGTCCTCCGGCAGGTCCACGAAATCCGCCAGGACACGGCCGTCGGCGAGGCCGAGGGCGGTTTCCACGGAATCGGTGAGGCGCTGGCGGATACCGTCCTTGGCTACCAGGCGGTCGATCACCACTTCAATCGTGTGCTTGTACTGCTTGCCGAGCTTGGGCGGGTCGGAGAGCTGGATGGTCTTGCCGTCTACCTTGGCACGGGAGTAGCCCTTGGCGGCGAGGTCCTTGAACAGGTCCACGAACTCGCCCTTGCGGCCGCGCACCACCGGGGCCAGGATCTGGTATCGCGTTCCCTCTTCGAGCTCGAGCAGCTGGTCGGTGATCTGCTGCGGGGTCTGCCGGCTGACCGGTTCGTCGCAGACGGGGCAGAACGGGGTGCCCACGCGCGCCCAGAGAAGGCGCATGTAGTCGTGGATTTCAGTGATGGTGCCAACCGTTGAGCGCGGGTTCCGGCTGGTGGACTTCTGGTCGATCGAGACCGCCGGGGACAGGCCTTCGATGAAGTCCACGTCCGGCTTGTCCACCTGGCCCAGGAACATCCGGGCGTAGGAGGACAGCGATTCAACGTAGCGCCGCTGGCCTTCGGCGAAGATGGTGTCGAACGCCAGGGAGGACTTTCCGGACCCTGAAAGTCCTGTGAACACAATCATGGCGTCGCGCGGAAGATCAAGGTCCACGTTCCGCAGGTTGTGTTCTCTTGCTCCCTTCACCACGAGGCGGGAGAGATCGCCGGCAGGCTGGGAATGGTGGCCAGAAGTCAGTGAAGTCACGGTAGACACGCTTTCCACTCT
Organism: Arthrobacter sp.; assembly: GCA_040273995.1. Lineage (GTDB taxonomy): Bacteria > Actinomycetota > Actinomycetes > Actinomycetales > Micrococcaceae > Arthrobacter_B. The sequence goes on from JBELYP010000062.1 coordinate 13,881, forward strand.
AGATCAAAGCCAATTCGAAGACGTATTCGAGAGCGGGTGTGTTCACCGCTGGCGTAGGGCCGCCTCTACGTAGGAGAGGGCATCCTTGTGGTCCACGCCGTTGGCACGCACGGTTTGGGCGTAGACCCGGGCGGCTTCGGCCACGCGCCGCCGTCCGTTGTCGCCGGCGGCAGCTACCACGGTGCCTGCCCTGGAACGGGTGGTCACTACTTCCGCCTGCTCCAGTTCGCGGTAGGCCCGCGCTACGGTGTTCACCGCCAGTCCCAGCTGGGCAGCCAGTGCACGCACCGGCGGCAGCCGGGTGCCCACCGGGAGGCTGCCGTCATTGGCGGCGTCCAGGATCTGCAGGCGGAGCTGTTCAAACGGGGGGACCGAGCTTGCCGCGTCGATCCGCACCCAGGAGAGCACGCCGTCGTCCATGCCACCGCTTTCGTTGTCCTGCTGCCGGTCCGCGAATGCGTCCGGTCCTTTCCATCTTGCCATGCCGCACGTGCGTCAGCAGGGATGAGCGGCCCTATGTGCCGGACCGGGAGGCCGGCTCGGTGAACTGGGACTGGTAGAGCTGCGCGTAGAACCCGCCGGCCTCCAGGAGCGCTTCATGGGTCCCCTGCTCCACGATCCGTCCGTCCCGGACGGCGAGGATGACGTCCGCGTCGCGGATGGTGGAGAGCCGGTGGGCGATGACGAAGCTGGTGCGGGCCTCGCGCAGCGCCCCCATGGCCAGCCGGATGGAAACTTCGGTCCGGGTGTCCACCGAGCTCGTTGCTTCATCCAGCACCAGGATGGACGGGTTGGCCAGCCAGGCGCGCGCGATGGTGATGAGCTGGCGCTGTCCCTGGCTCAGGGATCCCCCGTCCGCGCTCAGGACCGTGTCATAGCCCTCAGGAAGGGAGCGGACGAAGTGGTCAACGTGGGTGGCTTTCGCCGCAGCAATGATTTGCTCTTCGCTGGCATCAGGTGCTCCGTAGGCCAGGTTTTCCCGGATGGTTCCCTCGAAGAGCCAGGCGTCCTGCAGGACCATGCCGATGCTGCGGCGGACGTCGTCGCGGGCCATGGCCATGGTGTTCACGCCGTCCAGCAGGATGTCTCCGGAATCCACGTCGTAGAAGCGCATCAGGAGGTTCACCAGGGTGGTCTTTCCCGCTCCGGTGGGACCTACGATCGCAACGGTCTGTCCGGGCTTCGCCTCGAAGGAAAGATCGTGGATCAGCGGAGCCTGGGGTGAATAGGAGAAGCTGACATGGCGGAACGCCACGTCGCCGCGCACCCGCCGCAGCCGGACCGGATTCCTGGGATCTGGTTCAATTTCCTTCGCGTCAAGTAGGGCGAAGACGCGTTCGGCGGAGGCAAGGCCGGACTGGAGCATGTTGATCAGTCCGCCCAGCTGGCCCAGCGGCTGGCTGAACTGCCGGCTGTACTGGACGAAGGCCTGCACTCCTCCGATGGACAGTGCGCCGCCTGCCACCTGGATGCCGCCCACAACGGCCACGGCCACGTAGTTCAGGTTCGAAATGAAGGTCATGGTGGGCATGATGACGCCGGAAACGAACTGGGCTCGGAACGAAGCCTCGTAGAGGCTCTCGTTGCCCGGATGGAAGCCCTCCACGACGCGTTCCTGCTGGCCGAAGGCCAACACCGCCTCCTGGCCGGTGAACATCTCCTCGATGTAGCCGTTCACTTCTCCCGTAGTCTTCCACTGCGCCTTGAACTGCACCTGCGAGCGCCTGGCAATCAGGACGGTCACCAGAGCCGAGACCGGCACCGTGAGCACGGCGATCATGGCCAGCAGCGGCGAAATCCAGAGCATCATGCCGAGCACCCCCAGGATGGTCAGCACTGAGGTGATGACCTGGGTGATGCTCTGCGACAGGGTCTGGGCGAGGTTGTCGATGTCATTGGTGACCCGGCTCAGGACGTCGCCGCGGGACTGCTGCTGGAAGTGGGACATGGGGAGCCGGAACAGTTTGGCGTCCACGTCCCGGCGCAGCCGGTACATGGTGTTCTGCACAATCCGCGCGGTGACCCGCGCCTGGGCCCAGCTGAAGAAAAAGGACGCCAGGTAGATGGCGAGCACCGCCGTGAGCAGCATGCCCAGGGCGGAGAAGTTGATTCCCTCCCCCGGCACTGCATCCATCGCGGCCAGCATGTCTGCCAGCTGCGTCTGCCCGGAAGCCCGCAGCGCCTCAACCTGCTCTGTCTTGGGTACCCCGGGGTGAGGGAAGCGCCGATCACCCCGTCGAAGATCACGTTCGTGGCATCGCCGAGGACTTTGGGAGCGGTGACTGCGAGCGCCACGGAAACAACGCCGAAGGCCAGTACCGCCCCCACGCGCCAGGTGTCCGGTGACAGCAGCCGCAGCAGCCGTGCCGTGGAGACCCTGAAGCTGGCGGGACGGGCGGCCGGTGCCCCGCGTCCGTGCATGCTCACAGTGCCTCCTCGGGGGTGTACTGAGAGGAGACAATCTCCCGGTAGGCGGAACTGGTTTCCAGCAGTTCGGCATGGGTGCCGGTTCCCGCGATCCGCCCCTCTTCCAGGACTATGATCCGTGCGGCGTCGGTAATGGTGTTTACCCGCTGGGCCACCACTACCACCGTGGCATGCGCCGTGCGCTGTTTAAGGGCCGCGCGCAGCCGCGCGTCCGTGGTGAAGTCCAGGGCAGAGAAGCTGTCATCAAAGAGGTAGATGTCCGGCTGGACTACCAGCGCACGGGCAATGGCCAGCCGCTGGCGCTGGCCTCCGGAGAAGTTGCCCCCGCCCTGCTCCACTTTGTGGTCCAGCCCGCCCTCCGACGCCCGGACAAAGTCTGCAGCCTGTGCGATCTCCAGCGCCTCCCACAGCTCTTCATCCGTAGCGGCGGGCTTGCCGAAACGCAGGTTGGTGGCAATGGTGCCGGAGAACAGGTGCGCCCGCTGCGGCACCAGCCCGATGCCCGAGCGCAGGGAGTGCAGCGTGACGCCGGCAGTGTCCTGGCCGTCAATGCTGATGCTCCCCCGCGTGGGATCCAGCAGCCGCGGCACCAGGTTAAGCAGCGTTGACTTGCCTGACCCGGTGGAGCCAATGATCGCCGTGGTCTGCCCCGGCACCGCTGCGAAGCTGATGTCCTGCAGGACGGGGTCCTCGGCGCCGGGATAGGTGAAGCCCACACCGGAGAAGACGAGCCGGCCGCCGTCGTACACCAGCTCCCGGGCGTAGGGGGCGTCCCGGACACTGGTGCGGGTATCCAGCACTTCATAGATCCGCTCCGCGCAAACGGCGGCGCGGGGCAGCATCATGATCATGAACATGGACATCATCACGGCCATGAGGATCTGCATGATGTAGGCGATGAACGCTGTGAGGGCCCCGATCTGCATTTGTCCCGCGTCAATCCGGAAGGCCCCGAGCCACACCACGGCGACTGTGGCGAGGTTGGCCACCAGCATGGTGGCCGGAAACAGCAGCGCCAGGTACTGGCTGATGCGCAGCTGGGTGCCGGTGAGGTCCTGGTTGTTGCCGTCGAACCGCTGTTCCTCGGTGCGTTCCCGCACAAAGGCCCGGATGACGGCGATTCCCATGATCTGTTCCCGCAGGACACCGTTGACCCGGTCAATCTGTTTCTGTGCCCGGCGGAACAACGGAACCAGCCGGCGCAGCACCAGGGAAATGATGACCACCAGGACGGGCAGGATCAGCAGCAGGATGCCGGACAGCGGGATGTCCTGGTTCAATGCCAGCAGCACGCCGCCGATTCCCATGATGGGGGCGGAGACCATCATGGTCATGGTCATCAGCAGGGACATTTGCACCTGCTGCACGTCATTGGTGGTCCGGGTGATCAGCGACGGGGCTCCGAACAATCCCACTTCCCGTCCGGAGAACGTCTCCACGTTGGTAAACAGGGAACGCCGTACGTCGCGCCCCACCCGCATCGCGGTACGGGCAGCGAAGTAGGTGGCGGCCACGGAGCAGACCACCTGGCCGGCCGTGACGGCCAGCATCCATCCGCCGACGTCCACAATGGTGGCCGTGTCCCCCTTCACCACGCCGCGGTCAATGATGTCCGCGTTCAGGGTGGGCAGGAACAGGGTGGCGGCGGTCTGCAGGAACTGCAGGATGACGACGGCGGCAACCGCACCTTTGTACGGGGCCAGGTTTTCGCGAACCAGCCGAAGAAGCACGTATCCTCCCGGAACTGCCGGGACGTTCCGGCACCATCTGAACGTACGCCCGGTGCGGCCCGGCGGCAAGGGATGGCCGGACACGCAGCCGTCCTCCGTGCGGCGGCTGGCTGCCGCCGTTTAGACTGGCGCCATGCTGGATACCAGGAACGTTTCAATTCGCAGTGCATCCGTCGGCTCCATGGACAATAACGTCTACGTCCTGACGGCCAAGAACTCGGGGGCCCAGGTCCTCATTGATGCCGCAGATGATTTCCCGCGCATTCAGGAACTGCTCGACGCCGGAGCAGCCGACAGCGCTGCGGGCCGGGCCGCGGTGCAGATGATCATCACGACGCACAGCCACTGGGACCACGTACGGGCGCTCGCCGAAGCCAAAGCTGTTACCGGCGCGCGCACCGCGGCGGGCGGACCGGACACCGCGGACATTGAGGTGCCCACCGACCTCCCGCTTTCCCACGGTGACGTGCTGGACTTCGACGGGTTTGACCTGGAAGTGATTGCCCTGCGCGGCCACACCCCGGGGTCGGTCGCCCTGGTGTACCGGGAC
>JBELYP010000063.1:0-18164 GCA_040273995.1 Arthrobacter sp.
AGCCGGCCCCATCGGGCCGGCTCTCCGCCGTTCTAGCTGAGTGTGGCTGCCTCGGAGCGCCGGGCAGCCAGCCGGGCGAATGGCCCGTTTGCTGCGGCAAGCTCGGCCGGGGTTCCCTGCTCCACGACCTGCCCGGCGTCCAGCACCACCACCTGGTCAGCGTTCTGTACCGTGGACAGCCGGTGGGCGATAGTGAGGGTGGTGCGTCCGGCTGAGAGCCGCTCGAGCGCCAGCTGAACCTGGGCTTCAGTCGTGTTGTCCAGGGCCGACGTCGCTTCGTCCAGCACAAGGACCGGGGGATTGCGCAGGATGGTCCGGGCGATAGCCAGGCGCTGCTGTTCCCCGCCCGAGAAGCGGTGTCCGCGGGCACCGACCAGTGTGTCCAGGCCGTCAGGGAGAGCGCCGATCGTATCCGCAATCTGGGCCGCCGCCAGCGCGCTCAGCAGCTCCCCGTCTGATGCATCCGGCCTGGCCAGCAGCAGGTTCTCCCGCACCGAGGCATGAATGAGGTAAGTCTCCTGGGACACCACCCCCACAATCCGGGCCAGGTCCTCCGGTGCCAGCTGAGCTACATCCACGCCGTCAATCGTGACCTGCCCGCGGCCGGGATCGTTCAGCCGCGGGACCAGCGAGGCAAGCGTGGACTTGCCGGATCCGGTGGCGCCCACCACGGCGGTGGTTGTTCCCGGCGCCAGCGTGAGGTTCACGCCGCGCAGAACCGGAGTGCCGCCGTCGTACGCAAACTCGACGTCCTCGAAGCGCACCTCACCGCGGACCGTGGCCGGATCCAGCCGGACCGGGCGGGCCGGTGCCTTCAGCTGCGGCTCAAGGTCGAGGTACTCGAAGATGCGGCTGAAGAAGGCCAGTGCCGTAACCCACTGGACGCCGATGTCCAGCAGCCCCATTACGGGTCGGAAGACCGCGGCCTGCAGGCCCGTGAACGCAACCAGCGTTCCGATGGTCATGCCGCCGCTGGCCGCCGGGAATCCTGCAGCCAGGTAGATAACGGCCGGGATCGCCGCAAAGACCACCTGCATGGTGGCCATGCGCCAGCGTCCGGCCAGCTGGCTGCGCAGCTCCAGCCCCACCAGGTTTTCCGAACGGGCTGTGAAGCGTTCGGCGTCGCGCGGGATGGTGCCCAGGGTCTTGGCCAGGCGCACGCCGGAGACGGACAGGCCCTCTTCCACCTGGGTGTGCAGTGCGGCGAGTTCGCGCTGGCGTTCGTCGGTGACCGTGCGCCGCAGTTTGGCAACCTTGCGGGAAAGCCAGACGGCCGGCGGCAGGACCACCAGCGAAATGAGGCTGAGTCCGGGGGAAAGGGCCACCATGGCAGTGGCCGTTGCGATTGTGGCGGTGAGGTTTGCTGCCACGCCGGTTGCCGTGGTGGTAACTACAGACTGCATGCCGGAGATGTCATGGGTGAGGCGGGACTGGACTTCGCCGCCGCGGGTGCGGGTGAAGAAACCCAGGGACTGCCCCTGCAGGTGGGTAAAAAGTCTCACCCTCAGGGTATGCATCACGCGCTGGCCCATTTTTGTGGCCAGCCAGGTCTGGACGACGCCGATCGCGCTGGTCAGGGCTGCGACGCCCACCATCGATGCGGTGAGGATCGCCAGCAGCCGCAGGTCCTGCCTGGGCAGGGCATCGTCGATGACGGCGCGTACCAGGAACGGCTGGGCGAGGTTGACGACTGAGGCTGCGGAGATCAGGGCAATGACGACGGCGATGGTCCGCTTGTGCGGAGCGAACATTGCCGCGATGCGCCGCAGGCTGACGCGATGACGCTTGAGCTGCTTTTTGTCGGCCGGGTTCAGCCGTGCCGGTCCGCGGCCGCCGCCTCCGCCGGGTCCTCCCGGTCCGGAGGCGCCGGGAACGGCGCCGGGTCCGTCGGGCATGCCGGCACCCGGGCGCTCACGGGTGTTGTTTAGGGTCAACGGTTCCTCCTTGTGCCTTCCGGGTGACGCAGCGGTGGCTGGGCAGGCCCGGATATGTAGAGGTTACCTCATTATGTGGTTTATGGGTACAACCTGACGTGTCGGGGACTTGCTGGGGCTCCGGTCTTCCTCCGCTTCGGGACATCCCTCCGCATCGGGACGTACCCCGCGCCCGTTTTCCCTCCGCTTCGGGACTTCCCTTGCGGTTCGGGACAATCCTGCCCGGCGCCACGGCAGGAAAGTCCCAAACTGTAGGGCAAGTCCCCAAGCGGAGCGTCTGCGACGCGGTACCGGTCCACCGCGTTCCGTACTCAATGGACCGTGCGTTCCGAATCGACCATGACCGTTAACTGACGGCTAACTAACGTCGTTGGAGAATGAAGACCTGCGAGGCGGCGTCACAGAAGGAACACACCGGGTGCCGGCCCGTAGTTTGAAGGACATGACCGTTTCGCTGCGCCGTGCTGACTTTGCCGATTCGCAACTGCCTGTTTTCCTGCAGGCCCACCTGGACGAGCTGCGTCCCACTGCACCTGCGGAAAGCCGGCATGCCCTGAATCTGGATGCCCTCCGCCAGTCCCATGTCCGGCTTTGGGTGGCCTGGGACAGCGAGTCCATTGCCGCGACCGGTGCCCTTGCCGTCCTGGCCCCTGGGCACGAGGAGCTCAAGTCAATGCGGACTGCTCCGTCCATGCGCGGCCGCGGCCTTGGCAGGCTAATGCTGGAACACCTGCTTAAAGATGCGGCTGCCCGCTCCGTGCAGCGGATCTCATTGGAGACCGGAAGCATGGACTTCTTTGCGCCGGCGCGGCGGTTGTACGAAAGTGCCGGGTTTCATGAGTGTCCCCCGTTTGGTGCTTACCGGGAGGACCCGAACAGCGTGTTTATGCGCCTGGACCTGTCCGGGCCGAACCAGCGGCGGGACTGAGAACCGCCCGGAGCCATTCATGGGAAATCGACCGGTTTGCAGTTCTGCTGCCGGTTCCAACTGGCAGCAGAACTCGGAACTGGCAGCAGGTGCCCGGTTAGCGCGGCTACCTCACAGTGTGGCTGCTCACCGAATGGCTAGACTGGGGAACATGCCGCACCCGTCCGTTGATTCCGCGACCCTTGGCGATCTGATGCACGCCGCGTTTCGTGGCCTTCGTAGCCGCTGGATGGAGCAGCTGGCACCGTTTGACCTGACCCCGCACCAGTTCCGTGCGCTGAACGCCGTGGCGCGCAGCGGGGACGACGGCGGACTGCGGCTCAAGGACCTGGCAGACAGGCTGCGCATCGCTCCCCGTTCGGCCACGGAAGTCGTGGACCAGCTGGAGGCAAAGAATCTGGTGCAGCGCGGACCGGACCCGTCCGACCGCCGCGCCACCCTCATCACCCTCACCGAGCAGGGAGCCGGGATGCGCTCCAAGGTACGCGAAGACCGTGCACGTCAGGCAGATGAATACTTCGCCGTCCTTTCCGAGGAAGACCGTGCCGGGCTGGAGCGAATCCTGGCCCAGCTGGCCGGAGAGAACCCGCACCGCCATACCCGGCACGGCGGGAATTAGGCGCGGCTCAAACCAGGGACGGCGGCATTGAACGCGGCCAAAGTGACGACGGCGGAGCCAGCCACAGCCTGAACCAGCCGCGGAAAAGTTCGGCCGCACAACCGCACCCTGCGGCGCTAAGCCTGTGCGTTGGAGAAGGCTGGACGTACCGTTCATAGGGATAGTGCTTCCCCCAACGTTCGGCACGTGCGCTAACACCGCGCGGCATCCCGGGAGGTAGTTCCCATGCCTGCACACGCACCACGCTCAGGCCGCGGCGCAGAACCCGTCACAGGTCCCCGGTACCAGGGCAGCAGGGCGGGAGCATTCTTCTCACCCCGCACCTGGCTTCTTCCGCTGCTGGTCCTGCTCATTCTCGGCGGCGCCGGCTCCGCCCTGTACATCGGCGGGCTGGGCAGTCCGGAGAGTAACCTCAACCATCTGCCGGTTGCCGTCGTCAACCGTGACCAGGGTACGGACACGCCCACCGGGCAGGAGAACTTCGGGGAGAACCTCACCAGCACCATGGAATCCGGCTTTTCCAAGTCGGATGAAATCGAGCTGCGTCCGCTCAGCTGGGACGAAGCGCAGCACCAGCTGCGCACCGGCCAGGTCTTCGCCGCAGTGGTGGTCGAGGAGGACTTCTCCGAAGCTGCGGTCTCGCTGGTCTCATCCTCGCTGACCGACGGCGACGCCAGCCGGCCGCGGATCATGCTCTACACCAATCCGCTGGCGAGCCCGCTGGCCAGCGAACTTGCGGCAGACGCCGTCGAACCGGCGTTGAAGCAGGCCAGCACCAGTCTGGGCGAACAGCTCGAAGTCACCGCGCGCCAGGGCCAGGAAGAAGCAACCGAACGCCAGAGTGCCGAGCTGACTGAGGCCGGGGTGCCGGCCCAGGTGCAGGAGCAGCTGGCGCCGAAGATCAACGGTACCTCCGCAGAGGTGCTGCGCGATCCGATCCAGATCAACCAGCAGGCGTTCCAGAAACCACCCGACGGAGCCGCACTTGGCATGGGTGCCTTCTTCTACTCGGTCCTGCTGATGGTGGTGGGCCTCAGCGGCTCCGTGACACTGCACTTCCTGGTGGACTCGCGCGTGGGGGTGCTGCCCGTGGAACTGGGGCCACGCTACGTCCTGGGACCCAGACTGCTCCCCGCCCGCTGGGCGGAGTTCCTGCTCAAATGGGGCATCGCCGTCGTCGCCGGGCTTCCCACCGCCGGGCTGATGATGTGGGTGGCCAGCGCCGTCGGCATGCCCATCCCGCACGGAGGGTGGTTCTTCCTCAGCACCTGGCTGTCCATCGTCACGGTATCCGCGGTGACATTTGCACTCATCACGATCTTTGGCAGCGCAGGGATGGTGCTGTCCCTGATCTATGTGGTGTTCATGGGCCTTCCTGCCGCTACCGGCGTGGTGCCGCTGGAAACCCTGCCGGGCTTCTTCGCCTTCATAGCGCGCGGTGAACCGCTCTATCAGATGACTATCGCGAACAAGGCCATTCTCTATTACGACGCCGAGGCTTCCGCGGGCCTGCAGGCGGGCCTGATCGGGATGGGTGTCATTATCCTCATTGCCGTCGTGCTGGCCCTGCTGTTCTCGGTGCTGTACGACCGGACCCGGGGTGTCCGGGAAGCGGCGGCGGACGTCGAAAGGGCAGCAGCCCGGAGCGCATAGGATGCCGGTCCGGCCGTCCGGGGAACTGAGGTTTGCATGGCCGGTTTGGCCGCAGGGCCCCGTGGTGGGAAAATCCGAAGATGCCCCCAATGCAGAATTCAAGCCGTTTGCAGAACATCCGTTACGACCTGAGGGGGCCCGTACAGGCGGTCGCCAAGCAGATGGAAGCGGCGGGGCAGCGGATCCTGAAGATGAACCTGGGGGACCCGGCGCCCTTTGGGCTGGAAGCCCCGGAATCGATCGTGGTGGATATGATCCACCATCTGCGCGGAGCGCAGGGCTACAGTGACTCGAAGGGGATTTTCTCCGCCCGCACGGCCATCTCGCAGTACTACCAGACCCGCGGCCTGATGCAGATCGGCGTGGAGGACATCTGGGTTGGCAACGGCGTCAGCGAGTTGATTTCCATGACCCTCCAGGCCTTCCTGGAGCCGGGCGACCAGGTGCTGATCCCGGCACCTGACTACCCGCTTTGGACCGCGTCCGTGATGCTCTCCGGCGGCGAAGCCGTGCACTACGCCTGCGACGAGGACAACCACTGGTGGCCGGACATGGCAGACGTCGAGGAAAAGATCACCGACCGCACCCGCGCCATTGTGATCATCAACCCGAACAACCCCACCGGTGCCGTCTACCCGCGGGAAATCCTGGAGCAGTTCGCGGACCTGGCCCGGCGCCACAACCTGGTGCTCTTTTCGGATGAGATTTACGAGAAGATCGTCTACCGGGGAGCGGAGCACATCCACACCGCCTCCGTGGCAGGCGATCTCCCGGTCCTGACGTTCTCCGGGCTCTCCAAGGCCTACCGGATGCCCGGCTACCGCGCCGGCTGGGTGGCGCTGACCGGCAAACGGGCGGACACCGCCGCTTACCGGGAATCGCTGGATCTGCTGGCATCGCTGCGCCTGTGCGCCAACGTGCCTGCACAGCATGCCATCCAGACGTCCCTGGGCGGATACCAGAGCATCAATGACCTCGTGAAGCCCGGCGGACGCCTGGCCGAACAGAGTGACCTGGCCTGCCGCCTGCTCAATGAAATCCCGGGCGTCAGCTGCGTTCCGGCCTCCGGAGCCATGTACCTGTTCCCGAAGCTGGACCGCGCCATGTACCCGTTCGACGACGACGAGCAGTTCGTCCTCGACCTGCTCGAGGAACAGAAGATCCTCGTCTCGCAGGGAACAGCGTTCCATTGGCCGGCGCCGGACCACTTCCGTTTCGTGATCCTGCCGGCTGAGGAAGACATCCGCGACGCAGTGAACAGGATCGCGGAGTTCCTCGCCGGGCACCGGGTTCCGGAGGCGGCCTTGGAGGCCGCGCCGGGGGCAGTCGCTGCTGCGGGTCCTGATGCGGGTGCTGATGTGTGTGCTGATGCCGGAGCGCCCGCCGCCTAACCGGAACCGCCAGTCCGTGTGCCGCACACCACCGCCGTGCCGGTATCCGTGTCCGTGCGGATCAAAACGTCGAAACCTGCGGCCGCGAAATCCCTGACCAGGGACGGAGCCTGAGTGCTGCTGCACTCGACGAGCAGCTGTCCGCCCCGGCTCAGCCATGCCGGTGCCTCGGCCGCGATCCGGCGCAGCAGCACCAGTCCCTCCCGGCCGCCGTCCAGGGCGGCGGCCGGTTCATAGTTACGTGCCTCGCGCGGCAGGAAGGGCAGCTGCTCCGTGGGAACGTAGGGGGCATTGGCGGCCACGACGTCGATCCTCCCGCGCAGCTGCCGGGGGAGGGCTCCGAAAAGGTCCCCCTGGTACACCTGCGCCTTCCCGCCCAAATTCGCCCGTGCCGTGGAGACCGCTTCTGGTGCGGTATCCGCCGCATGAAGGATTGCCCGGGGGAGCGCTGCGGCGAAAACGGCACTGAGCGCACCGCTGCCGCAACACAGGTCCAGGACGACGGGGGCGTCCCAGCTGGCCGCGCACTCAAGAGCAGCGGAGGCAAGGAACTCGGTTCGCCGGCGCGGAATGAAGACGCCCGGACGCACCTCCAGGCGCAGGCCCAGGAATTCCGCCCAGCCAAGCACGTACTCCAGCGGCTCCCCGGCAATCCGGCGGAGAAGCAGCTCTTCGGCCTGGGGCAGCGAAGCAGCGCCGCGGAGCAGCAGCTGGGCTTCCTCCAGCGCGAAGATGCAGCCGGCGTCCTGCAGTTGTGCAGTGAAGCGTCCTAGAAGCTGCTGGCCGGGTTCCATGCCGCAGTTTCCTTTCATGTTCGGAGACCCCTGAATCGCTTGTCCACGCCTGAATCTTCCGCAAAACTATCCAGAATGAGTGGAAGTGAACGCATCTGCGGATTATTGTCGTTCCATGCCTAGCCTGAGAGTTGCCGAAGCGGCACGGTTCCTGGGTGTCAGTGATGACACGGTGCGCCGCTGGATTGAGAACGGTACCCTGACGGGCCGCCGGGACGCCAGTGGCAGGCAGAGCATCGACAGCCTTGAACTGGCGCAGCTCGCCCGCCGGCAGGCACAGCTGCCTGATGACCCTACGGAAATCGCCAGCTCGGCCAGGAACCGGTTTGTTGGGCTCGTGACCGAAATCGTCATGGACAAGGTGATGGCACAGGTGGAGCTGCAGTGCGGTCCGTTCCGGGTGGTCTCCCTCATGAGTTCCGAGGCGGTGCGCGAACTCGGCCTTGAACCAGGCTCCACCGCTACCGCAGTAGTGAAGGCAACCAACGTCATCGTTGAAACGCCGCCCGGAAGGAAGCATCCGTGAACCGGTGCCGGTCCGGCATGTTCATGGCCGGCGTGCTGACTGCCGCGCTGGGTTTGGCGGGCTGCGCCGGCCCGGCCCTGCAGCAGGAGGACAGCACCGAACTGACCGTGTTTGCCGCCGCGTCCCTCGCTTCCCCCTTCACCCGGCTGGCGGAGGACTTCGAGGCTGCTAATCCCGGGACGGCGGTGCGGCTGAACCTGGCGGGGTCCGCCGATCTGGCGGCCCAGATCGCTGCCGGGGCCCCCGCGGATGTCTTCGCGGCGGCGGACGAGGCAAACATGGCGAAAGTGGTGGACGGTGGCCAGGCCGCCGCTGAGCCCCAGATTATTGCAACCAACACCTTGACCATCGCCGTTCCGAAGGGAAATCCGGCGGGCATCACCGGGTTTGCCGATCTGGCAGAGGCCGGGGTGCAGGTGGTGGTCTGTGCCGTTCAGGTTCCCTGCGGTGCCGCTGCAGCAAAGCTGGAAGAAGCGGCCGGCAAACGCCTGTCGCCGGTCAGCGAGGAGAGTTCGGTGACCGGCGTCGTGGGCAAGGTCGCCTCAGGGGAAGCCGACGCCGGACTGGTTTACATCACGGATGTCCGCGCAGCAGGTTCCGGTGTTGAGGAAGTCGCCGTTCCCGAGGCGCAGCAGGCCCAGAACCGGTATCCGCTGGTTCGCCTGGGCGGCGCTGCCGAGGAAGACCTCGCTGACGAGTTTGTCCGCTTCGTCCGGGGACCGGAAGGCCAAAGAGTGCTGCAGGAGACCGGTTTTGGAGCCCCCTAGCAGTACCGTTCCGCTGCCCCGCTGGGTCATGGCGGGTGCGGTTGCCGGAGCGCTGTTCCTCCTGCTGCCGCTGGCCGCCGTGACTGTCGAAGTCAGCTGGGCAGAATTCATTCCGCTGGTGACATCCGAATCCTCCCTTGCTGCCCTGTCGCTGAGCCTGCGCACCGCCGCGTCCAGCACCGTGCTCTGTATTCTCCTGGGCGTGCCGCTGGCACTTGTGCTGGCCAGGATGCGGTTTCCGGGAAAGCGGCTGGTCCGGTCCCTCGTACTGCTGCCGCTCGTGCTGCCTCCGGTTGTAGGCGGTATAGCCCTGCTCTACACCTTCGGGCGGCAGGGCCTGCTTGGCGGAGCGCTGGAACTGCTGGGCGTCCGGATCGCTTTCTCAACCGCGGCGGTGGTCCTGGCCCAGACCTTCGTGGCGCTGCCGTTTCTGGTCCTCACTCTCGAAGGCGCCCTGAGGACCGCGGGAACCCGCTATGAAGCCGTCGCGGCAACGCTCGGCGCCCGGCCCTGGACAGTCCTCCGCCGGGTAACAGTCCCGCTGGTTCTCCCCGGGCTGGCCAGCGGGGCAGTCCTTTCCTTCGCCCGCTGCCTCGGCGAATTCGGGGCCACGCTGGCTTTCGCCGGCAGCCTGCAGGGTGTCACCCGAACGCTTCCGCTGGAAATCTATCTGCAGCGGGAGGCCGACGCCGACGCCGCAGTGGCGCTCTCACTCGTGCTGGTGGTGGTGGCTGTGGTGGTGGTCGGGCTGTCGTACCGGTCCGTGCCCGCACGCGCCGTCTCGCCTGGCTCCGCCCGGTCAGCCAGTTCAGCTCAGTCAGGCCGGTCAGCCCGGTCAGGATCGGCGGACTGATGGCACTGCGGATGGAGGCCGAACTCCCGGAACGGAGCATCGACGTCGGCTTTGCTATTGGCGACGGGGAGACTGTGGCCCTGCTGGGTCCCAACGGTGCCGGGAAATCGACTGTCGTCGCACTGCTAGCCGGCCTGGTCCAGGCGGACAGCGGCCGGGCCGAACTAAACGGGACCACACTCTTCAGCCTCAGCAACGGAAAGGGGATCTTTCTCCCGGCTTACCGCCGCGGAATATCCCTTCTGGCGCAGGAGGCACTGCTTTTTCCGCACCTGACTGCCGCGGAGAACGTGGCTTTCGGCCCGCGCAGCACCGGAGCGTCCCGCAAAGCCGCCAGGGCCGCTGCCCGGCGCTGGCTCACCGAAACAGATGCCGCAGCGCTTGCGGAGAAACGGCCCGGAGAACTCTCCGGCGGCCAGGCACAGCGGGTTGCCCTGGCCCGTGCCCTCGCCGCGGAACCGGACCTCCTGCTGCTGGATGAGCCGATGGCGGCGCTGGATGTTGAGACTGTGCCGCTGATGCGCCGGCTGCTCAAGCGCGTGCTGGCCGGGCGCAGCGCCCTGATCGTCACGCATGACGTGCTTGACGCCCTTACCCTCGCGGACCGGGTCCTGGTCATACAGGCGGGGAGGATCGTTGAAGCCGGCCCGCCCGCCGAGGTGCTGCGCAGGCCGCAGAATCCCTTTACAGCCAGCCTCGCCGGGCTCAACCTTGTCAGGGGAACGACGGCCGGTGGCCGTCTCGTAACGGCTGGAGGCTTATGTTTCGCTGTGCCGGAAGCAGGTGCCGCCGGCAGCGGGGGCACGCTGCTGGCGGTATTCCCGCCGTCGGCCGTTGCGGTTCAACGGCCGCAGGGATCCGGCACACCGGTCCCGGGACGGGACACCGTGAGCGTAACCGTCACCGATCTTGAACCGCAGGGGGACAGGATCCGCGTGCGGGGCGCGGGCCTGGCGGCGGACATCAGCCCGGCCGCCGCAGCCCAGCTGTCCGTGGGCATAGGCGAGCAGGTGGAGTTCCTTCTCGATACCTCCGCCGTGACCGCCTATCCTGCATCCGCCGAGCCGGCCCGGCCCACCGGTTAATACAGTTTGATGGAGCCTCCGTCCGCCATCAGGGTTTGTCCGGTGACATAGCGGGCGTTTTCACTGGCAAGGAACACGACGACGGGCGCAATATCGGTCTCGGGATCCCCAAGGCGGCCCAGCGGTATACCGTCCAGCACCTCCTGGTAAGCGTCCGGAAACGCCTCGCTCCATTGCACGATTCCGGGCGTGAGGGCCACCGGTGAGACGACATTGACCCGGATGCCATCGGCAGCCCATTCCGTGGCGGCGGTGCGGGTGATGGCCCGGATGGCCTCCTTGGCAGCAGAGTAGGCCACCTGGTTGGGCAATCCCTTAATGCCTGCCCCGGAAGCGAAATTGACAATGCTCCCGCGGGTTTTCTTCAGCTCCGGATAGGCGGCGCGCATGAGATAGAACGTGGCCATTGTCCCGGTGTTGAAGGACAGGTCCCAGATCTCCTTGGTGGTTTCCAGGATGGAGGCCTGCCTGGACGCATGGGCATTGTTTACCAGAATGTCCAGGCCACCGAAGCGCTCCACGGTTTCGGCGACGATTTCAGTCGCGTTTGCTTCAACGGAAATGTCCTTGGCGATGAAGATGGCCTCGCCGTCCAGTTCGGCCAGCAGCTTCTCGCCCTGGGCCTGGTCAATGTCCACGACGGCCACCTTGGCTCCCTCAGAGAGGAACCGGCGGACGATTCCCCGGCCAATTCCGCCTGCTCCGCCGGTGACGATTGCGGTCTTATTCTCCAGTTGCATGCTATTCCTTCCGTAAGGCCGGATCCGGGACGGGACCCGGCGCCTGGGTGCGGCCGGCTTCAATGCCGCTGATGAACCTGGCCACCAGGAAGTCCAGGGACTGCCGGGAGACCTCGCGGTTGATGGTGCGCTGCTGGAAGCGTTCTGCCCGTGGATAGCCCGCCGAGGACCCGGGCTGCCCTGTGTCGGGCTCCTGGCCTGGGCCTGCAGGACCGGAACCAGCCGGTTCAGAAACGGCTGTGGGCGAACTAGCCGCCCCGGCAACGGACACGATGCCGATCACCGCAGCGGACACCCCCAGCACGCATTCGAATCCCTCGTCTTCTGTCAGTCCGGCCGCGGAAAGCGCGGATAGCAGGCGTTCAACATCTTCCGGGGCAGCCAGGTTTACCAGGCGGCTTGGACTGAGGATGATCCCCAGCAGCCACGGATGGGCGGTGAAGGTGCGCCACAGGGACTCGGCCATGTGGGAGAGCATGTCCTGCCAGCGGTGTTCGCCCTCCGGCAGCAGCGAATGGCTCTTCACCGCGTCGGCCATCAGCAGGAGCAGGTCCTGCCGGCCGGCAACGTGGCGGTACAACGCCATGGCCGAAACCTCCAGGTCCCCGGCGACCCGGCGCATGCTGACCGCCTCCAGCCCTTCGCCGTCCGCTATCCGGGCGGCAGTACGCGCAATCAGTGCCGGGCTAAGCGGCCTGTCGGCTCCCATGAACGGCCTCCTTCTGGTGATTTTGGCCGGTTCCGGAGCTGGCACTCCTGAATCCGGCGTCGTTTACAGTGTAAACCGGCCGGGCCGTGCACATCGGGTCCGGACCGCTTCTATACTCGCGCAATGGAGGGGCAACCGAGGATCCTGGTGGGGGAAGACGACGTGCGCCTGGTGCAGATGCTCACGGAGATCCTTGAGCCGGAAGGGTATGCCGTGACCGCCGCCCATGACGGGCAGCGGGCGCTGCACGAGTGCCTCACCCGGGACTTTGACGTCCTTCTGCTGGAGCGCGGGCTGCCCGCGATCGAGGAGCTCGATGTGCTGGCCCGGCTGCGCAGCAGGGGAGTGGCCGTTCCCGCCCTGGTGCTTTCCGCCCTGGGAAACCCGTCGGACCGGGTTGAAGGACTGGGCCGCGGGGCAGTGCTGCCCGTCCCGGGCGGCATGTTTCATGCGGCCGGCAGGCCGGTGACTCAAAACGGCGGGACAGTTGTGGTGCTTTCCGAACGGGAGTCTGCGCTCCTGGGAGTCCTGGCGAGACGGCCGCTGCAGGTCTTTCCGCGGGAGCAGCTGCATGACCTCGTGTTTCCCGATGCCGACGACGGCGGCGTGGTGGATACGCACGTCCATTACCTGCGGCGCAAGCTCGGCAAGCCCTCCGTTCTGACCGTCCGGGGAATTGGCTACCGACTGGGCAAAGCCGCATGAGAAGGCGCTGGATCCAGCCGGGCCAGGATGACGACGCCGGCCCGGGGCGGGCGGCGCGCCGCCTCGCCGTGCAGTTCACGGCACTGATAGTTCTCCTGCTCTCCCTGGCCGGATTAGTCGTCTATTACCTGGCCGCCACCGGCGCAGAACAGGCCCTGCAGAACCGCCTTGACTCGGCGGCCGCACTGAAGAACCCGCGGGATGCTCCGCTGGACATCTTCCTTGCGGTCTATGACCGCGGCCGGCTTACTGTATCGAGGGACATGCCCGAGGGCCTGCCCGTAGAATCCTCGCTCGCCTCCGTGGCAGCAGGCGGCGGTGAAGTGGAGGAAACCGTCGACGCGTCTGGAACCACATTTCGCGTGCTGACCAGGACTGACGGCAGGGACGTAGTCCAGGCAGCCATCGATACCTCCGAAACCCGGGAGCAGCCGGGCCGTCTGGTGTTCGCCCTTGTGACAGCGGTTCTGTTCTCCGCGGTGGTTGCAGCACTGTTTTCCGTGCTGGCGGCACGGGCTGCGATGCGTCCGCTGGTTGAGGCCCTTGCACTGCAGCGCAGGTTCGTTTCCGATGCCAGCCATGAACTGCGCACCCCGCTGACCCTGCTCAGTACCCGGGCCCAGTTGCTTCGCCGCAGACTGGGAGCCCGCTCGGCGGCAGACGGCCAGGCAGAACGCTCCGTCCCGCCGCAATCGAAATCCCTGGAGTCCGGCCTTGATGAGATCATCGCTGATGCCGGAGTGCTGACCGGAATCCTGGAGGATTTGCTGGAGTCCGCCGATCCACGCAGGGCCGGCCCGCCCGAGCCGGTTGACCTTTGCGGTGCGGCGCGGCAGGTGGCACCCGCTTTCGGAGCCACCATGAGGGACCGCGGCCTGCAGCTAAGGCTGGACGTTCCGGATACGCCGGTCCGGGTCCGTGCCGGCCGGGCCGCGGTTCAGCGGGTCATTACCGCGCTGCTGGCGAACGCGTCCGACTATGCGCGTTCCACCGTGTGGGTGCACGTGGCAGCAACCGGGCGCGAGGGTATCCTCCGGGTGTTCGACGACGGCCCCGGCCTGCCCGCCGAACTCTGCGGCCGGGTCTTCGAACGTTTTTCATCAGCGCGGGAAACTGCAGGCGGGCACCCCCGCCACTACGGGCTGGGCCTTGCCCTGGTGGCGGAAATTGCCGGCAGATTCGGCGGGACGGTACAGGCGGAACCAAGCCATGGCAGGGGTGCCTCGCTGACGGTGCGCCTGCCCCTGGGCTGATGCGGATCTCTAAGAAACTTCGAAGAATATCCGGGTTGGATAGGAGGCGCAGGCATCCACACTCTGTTTGTGAAGGGTGAAAGCAATCATGGGACGACGGCGACTTGCCTAAGGATGGCGACGGGGGCGGGCACGGCCACCGCCGCGGACCGGTTGAAGACGAAGCTCCGGACGCCTCGGAGCAGAGCTAAACGCCGTTCCGGTACAGCACTGAGGCCTAGGTCTGCAGCAGCTGGGCCTGGGCAGCCTCGAGGTGTTCGGCTTGTCCGGTGGTCAGTGCGAACACGGCGTAGTTCAGCGGTCCTGCGGCGATCAGCGCTGTGCAGCGCTCTGCCAGGCGCGGCTCGGGAGTGCCGGCCGCGTCCTGGTAGCGCCGCACCACCTCGTCGAAGGAGTCCGGTGAAATGAGCTGGACGTACATGAACTCCAAGGCAGGGTCACTGACCTTGGCTGTGGTCCAGTCCAGCACGGAGACAATCCGGTTTGATTCGTCAAGAAGCAGGTGAGCCGGGTACAGCTCCCCGTGCGTCAAAACCGTGCGTTCGGGCCACAGCCCGTCATCATCCAGCCAGCGCCGCCAGCCGGCGAGCAGTCCGGGATCCACCCGGAATTCAGCCAGCGCGTTATCGAGTCCTGCCGCCCAGCAGGCGCGGACTTCTTCGGGGGTCTCCGCCGGGACACCGGCTTTAGCTGCCTCAGCCGCATCCATCGCGTGCAGGACGGCGATAAGGTTCGCCAGCGAATCCAGGTATTCGCCGGATGACGGATCGAAGTGCCAGTACGGCTGGTTGCCTTCCGCCACGGTCAGTCCCGGTCTGCCGGGGAGCAGCGGATAGGCGATGAGATCACGCGCCTGGATCTGCCAGTCGGGCACGGCAACACCGAGCCGGGGCCGGACAAAATCCAGAATCGCTTCTTCCTTCGCCTGGCCGGCGGCTACATCCGGACGCCGTGGCAGTCTCAGCACCCATTTCTTCCCGCTTCCGGCTTCTGCGGCAAAGGCAACCCGGTAATCCAGACCGGCCTCGTTGAACTCGACTCCTTCCGGAGCCAGGTTCAGCCCATGTGATGCTGCGAGCGCGCAGACTTCCTCGGGGCGTGGCTGGGTTTCCGCCATCTCAGGGCTCATCGGTCCTTCTCTCCGTCCTAGTGTGTACGGCGGCCCGTGCGCGTCCGGCTCTCTTCCAGCGTTACGCACCGCCGCCGATGTGGTGAAATCAGTCCGGTCAGCCATGCCTCTCACGGGCTCCACCTGTTGAGACAAAGTGCGATGCGCGGAATCGTCCCGCTAACAGTATGTTCACGGCACCGCGCAGGCCAGCGGCACCGCCTTCCACAGCGGCTGCCCGGCAGGCCCGGCCGGGCGTGATTGTGCCCTCGGCAGCAGGGGCACAGATGACCGGGGGAGAATAGTGCGGTGAGCACTTCCACACCTGACACACAGCTGCCCGATGGCCCGTTTAATCTCACAGCACTGGGCCGGGGGCTCGTTTTCGCTGCGTCGCTTCCCGACGCCGTGCAGGCGCTGACGGATACCGGACCGGACGTTTCGCCGGGCAGCCGCGGGGGAACCGCCGTCGTCCAGGCTCCGCCCGGGACCGGCAAGACCACGCTCATCCCACCGCTCGTGGCCAACCTCCTCGCCGGTCGGCCTGGCGCGAACGGATCTGGCGGAACCGGTCCAACCTGGACCGACTCGGCCGGCACCGGTCCAGCCGGGGGTGCCGCACGGGTCATCGTTACCCAGTCCCGGCGGGTGGCTGCCCGGGCAGCCGCGCGCCGGCTGGCAGCGCTGGACGGGACAGCCGTGGGGGAACGCGCCGGCTATACCGTGCGCGGTGAAAGCCGCACCGGACCGCAGACACTCATCGAATTCGTTACACCGGGTATCATGCTGCGCCGGCTGCTGGCCGATCCGGGGCTGGAAGGCACCGGCGCCGTCGTACTGGATGAAGTACACGAACGCGGACTGGAAACTGACCTGCTTCTGGGGATGCTGTCTGAGGTGCGCCAGCTGCGCCCTGACCTGATGCTGGTAGCCATGTCCGCCACCTTGGACACACCCCGCTTCGCAGAACTGCTTGGCATATCCGGGCTTCCTGCGCCTGTCATCGACTGCCCCTCGGCGCTTCATCCGCAACAGGTCCTCTGGCAGCCCCCGGCTGCGCCGCGGCTGGACGACCGCGGCGTGACGCCCGGTTTCCTGGATGCTTTGGGGCGGCTGGCTGCCTCGGGGCATGCCCGGGCGCTGGCGGAGGATCCGTCGGTTGACGCACTCGTGTTCGCACCGGGTGCCAGGGAAGTTGCCCATGTGGCCCGGGTCCTGCGCCAGGAAACCGGCCCGGACACCGAAGTGTTCGAGCTGCACGGACAGGCCCCGCCGGCCGAGCAGGACCGTGCGGTTGCCGGCAGGGCGCCCGGGGACAAACCCCGCATCATCGTCTCTACGTCGCTGGCAGAGTCTTCCCTGACCGTTCCCGGCGTGCGGCTCGTGGTGGATTCCGGCCTGGCACGCGAACCCCGGCGCGACTCCGTCCGCGGCATGAGCGGCCTGGTCACCGTCAGCGCCTCCCGGGCCTCAGCGCAGCAGCGTGCCGGACGCGCGGCCCGGCAGGGACCCGGAACGGTGATCCGCGCCTACTCGGAAGCGGCCTATGCCGCCGCCGCGGCCCACCCCACTCCGGAAGCCGCGTCGGCTGACCTAACCGCCGCGGCTTTGATCCTCGCCTGCTGGGGAACTCCCGGAGGCCGGGGGCTGGCCCTGCCGCAGGCACTGCCGGCGGCGGCGCTGGCGGACGCTGAAGCGGTCCTGCGCAGCATCGGCGCCGTGGATGGGGAAGGAAAGGCCACCGAAAAGGGGCACCGGCTGGTGCGTATTCCGGCAGATCCACGCCTGGCCCGGGCCCTGCTCGAGGGTTCCCAGCTGCTGGGGCCGCGCACCGCGGCGGAGATCACGGCGATGCTCTCCGGGGACAGGCGGCCTGAGGGTGCAGATCTGGTCCGTCTGCTGGCCGCCCTGCGGTCTGGGAGGGATGCCGGATCGGCAGCGTTTACCCGGGAAGCGCAGCGTCTGGAGAGGTTTGCCAGGGCAGATGCGCAGCAGGCTCAGCGGACAGCATCCGGCACGCCGGGGGCCTCGGAGGCCGTCGGTGCGCTGGTAGCTTTGGCGTTCCCGGGGCGGGTGGCACGGCGCGTCGACGGCGTTGCGGGGGAACAGTACCTGCTTGCCTCGGGAACCCGTGCCGGCCTGCCGGCCGAGAGTCCGCTTCGAGGACACACCTGGCTCGCCGTCGCGGATGTCTCCCGTGCCGGCGGAAAAGCAGCAGCGGGCACCGGGGCCGTAATCCGCGCTGCGGCACCGCTGGCGGAGGACGGCGCCGAACAGGCTGCTGCTCCGTTGCTCTCCCGGGAGGTTGTCGCGGTGTTCAGAGACGGCAAGGTGTCCGCGCGCCGGGTACGCCGCCTCGGGGCGATAGAGCTGTCCTCGACTCCCGTCCGGCCCGCAGCGGCAGAGGGGCGCAGGGCTGTGGCACATGCGCTGGCCAGCCAGGGCCTTGAAGTCATCGGCTGGTCCGCTGCCGCTGACGCGCTGCGCCGCCGAATGGCACTGCTCCACCGGCTGCTCGGCCATCCCTGGCCGGAGGTCTCTGACGCTGCCCTGCTAGCCAACGCAGAAGACTGGCTGGGGCCCGAACTTGAAGCCCTGGCAGACGGCACGCCTGCAGCGGCTATCAACCTGCTTGAGCCGCTGCGCCGCCTCTTGCCCTGGCCGGAGGCAGCAAAGCTGGACGAACTGGTACCGGATAAGATCCTCGTGCCAAGCGGTACCCGGGAGACCATCATCTACCCGCCGGCAGGGAACGACGACGCACCGCCGGTCCTGGCCGTGAAACTGCAGAAGTGCTTCGGGTGGGCGGATACGCCCCAGCTGGCCGGTGGCCGGGTACGCCTGCAGTTTCATCTGCTCTCACCGGCTGGCAGGCCGTTGGCTGTGACGGATGATCTGGCATCCTTCTGGTCCGGGCCTTACGCGCAGGTGCGGGCAGAGATGCGCGGGCGGTATCCGCGCCACCCGTGGCCCGAGGATCCGTGGAGTGCGCCGGCCACGGCCCGGACCAAAGCGCGGATGTAAAGCGCGGACGCGGGCGCTGCGGGTGGCACTCCTCCCCGTTTCCGTGACCCGGCCGGGGCCACAAAAACGTCCGGC
>JBELYP010000064.1:0-17461 GCA_040273995.1 Arthrobacter sp.
CGGAGATCTTTTCCAGCATCGGGCCCAGGGAATCGTAGGACTCGCGTGAACCGCCGGGCATGATGGACGGGCCCAGGAGTGCGCCCTCTTCGCCGCCGGAGACCCCGACGCCAACGAAGTGAAGGTCCTTTTCGGCCAGCGCGGCTTCGCGGCGGCGGGTGTCCTCGTAGTGGGAGTTGCCGGCGTCGATCACAATGTCGCCCGGTTCAAGCAGCGGCACCAGCTGCTCGATGACCGAGTCCACCGGGGCACCGGCCTTGACCATGATCAGCACGCGGCGGGGCTTCTCCAGGGAATCCACCAGTTCCTGCAGGGACTCCGTCCGGATGAAGTCGCCTTCATCACCGTGTGCGGAGAGGAGCGCATCCGTCTTCTCCACCGACCGGTTGTGCAGGGCCACCGTGTAACCGTTCCGGGCCAGGTTCCGGGCCAGGTTCGCTCCCATAACGGCCAGGCCGGTTACGCCTATCTGTGCACTCAAGTTCACTCCAAGGATTCTTCAGGTGCCGCGTCCAGCAGCACAGTCTCGGCGCACCAAAGGCGCCGTCTTCAGCCTCCAGCCTATTCTCCGAACCGGGCTGCCGCCACACAGGCCGGTGCGACGGCGGACACGCGCAGTTTCCAGCCGGCCTAGACGCCTTCGAGCGCCTCCAGCTGGCCGGAGGCGACCGCCCGCGCGAAGGCTTCGTAGTCTTTTTCGTTCTGGTCCGCGTAACGTGCTCCAAAAGCGGCAACCGACGCGTCGAATTTGCTGCTTTTGCCGAGATAGGCGGCTATTGCCACCGGGTCCCCGGAACGGGCATGGGCGCGGGCCAGGGCCCAGCCGCACACCCGGGCATAGAGTTCCATCCCGAACGGGACCATGGTCTCCACGGCGGCTGAGCCTTTCATGTCCCGCAGCTGCCGCCAGTACAGATACCGGTCCTCCTGCATCCCGGGCGTCCAGCCCAGGAAAATGTCACTTGCTGCCTGCATCATCCGCTGGCCCTGCACCACACGTTTTCCCGGCTGGCGGTAGACACTTCGCGGAAGGTGGTCTTCGAGGACTGAACGCCTGGCTTCCTTGAGCTGCAGGAAGAGCGGATCGGCGGCGTCGCGGCCCTGCAGCAGGGCAACAAAGGCCCGGGTTCCTACGCTTCCCACCCCCACCACCTTCCGGGCGACGTCGACAATTTCGTAGCGCTCGAGCAGCCGGCGGCGGTCTTCCTGCAGCGTCTGCCGGTAGGCGCGGAACTGCGCACGGACGGTTTCCTGCAGCTGGTCGGCAGAGATGCCAAACAGGGTGCCAAACTCCCGTGCCGGTACGAGGACGGGAGGGGAGCTAATGATCCGGTACTCGCCGTCGACCTGTTCGGCGAGCTTGGCGAGGGCCTGCAGACTGTCCCGCGAGCGGGCTTTACGGGTGGCTTTCCCGGCCTTGCGCCGGGCGTGCCTGGCAGCCTTTTTCTCCGCCTTCCCCCGGCTCGAGTCAACGGCCAGCGAGAGTATGGACATAAGGTCCTGCTCGTCCAGGCCCGCGTACCAGACTTCCAGCGTGCCCATCCGGGCGAAGCCTCGCATCGCTTCCCGGTATGCCCGCACGGCGGACAACGTTACGGCGCGGACGTCCCCTTCCGTGAAGGCGTTGTTCCGGGCAGCGACCGTGAAGCTGGCGGCCAGGCGGAGCACATCGTATTCGAACGGGCCCGGCAGGGTCTCGTCAAAGTCATTAATGTCGAAGACCAGGGCCCGCTCCGGCGAACCGAAAATCCCGAAATTCGACAGGTGAGCGTCACCGCAGAGCTGCGTTGTGAGGCCCGCCCGGGGGACCTCCCGGAGATCGGCAGCCATGATCCCCGCCGTACCCCGGAAAAAGGTGAAGGGCGAAGCGAGCATCCTTCCATGCCGAACCGGCACCAGGTCCGGATCCCGGGTGCGGTTCTGCGCCTGGATAAGCGCTACCGGATCTGGCCGCCCCGGGGCGGGACGCCAGTGGGTGTGTGCAGACACAGGAACCTGGTCCCGCCGCTGACGGCCGGCTGCGGCCCGTTCCTGCACTGTTGACTGCCTGGCTGTGATCCTGTCCATGGAAGTCATCCTCCTGGCCTGGCTGGCGGGGACATGCCGCCCGGTTCCGTGTCAGGTGTCCCTGTCATTTTTCTTGTAATTGCGGGTGTCACAGAACACACTCAAGAATAGCTGGCCGTGTGTTTTCCGAACCCTGTCCGCGCTTTCCCGGCACTGCCGCAGGCGTTCGGCGAACCCTGCGCCTGAGCATCCGCTCTCGGTCCATACGGGAGGAAACATGGTTGCGCTGTTACTCGGATCCGCCGCTCTTATCCTGCTCAGTGCCTTTTCCGGCCCTTTGGGCCGCCGCGGCGTGACTTCCGCAATGGCCTTTGCGCTGGCAGGGCTGGTTCTGGCCCTGGTTTTCGGAGATCGGCTCGGGATATCACTGGAAACCGGCGCGGTGCTGCGGGTCGCAGAGCTGGCGCTGGTCTTCCTGCTGTTCAACGACGCTGCGCGGCCGGACCTGGCGGCCCTGCGCCGAAGTCCCGGATGGCCGGCGCGCCTGCTGGGCGCAGGGCTCCCGGCCACGATCCTGCTGGGGTTCGCGGCAGGAGTCCTCCTGATTCCGGGCCTGCCGCCGTCGAGCGTCTTCCTGCTCTCTGCCATGCTCTGCGCCACTGACGCGGCACTGGGCCACCGGGTGGTGGAAGACGAAAAGGTTCCGGTGCCGGTGCGCAGGGCGCTGAACGTGGAGAGCGGACTCAACGACGGCGTCGCCGTGCCCTTCTTCCTGGTCTCGCTGGACGTCACGCTGTCCAGCCTTGACGGCAGTGTGCCCTCGGCGCTTGCCGCAGAACTCGCACGGTAAATTGGCTGGGGCGTAGCCGCCGGGGTTCTCACCGGCTGTGCGGGCGGGTACGTGCAGCGGGCAGCGGCCGGGCGCGGATGGTTCGAACCCCGGTGGCGGCAGCCCTGCACGCTGGCGGTGGCACTGGCCGCCTACGCCGCAGCCGTCACCCTGGGCGGGAGCGCCTTCCTGGCGGCCTTCGTAGCCGGACTGGCCTTCCGGCTGGCACACGGCGCCGGCCATGGCGAGGCCACCAGGTTCACCGAGGAGAAAGGAGGCATCCTGGCAGCGGCTACGTGGATGATTTTCGGGGCCGTGGCCATCCCGGGCCGCGCTGCCCCACCTCACGTGGCAGGTTGCCGTCTACGCGGCTCTGAGCCTGTCGGCCGTCCGGATGCTGGCGGTGGCTGCCGCCATGGCTGGAAGCGGCGCACCGTGGCAGACGCTGGCCTTCCTGGGCCGGTTTGGCCCTCGGGGCCTGGCCTCAGTCGTGTTCGTCCTCCTGGCCGTCGAACGCGGCACTCCGGCGGCCCGGACTCTGCTCACCGCGGTGACAGCAACCGTAGCCGTGAGCGTCTTTGCCCACGGGCTTTCAGCGAAGCCCCTGGTGGCCGCCTATCATCGCTGGTCACAACCGCACACCGGAGGATCGCCGCAGTAGTTAACTGCCGTCACCCTGCTCCCAGGAATTCACCATGGCTGCAACGCCCTCCAGCACGGCGATGCCGTCGTCCAGGGAATCGGTTCCCGCGGTCAGCACCACAATGCTGTACTCGGCACTGTCCCCCAGGACGAATCCGGAGCTGCCCACGTTCCAAGCCAGGAAGTCATCCTGCAGCCAGCCGTTCTTCAGCCCGACTTCAGCCAGTGGGCTCAGGATTCCCGCACTGATTCCCCAGGCCTGTTCGGGGACGATGCTCTCCAGCAGGCCCGCGGCATAGTCCTGCAGGTCCTCACGGATCCAGTCCACTCCCCGTGCTGCCGCCGTCGCGATCCGCAGCTGGTCTTCCGCGTTGGTTTCATTGGCTCCCCAGGTATCCGTGGCTTCAGTTCGGGTGACTCCGAGCAGGCCGTACGTCCGCTGCAGTTCCGCCGCGCCTCCCGTCAGCGCGTAAAGCTCGTCCGTTGCCGCATTATCGCTTTGGCAGATCATCAGCTCAGCCAGCTGTTCTTCCTCCGCGGTCAGTTCCCTCCCCTGTTCCGTCGCCTCACGAAGCAGGGTCAGCAGGATCGGAACCTTCACCAGGCTCGCCTCGAGATACTGTTTCTCCGGGTGATAGGACCAGGCACGCCCGGACTCATATTCAAAGATGCCCACGGAGAAGTCGACGCCTGTCTCGGCGGCGTACCGGTCCAGTTCGGCGGCCAGCGCAAGTTCAGGTTCGGCAGTGGCCGACGGCGTGGCGGGACTGCCGGGTATGGTCACCGTTTTCGGCGCAGGTTCGCCTGTGCACCCGGTGAACGCCGTAGCCAGCAGGCCTGCGCTGAGCAGGATGGCGGCGGCAGACTTGGGTAGGTTTGTGCTCAAAGTGCTCTTATCTTTCAACTGCTTGGAACCGGCAGGGACGTTCCGGCCACTTAGGTGATACCACTTGAATCTTTGAGTTGGATGGGCAGGGCCTGTCCGTGCGCTTGGATCCCCGGCCGGAGTTCCGGCGGACGGATCCAGGCACGAAAAAACCCGCCTGCGTTTGTTCCGCAGGCGGGTTTTGCCGGTGGGTCCTACCGGGATCGAACCGATGACATCCACGGTGTAAACGTGGCGCTCTACCAGCTGAGCTAAAGACCCAAAGTGACCCGTTATGCCAGCTGGGATATTCCCGGCCAGCGCCGCATCACGAGGAATTACATTACCGGAACATCTGCCGGATCACCTAATCCGAGTGTCGGCCGGGATGCCGTCCGTACTGGGGAGAGGGGTCAGGCAGGGTCCGGGCCAGGTACTGCAGGGCCGTTCCGACACCCATGTCGATTTTCAGGTCCGCCAGTGAATCACCGCGGGTCTGCCCGCGGTTGATGATCACTACGGGCTTGCCTTCCTTGGCAGCATGGCGCACGAAGCGCAGACCGCTCATCACCGTGAGGGAGGAACCGGCAACCAGCAGCCCCCCGGCGTCGTCCACCGCTGCGTAGGACAAGCGGACCCGTTCCTTGGGCACATTCTCACCGAAGTACACAAAATCGGGCTTCAGCATTCCTTCACACACCGGGCAGTCAGCAACGGTAAAGCCTTCGGTGTCCGTGATCTCAGCGTCCGCATCCGGGGCAATATCCCCGTCCGATGCCACGCGCTCAAGGTACCCGGGATTGAGCTTCTCAAGCAGCCTCGCAATGCCCTCACGGGTGTAAACGGCACCGCAGGACAGGCAGAGGACCCGGTCGAAGCGCCCGTGCAGGTCAATGACCCGTATGCTGCCGGCATCGCTGTGCAGCCGGTCAACGTTCTGCGTAATGACCCCGGTCAGCAGGCCGCGCTCCTCAAGGTGAACAACGGCCTCATGGCCTGCGTTGGGCACCGCGTGCCGGAGATGGTGCCAGCCCACATGGTTGCGGGCCCAGTAGCGCTGGCGCAGTACCGGGTCACCGACGAACTGCTGGTAGGTCATGGGGTTCCGGGGCGGGGCATCCGGTCCGCGGTAATCGGGGATCCCCGAGTCTGTGCTCAGGCCGGCACCGGTCAGCAGCGCGAGCTTCCGGCCGGCGAGCAGTTCAACTGCAGCATCCAGCTGGCGGCGTTCGGCTTCCGTAGGATCTGCGGATGCGTCCGCGGCCTCCCGGGTGACGAACCCGGTGAGTCCTGTTCCTGGTGGTACAGGCTGGGTCATTTCAGTTCCGTTCTCCGCCGGAGAGTTCTTCGCTGGAGGGTTCTCCGCTCGACAGTGCCGAGAGGGCGCTCAGGTAGTCTGCGGCACTGCGTGGTTCGTCCGGGCCGGAACGCAGGATCCGGTGAATGGAGCCGGCGGCGTCCAGGATGAAGCTGCCTCGGACGGCCATCCCCCGCTTCTCATCGAAGACTCCATAGCTGCGTGCCGCCGCGCCGTGCGGCCAGAAATCGGAGAGCAGGTCGAAATCCCACGATTTTTCCGCGGCCCACGCGCGCAGTGAATACTTAGCATCGCAGGAGACCGCCAGCAGCCTGGCACCCGCGGCCTGAAACTGCGGCTGAAGCGCGGCGAGCTCCTCAAGTTCGCCCGAACACACCCGGGAGAACGCGAAGGGATAGAACACCAGGACAGCGGGGGAACCCGCGAGATCGGCGGACCGAACGGTCTCGCCGTACTGGTTGGGCAGCTCGAAAGCCGGTGCCGGATCCCCGATGCCGGGGACCCCGGCTGCAGGCATCAAGACAGGCTACTTCTTTCGGCGGCTGACCAGGCGCGTGGCAGCCCAGTCCCGGCTAACACCGGGCGATGTGGTCACGTGCAGCCCCGCCGTGGGCGCTGCCTCTTCAATATCAGCGGGCGGTACGTAGCCCTCGCGGCCCGACTTGGGAGTCAGGACCCAGACAACTCCGCCGTCGTCGAGCGTGGTCAGTGAATCCACGAGCGCATCGACCAGATCACCGTCATCCGACCGCCACCACAGAATCACCCCGTCAACAACCTCGTGGTCATCCTCGGTGAGGAGCTCGCCGCCGGACAGATCTTCGAGATCCTCCCGGAGATCGAAATCCACGTCCTCGTCGTAGCCGAATTCCTGAATCAGGTCGCCGTCCTTGAACCCCATTCTTTCCGCCACGTTCTTCTCTGTGACGGCATCGGCCTCGCTCACTTCACTCCTCCTAGTTGACTGCATAAATACAAGGGAATCACATCTTGGCCGGAACTGCCCTTTTCCTGACTCAAGGGAACACCTTTAACCGGCAAGGTTCAAGGGTTCGCCGTGCCCCGGCCGGGCTTGGCGGCGGAGGGTACGCAAGGCGCATGAGCCGGTCTACAGTGGCTAAAAGGACACGCACGGCGGTTCTCGCGGCGCGTAAGTCCCCGGCATCCGGCCGACCGCGGAGACGTCCGGCAGGCACACGACACCGCAGCGGCAGGCCCCAGGCACGGCATAGGAGAGTTTCGTGGCCGCAGAAGACAGAACGGATATCCTCAGCGGGCTCACAGGCCAGCTGCCCGACACCGATCCCGAAGAAACCGCCGAGTGGGTCCAGTCCCTGGACGACCTGGTCAGGACGGAAGGCACCGAACGGGCGCAGTTCATCATGCGCTCCCTGCTTCAGCGCGCCGGGGCCCACTCCGTCGGCGTACCCATGGTGACCACCACGGACTACGTCAACACCATCCCGGTGGACCAGGAACCTGAATTCCCCGGAGACGAGGAAATCGAACGCCGGTTCCGGGCCTGGATGAGGTGGAACGCCGCAATCATGGTGCACCGGGCACAGCGCCCGGGCATCGGCGTCGGCGGCCACATCTCGACCTTCGCCGGTGCTGCCACCCTGTACGAGGTGGGCATGAACCACTTCTTCCGGGGAAAGGACTATCCCGGGCGCGGCGACCAGGTGTACTTCCAGGGGCATGCAGCGCCCGGGATGTACGCGAGGGCGTTCCTGGAGGGCCGGCTCACGGAAGAAGACCTGGACGGCTTTCGGCAGGAGAAGTCCCGTGAGGGTCACGGACTGTCCTCCTATCCGCACCCGCGGAGCATGCCCCGGTTCTGGGAATTTCCCACCGTGTCCATGGGCATCGGGCCGATGAACGCGATCTACCAGGCGCAGCTGAACCGTTACCTGGACAACCGCGGCATGAAGGACACCTCGGAGCAGCACGTCTGGGCGTTCCTGGGCGACGGCGAAATGGACGAACCTGAATCGCGCGGACTGCTGCATGTTGCTGCGAACGACAAGCTGGACAACCTCACGTTCGTGGTCAACGCGAACCTGCAGCGCCTCGACGGGCCGGTTCGCGGCAACGGCAAGATTGTGCAGGAGCTGGAGGCTTTCTTCCGCGGCGCCGGCTGGAACGTCATTAAGGTGCTCTGGGGCAGGGAGTGGGATCCGCTGCTGGCGGCCGACGACGACGGCGCACTGGTGGAGATCATGAACTCCACCCTCGACGGCGATTACCAGACCTACAAGGCCGAGTCCGGCGGATTCGTCCGGGACCACTTCTTCGGCAAGAGCCCGCAGACCAAGGCCATGGTGTCCGGGATGTCCGACGACGACATTTGGAACCTCAAGCGCGGCGGGCATGACTACCGCAAGGTCTACGCGGCATACAAAGCCGCCCTGGAATTCAAGGGCAAGCCGACCGTCATCCTGGCGCACACGGTCAAGGGGTACGGCCTGGGCCCGCATTTCGAGGCACGGAACGCGACGCACCAGATGAAAAAACTCACCCTGGACGATCTCAAGCTCTTCCGTGACCACCTCCGGATCCCCATCACGGATGAACAGCTCGAAGCGGACCCGTACCGCCCGCCGTACTACAACCCGGGACCGCAGGCGCCGGAAATCCGGTACATGCTGGACCGGCGGAAGGAGCTGGGCGGTTTCCTCCCCGAACGCCGCACGGACTTCAAGCCCATCCACCTTCCCGGGGAGAAATCCTACGAAGTGGCCAACCGCGGCTCCGGGAAGCAGCTGGCAGCCACCACCATGGCCTTTGTCCGGCTGCTCAAGGACCTGATGCGGGACAAGGAATTCGGCACGCGGATTGTGCCGATCATCCCCGATGAGGCCCGCACCTTCGGCATGGACTCGTTCTTCCCCACGGCCAAGATCTACAACCCCAAGGGCCAGAACTACCTCTCCGTGGACCGGGACCTCGTCCTGGCCTACAAGGAGTCCCCGCAGGGCCAGATTGTGCACGTGGGCATCAACGAAGCCGGTTCCATCGCCGCATTCACCGCCGCGGGGACGGCCTACGCCACGCACGGCGTCCCGTTGATCCCGGTGTACGTGTTCTACTCGATGTTCGGTTTCCAGCGCACCGGGGACTATATATGGGCAGCCACTGACCAGATGGCACGGGGATTCATGGTTTCCGCTACCGCGGGCCGCACCACGCTGACCGGTGAAGGCCTGCAGCATGCAGACGGGCATTCCCCGATCCTGGCCTCCACCAACCCCGCGGTGAAGACCTACGATCCGGCCTACGGCTACGAGATCGGGCACATTGTGCGGCACGGCCTGGAGGAAATGTACGGGCCGGACTCCAAGGACCCGAATGTCATCTACAACATCATGGCCTACAACGAGCCGATCCTGCAGCCCAAGGCACCGGAGGACCTGGACGTTGAGGGAGTCATCAAGGGCATCTACCTCCTCTCCCCGGCCGACATCGATGGTCCGCGGACCCAGCTGCTCGCCTCCGGCGTCGCCGTCCCGTGGGCCCTGGAAGCCCAGCGCCTTCTGGCCCAGGACTGGAATGTCTCCGCGGACGTCTGGTCTGTGACCAGCTGGAACGAGCTGCGCCGCGACGGGCTGGCTGCCGAGGAGGAAGCATTCCTCAACCCGGACGCCGAACCGCGTGTCCCGTTCATCACCGGGCAGATGTCCGGTGCCACCGGGCCCGTCGTGGCAACCACCGACTACATGAAGGCTGTTGCTGACCAGGTCCGGCAGTTCCTGCCGAACGAATTCGCGTCCCTCGGCGCGGACGACTTCGGGTTTGCCGACACCCGGGCTGCCGCTCGGCGCTACTTCAAAATTGACAGCCATTCACTCGTAGTCCGGGCGCTGGAGATGCTCGCCCGCCGCGGTGAGGTTGATTCTTCCGCCCCGAGCGAAGCCATCAGCCGCTACCACCTGATGGATGTCACGAAGGGCACCAGCGGCAACGCCGGCGGAGACGCCTAGCGGCACTGCGCGGGTGCGCGTCTAGATTCCGTTCTGGGCAACGAGGTCTATGTGCGCCTGCATGGCCTGCGAGGCAGCTTTTGGGTCACCGGCCGCAATCGCGTCCGCGATGGCACGGTGTGATTCCAGCGAGCGCTCCGGCCGGCCTGGCTGGCCCAGGGATGCAAGTCTCGTTTCCCGAACAAGTTCTGAGATGAAGGACATCATCGACGCCAGGATTGATGAATGGGCGGCCGCCGCGATTGCCTGGTGGAACAGCTCGTCACCGGAAGTACCCCTGTGACCGCCGGCAATTTCGGCAGCCATGGTCTCCAGTGCCTCGTTGATGGCTGCAAGGTCCTCATCGCTGCGGCGCTCGGCGGCCAGCGAAGCGAGCTTCACCTCCAGAGTGCTGCGCGCCTCGACTATCTCCGGCATGCGGTCCCGGTGTTCGCGGAGTTCCCTGAGCACTGACGCAACACTGGGACGGTAGACAAGGACGGCTCCGGTTCCGTGCTGGACGTCAATGACGCCAAGGACCTCCAGGGCAACCAGGGCCTGGGACATGGTTGCGCGGGAAACACCCATTCGTTCGGCAAGATCCCGTTCCGCGGGAAGCAGATCACCCGGCCCCAATTCCGCGGAAGCTATGTAGCCAAGCAGCTGCTCAACCAGGACCTCGTAGAGCCGGGGCCTCGACACCCGTACGAATCCGTCCCGCCTGCGGTTCTCATCTCCACCCATGGGCCACCCTTTCCCGGTTCGCCCGGTGCCGGGCTGATTGGCCAGTATATCCAGCATTGACAAGCGACTAGGAGTCTAGGAGGCTAGTCCAGTGATCCTGTGGTGTACGTCACATCAGGGCTTTCACTGCCTCCTGCACGAGCAGCGGGATAACTTCAAAGAGGGGAACAATGATGTCCGCTCCTGTCCTGTCCATACTGATCCTGGCCGCGATGTTCCTGCTTGCCACGGTCCTGCCGCTGAACATGGGCGCCTTGGCCTTTGTGGGTGCCTTCGCCCTGGGGTTCCTGGTCCTTGGGATGAGCACCGAGGAAATTCTCTCCAACTTCCCGGGAGGGCTGTTCCTGACGATTGTGGGAGTGACCTACCTGTTCGCGATCGCACAGAACAACGGAACCATTGATCTTTTAGTGCGGGGTGCCGTTCGTCTGGTGGGGAACCGGGTGGCACTGATCCCCTGGATCATGTTCGCCGTGACGGCCCTGATCACTGCCGTCGGCGCCCTGTCTCCCGCAGCCGTCGCCATCGTCGCCCCGATTGCCCTCGGCTTCGCCGCGAAGAACAAGATCAATCCACTGATGATGGGCATGATGGTGATTCACGGCGCGCAGGCCGGCGGGTTTTCTCCCATTGCCGTCTACGGCGTCACCGTCAACGGAATCATCGGCGGCACGGACCTCGAATCCAGTCCGTTCGCCGTCTTCATGGCGAGCCTGCTGTTCAACACCTTTATTGCCCTGATCCTGTTCTTTGTCCTCGGCGGGAGCCGGCTGCGGCAGACCGCCGTCGGGGCATTCGTTGACCAGGTTGCCTCTGCGCGGATGAACCTGAGCGTCGCCGGCCGGGCTGACGTTGACTACAAAGGAACCGGATCCGGCATCTACGGTCCCCGCGATCCCGCCGGAGACGGCGTCGAGGCCACCAAGACCCGCGCTGAGATCCTTCCGCAGATCGCCACGATTACCGGCCTGGTAGTACTGGCGGTTGTTGCTCTCGGATTCAAGGTTGACGTTGGGTTCGTTTCCATCACCATCGCCGTTGTCCTCGCCCTCATCTCCCCTCAGGCTCAAAAGGGCGCTATCAACAAGATCAGCTGGTCCACGGTGCTGTTGATCTGCGGAATGCTCACCTTCGTGGGCGTCCTTCAAGCCGCGGGAACCGTCGAGTACGTCTCTGAAAGCGTCGCAGGGCTCGGGATGCCGCTGCTGGCGGCTCTGCTCATCTGCTACATCGGAGCCGTGGTCTCGGCCTTCGCTTCATCCACCGCAATCCTCGCGGCCCTCATTCCACTGGCAGTGCCGTTCCTGATCTCCGGCGAAATCGGTGCGGTGGGGCTTATCTGCGCGCTGGCCGTTTCTTCCACGATCGTCGATGTCTCGCCGTTCTCGACAAACGGCGCGCTCGTACTGGCCAATGCACCTGAATCGGTTGATAAGGACCGCTTCTACAAGCAGATCCTGGCCTACAGCGGCATCGTCGTCGTCGTCGGTCCGCTGGTGGCGTGGCTGGTGATGGTGGTACCCGGCTGGCTTTGAGCTGCCCTGCCCGCTGTACACGGACTCATGACAGAAGGACACAGCAAATGATGACTGAAACTGCTTCGACGGGACCGCTGGACGGCTTCCTGGTTGCTGACCTGAGCAGGGCCCTTGCCGGGCCTCACGCCGGAATGATGCTTGGCGACCTGGGCGCCCGGGTGATCAAGGTGGAGACTCCCGGGACCGGGGATGACACGAGAAGCTGGGGCCCACCCTTTGTAGGGCCCCAGGACCAGAGCCAGTCCACATACTTTCTCTCCTGCAACCGGAACAAGGAATCCATCAGCCTCGACCTCAAGTCCGATGAGGGAAAAGGGACGCTGGAAAGCCTGATCCGCAAGGCCGACGTTTTGGTTGAGAACTTCAGGCCCGGAGTCCTGGACCGGCTCGGTTTCTCGCCTGCCCGGCTGCATGAATTGAACCCCGGCCTGGTGATCCTTTCAATCAGCGGCTTCGGGCATGACGGCCCCGAGGCGACGCGCAGTGGTTACGACCAGATTGTCCAGGGCGAAGCCGGGCTCATGTCCCTGACCGGTGCAGGCGCGGATGACCCGCAGCGTGTGGGCGTACCCATCGCGGACCTCCTGTCCGGCATGTATGGGGCGTTTGGCCTGCTGGCCGCGCTGCTCGAACGCGAACGGACCGGAAAAGGGCAGGTGGTCCGGACCTCCCTGCTCGCCGCCGTGGTGGGAGTGCATGCGTTCCAGGGAACACGGCATACTGTGGCCGGCGAAGTTCCTGCCGCCCAGGGCAACCACCACCCGTCAATTGCCCCCTACGGTCTGTTCTCCTGCCGAAACGGCAGGGTCCAAATCAGCGTCGGCAGTGAAAAGCTGTGGGCCGCATTCGCGGAAGCGTTCGGCCTGGACTCCGAAGATCCCCGGTTCGCCGGCAACGCCCAGCGGGTGCGCAACCGGTCTGCCCTCATCACCATCGTGGAGCAGGCCTTCAGCACCCTGGATGCGGAGCCGCTGCTCGAGAAACTGCGCGCTGCCGGCATTCCCGCAGGCAAAGTGCGGTCGCTTGACGAAGTGTATGCCTGGGAGCAGGTGCATTCGCAGGGACTGCTGATTGACGTTCAGCACCCGGTTTTGGGCAGCGTTTCCCTGCCCGGGCCGCCCCTGAGATTCTTTGATGCCGCCAGCGGAGCCGAGTCGACCAACACACATCATTCCGCTCCCCCGCTGCTGGATGAACACGGCGAACGCGTCCGCAAGTGGCTCGCTGCCGGAGAGAGGGAACACCCATGAGCATCCAGGCACCGCACTGCCGGCTTGATGCCCGCAGCCTGCTGGAACTTGTAGTGGATCCAGGATCCTACCGGTCGTGGGACTCCCCGGTCTTCTATGCCGAGCACGGCCCGGCCTACGAACGTGCGCTTCAGGACGCCCACGCAAAGACGGGAGTAGATGAATCCATCCTCACGGGTGAAGGACTCGTCCGGGGACGGCGGGTCGCCCTGGTGGTAAGTGAGTTTGGTTTTCTGGGCGGTTCAATCGGCGTCGCCGCAGCGGACCGTTTGACGAACGCCGTGGAGCGCGCCACGCGGGAGCGGCTGCCCCTGCTCGCGGGCCCCGCCTCCGGCGGAACCCGCATGCAGGAAGGCACCCTGGCGTTCCTGTCGATGGTGAAGATCACCGCAGCCGTCCGCCACCACAAGGAGATGGGACTGCCCTACCTCGTGTACCTGCGCCATCCCACCACAGGAGGGGTCATGGCCTCCTGGGGGTCGCTGGGACACATTACCGTGGCCGAGCCGGGAGCACTGCTTGGGTTTCTCGGCCCGAGGGTTTATGAGTCCTTGTACGGCGAGCCTTTCCCCTCCGGTGTGCAGACGGCGGAGAACCTGCAAGCCAGAGGGCTCGTGGACGCCGTGCTGGAACCTGCCGGACTCCCGGAGACCATTCACCGGGCTTTGAGGATGCTGCAGCCGCCGCCCTGCGCCCCACCGGAGACACCCGCACCTGCCGCAGCGGAACTCCAGCCCGGAACCGCCTGGGAATCGGTGCGGATCTCGCGTAACCCGCGCCGGCCGGGCGTCCGGCAGCTGTTGCACTTCGGCGCAGCGGACGTGCTTCCGCTCAACGGCACCGGGCAGGGGGAAAAGGGCCCGGGGCTGCTCCTCGCACTGGCCAGATTCGGCACCGCGTCATGCGTGGTGCTGGGCCAGGACCGGCAGCGCGGAGCGGATCAGGAAGCACTTGGCCCTGCTTCGCTGCGCGAGGCCCGGCGCGGCATGCGTTTGGCCGAGGAACTGAACCTGCCGCTGCTCACCGTGATCGATACCGCCGGCGCCGCACTCTCAAAGGACGCTGAAGAGGGTGGGCTCGCCGGCGAGATTGCCCGCAGCCTCAACGACCTGGTGGGCCTGGACTGTCCCACGCTGTCTGTCCTTCTGGGCCAGGGCGCCGGCGGCGGGGCGCTGGCCCTCCTGCCCGCAGACCGGACCATCGCCGCCAGGCATGCCTGGCTCTCGTCACTGCCGCCCGAGGGCGCCAGCTCGATCGTGTTTAGGGACACTCTGCATGGGGAAGACATGGCGGAGCAGCAGGGGATTGCCGCCCCGGCCCTTGCCGAGCATGGAATTGTTGACCGGATCGTCGGGGAACTGCCCGATGCTGCCATGGAAGGTCCTTCATTCTGCCGCCGGCTGGCGGAAACAGTGGAATACGAACTGGGTCAGCTGGCGCTGCAGGATCCCGCCAGGAGGCTGCACAACCGCACCGAGAGATTCCGCAGGCTCGGGTCTGTGCAATGAACCGCTGCTCCGACTAACCCAGTTGTAGCCTTCACACAAAATGGAGGTTGTTCGGCGAAGGCCGTAAGCTTCGATCATGGCAGTGACCCGCACAACACCACCTGCAGCTGCGGAACCGGAGAACGGTGCCGACCCGATCATCCTGGAACGGCTCAAGGCGAACATTGGCAAGCTCTCATCGGCCACACTGAAGCAGCTGGACGTGTCCCTGCCGTGGTACCGCGGCCTGCGCCCGGACGAGCGTTCCGCGCTGGGAATGGTGGCCCAAAAGGGCATTGCCTCCTTCGTGAACTGGTACGAACGGCCCGCTTCTCCGGCGTGGGTGCTCAGTGACGTGTTCGGCACGGCACCCACCGAACTGACACGCGCCATCAGCCTGCAGAAGGCCCTGTCCCTTATTCGCGTGGTTGTCCAGGTGGTGGAAGACCGGGTTCCCGAGCTGGCCGCCGGATCAGTTCAGGGCCCGCTCCGCGAAGCCGTGCTGCGGTACTCCCGCGAGGTGGCCTTTGCGGCTGCTGACGTGTACGCCCGGGCCGCAGAAACCCGCGGCGCCTGGGACACCCGGCTTGAGGCGCTGGTGGTTGACGCCATCCTGCGCGGAGAAAGCTCGGATGCCCTGCGTTCGCGCATCGCCGCCGTCGGCTGGACCTCCACGGCAGGCGTAACGGTGATCGTGGGCAGTTCCCCCGCAGATCCCAGCCCATCCTTTGTCAATGAACTGCGCCGGGTAGCAGGGCGGCTGGCCGAAGACACCCTGGTGGGTATTCAGGGCGACAGGCTAATCCTGGTGCTTGGCGGCATGAGCGAAAAATCCGGCGCCCTTGGCCGGCTGGCCGACCTCTTTGGGCCCGGGCCCGTCGTCTACGGCCCGCCCGCGGAGTCCCTGGTGGATGCCGGCCCGTCTGCCCAGGCCGCCTTTGCCGGCCTCACCGCTGCGCGTGCCTGGCCGGCGGCCCCCAGACCGGTAGCCGCAGACGACCTCTGGCCGGAACGGGTAATGTCCGGAGACGATTCCGCACGCAAGTCCCTGGTGCGCAGCATCTACCGTCCCCTGCTGGCGGCCTCCAACGGCCTGGCCGAAACGCTCTCCGCGTACCTTTCCCTCGGCCATTCCCTTGAGGCGACCGCCCGGGAACTTTTCGTCCACGCCAACACCGTCCGCTACCGGCTGCGGCGGGTCTGCGACATTACCGGCTGGGATCCGATGCTGCCCCGGGAAGCCTTCGTCCTGCAGACCGCCCTCGTGGTGGGGCGGCTTGCACCGGCCGGCAAAGCCGTTCCCGAGCGCCCGGCAACACGCTCCTGAGACCCCCTCCCCTGCCCTTGCGCCGGCGCGCTGTACTTGTAGACTTCCTACAACGCCCCCGGGTGAGCTTGGTTCACCCAAACACCCGGCAATCCGCTCCCTCTTTGGAAAGCTTGTTACGTGCTTGCAATCGTCTGCCCCGGCCAGGGGTCACAAACGCCAGGCTTCCTCGCTCCGTGGCTGGAACTGCCCGGAGTACGGGAGCACCTCGAAGCGCTCTCCGAAACAGCCGGGCTGGACCTCGTTGCCCACGGCACTGTCTCGGATGAGGAAACCATCAAGGACACTGCCGTCGCGCAGCCGCTGATTGTGGCGGCAGGGCTCGTAGCCGCCCGGCAGCTGCTGGACACCGGCGCCCTCACCGCGGCGACCGTCGTCGCAGGCCACTCCGTGGGAGAGATTACTGCCTCCGCCGTCGCCGGAGCCCTGACCGAGGACGACGCCCTCGTGTTTGTCCGGGAACGGGCCAACGCCATGGCCCGGGCGGCTGCCCAGGTACCCACCGGTATGAGCGCCGTACTCGGCGGCGACCCCGACGACGTCGCCCGCGTCCTGGAAAGCTTTGGCCTCACCGCGGCCAACGCCAACGGCGGCGGCCAGGTTGTTGCGGCGGGAACCCTGGAACAGCTGGCGGAACTTACTGCCAATCCGCCGGCCAAGGCCCGGGTCATCCCGCTGAAGGTGGCAGGTGCCTTCCACACCACGCACATGGAGCCCGCGCTCAGCGTGCTGGAATCGCTGCGGCCCTCCCTCTCTCCGGCGGAGCCGCTGCCCACCCTGCTCTCGAACTACGACGGCGCCGCCGTAGTCAGCGGGGATGCCAACCTGGACAGCCTGATCGCCCAGGTTTCCCGCCCGGTCCGATGGGACGCCTGCATGGAAACCATGACAACGATGGGCGTCACCGGCATACTGGAACTTCCGCCGGCAGGCACCCTAACCGGGTTGGCGAAGCGCGGCATGCGCGGTGTTCCCTCGCTGGCCCTGAAGTCCCCAGAAGACCTCGCCGCTGCCCGGGCCTTTGTGGCCGAGCATTCCGGCGCGGCAGCAGTTACAACCCAAGAAGGTAATGCGTGAGCACGCCCACCCTGAAGCAAGCACCCGTCCACGAGTTCAGCCGCATCCACGGCCTGGGTGCCTTCCGTCCTGACGTGATTGTCAGCAACGACGACGTGTGCCAGTGGATCGACTCCTCCGACGAGTGGATCCGCCAGCGCACCGGCATTGTTACCCGGCACCGGGCGGACAAGGGCACCTCCGTGGTGGACATGGCCGAACTGGCCGGTCGCGAGGCGCTGTCCAAGGCAGGCATCGAGGGGTCCGAGCTGGATGCCGTCATCGTCTCCACCGTCACCCACCCCTTCGCCACGCCGTCGGCTGCTGCCCAGGTTGCCGACCGGCTGGGAGCCACTCCCGCACCCGCCTATGACGTCTCCGCCGCCTGCGCAGGGTACTGCTACGGCATTGCCCAGGCAGACGCGCTGGTCCGTTCAGG
>JBELYP010000065.1:0-17380 GCA_040273995.1 Arthrobacter sp.
CAAAGGCCCCGTCCAGCGTGGATTCCTCCACGCCGGACGGGGCCTTTGCTTTGCCCGCGGCGGGCTGTTCGGGCTGTCAGCGGTGCGCCGCTTCGACTGCCCGCGGCGGAGCGTTCCAGACTGCCCTGGTGCAGGCCGCAGAGCGGCGGTTCCTGCTCCGGGAACGGCACCGGAATGCGGCCCCGGAGCCACAGGCCGGTAAACTCGAGCGGTATTTGCCGTTTTGAAAGGACACCCGCAAGTGTCAGCACCCGTGCAGCACGCTGCCGCTTCGCCTGCCCCTCCCACCCCTGCCGTAACCAGCGCCGAACGCCGTTACCGGCCCGAGGTTCAGGGACTGAGGGCGCTGGCCGTAGTGCTGGTGGTGGTGTACCACGTCTGGCTTGGGCGGGTCTCGGGCGGGGTGGACGTTTTCCTGCTCATCTCGGCGTTCCTGCTGACCGGCTCCTTTGTCCGCAAGGCAGAAGGCGGGCGGGCCCTGGCACTCGGCCGGTACTGGCTGCACCTGTTCAAGCGGCTGCTGCCGGCCGTCGCCGTCGTCCTGCTGGCGGTGCTTGCCGCCGCAGCGGCGCTCCTGCCCGCCAGCGCACGCCAGGACCTGATCACGCAAACCTGGTCCTCCCTCTTCTACTTCCAGAACTGGACCCTGGCGAACAACGCCGTGGATTATCTGGCCGCGGACCACAGTGCCGCCAGCCCGCTGCAGCACTTCTGGTCCCTGTCCATCCAGGGTCAGGTCTTCATCCTCTGGCCGCTGATCTTCGCAGCGGCCCTGCCCGCGGCCAGACTGGCCGGCAGGAGCTACCGCTCAGTGCTGAGGGTGGTCTTCGCAGTCATATTCGCGGTGTCGCTGGCGTTCTCCATCTGGCAGACCGGGGCAAACCAGGCCTACGCCTACTTCGATACCCGCACCCGGCTCTGGGAGTTCGCGCTGGGGTCCCTGCTGGCGCTGGCGCTGCCATACCTCCGGGTCGGACGGCGGGTCAGGATCCTGCTCGGCTGGACCGGCGTGATTGCCATGCTCAGCTGCGGCATCATCCTGCAGGTCCAGCAGCAGTTCCCCGGCTACCTGGCGCTCTGGCCCACCCTGGCGGCAGCCATGGTGATCGCGGCAGGGGAGACCGGCAGCCGGGCAGGCGCCGACCGCTGGCTCAAGGCCAAACCCCTGGTGAAGCTGGGAGACAACTCCTACGCCCTCTACCTTTGGCAC
The DNA here is from genome assembly GCA_040273995.1 of Arthrobacter sp. Classification (GTDB taxonomy): domain Bacteria; phylum Actinomycetota; class Actinomycetes; order Actinomycetales; family Micrococcaceae; genus Arthrobacter_B. Next base: position 1,211 of record JBELYP010000065.1, read on the forward strand.
TGGCCCGTGCTGGTGTTCTGGCTGATTGCCTCCAAGCAGCAGAATGCCGGCCTGGTGGACGGCGCCGTCGTCATTGCCGTTTCATTGCTGCTGGCTGTGCTCACCACAAAACTGGTGGAGGGCCCGCTTCGCTCGTGGTCCTGGCCCCAGGCAGCGTCCTGGCGCTCCGGGCTGGTCCTGGCAGCCTCCTTTGCGCTCGTTGCCGCCCCGCTCTCGGGCTGGCAGGCCCGCGTGGATGCCCAGGCCGAGGCAGTGCGCCTGCAGTCACTCGCGGACAACCCGGGCGCACTGTCCCTGGATCCGGACTTTGAGACCGCCTCTTCTACTACGGCGCTGGTGAAGCCCGCAGCTTCGGAGATGGACGAGGAATGGGCCAAACTGGATGAGCCCTGCGAGGAGAGCGTGGCGCCGGCGCCGGAAAGCGTGCTGGAGAAGCACTGCAAGCAAATCGGCACCGCTGCCGGCGCGAAGAAAACCATTGTGGTCCTGGGGGATTCGCATGCGATGCAGTGGACCGCCGCGCTGGGGCCGGTGGCACTGGCCAATGACTGGCACGTGGTGACGGTGCTGAAGATGGGGTGCCGCTACGGCGCCGAAGACCCGGAGCGGTCCGAGGAATGCAATGCCTTCAACCAGGCCGCGGGGGAGTACGTGCTCAACCTCATGCCGGACGCAGTTTTCACGGTCGCCTCGGTAACCCGTGAGTCCAGTCCGGACGAAATCCTGGCCGGCGGCTATGACGAAGGGGTGCGCGGCTTCGCCGAAGCGGGCATCCAGGTCCTGGCCATGAGGGATAATCCGCGGTTCGAATTCGATATGTTCAAGTGCCTGGAGTCCAACGGGTTCAACACGCAGGCCTGCCAGGTGCCCCGCAGCCAGCTGCTCGCCGAAGTTTCCCCGCTGGAAGGACTCGAGGCGCGGATCCCCGGGGTGCGGGTCCTGGACCTCAGTGACCAGTTCTGCTTCGACGACGCGTGCCCGGGCATCATCGGCAACGTCATTGTCTACAAGGACCACGACCACCTGAACCGCACCTACATGGAAACCACCTCCCACGTGCTGGCGGAGCGCATCCTTGCCGCCACCGGGTGGGAAGGCATCAGCGTGCCCGGAACCACATAGGGCAACAGCGCCGGGAGGAATAGGGAGGGGTGCGCTTTTCGTTCTACGATTAGATAAACGCGGGCGTGTTGTCCCAGCCACCCCACAAAAAATCTCCGGTCCCGAAAGAGGCGCGCACTTGAGCCAGCAGTCCCCAGAACACGATCCGTTCGGCTTCGTCGGACTTACCTATGACGACGTCCTTCTGCTGCCCGGTCCCACGGACGTCATCCCCTCCGAAGCGGACACCAGCTCACGCCTGACCAAGCGCATCACGGTGCAGACCCCGCTGCTTTCCGCCGCGATGGACACTGTCACCGAGTCGCGCATGGCCATCGCCATGGCACGCCACGGCGGCCTGGGTGTCATCCACCGCAACCTTTCCATTGCCGACCAGGCCGAGCACGTAGACCGCGTCAAGCGCAGCGAATCCGGCATGATCACCAACCCGGTCACCATTGACCCGGACGCCACGCTGCAGGAACTTGATGACCTCTGCGCCCACTTCCGCGTCTCCGGCCTGCCGGTAGTGGACCCGGAGAACAAGCTGCTGGGCATCGTCACCAACCGCGATACCCGCTTCATCCCGCGCTCCGAATACGCCAGCCGCAAGGTGGGCGAAGTCATGACGCGGATGCCGCTGATCACCGGCCGTGTGGGAATCACCCCGGAAGAGACCGTTGAGCTGCTGGGCAAGAACCGGATTGAAAAGCTTCCGCTGGTGGACGACGACGGCCGTCTCCAGGGCCTGATCACCGTCAAGGACTTCGACAAGGCTGAGCAGTACCCGCTGGCCACCAAGGACGACGAGGGCCGGCTGCGCGTCGGTGCCGCCGTCGGCTTCTTTGGTGACGGCTACGAACGTGCCATGGCACTCGTTGATGCAGGCGTGGACGTCCTGGTGGTGGACACTGCCAACGGCCACAGCGCCGGAGTGCTGGAAATGATCGCCCGCCTGAAGAAGGATCCCGCAGCGGCCCACGTGGACGTGATCGGCGGCCAGGCGGCCACCCGCGAAGGCGCGCAGGCACTGATCGACGCCGGGGCTGACGCCATCAAGGTAGGCGTAGGCCCGGGCTCCATCTGCACCACCCGTGTGGTGGCAGGCGTTGGCGTACCGCAGGTCACCGCCATCTACGAAGCCGCGAAGGCAGCCATTCCCGCCGGTGTTCCGGTCATCGCCGACGGCGGCCTGCAGTACTCCGGCGATATCGGCAAGGCCATCGTTGCCGGCGCTGACACTGTGATGCTCGGCGGGCTGCTGGCAGGTTCTGCCGAAAGCCCCGGAGACCTGGTGTTCGTGAACGGCAAGCAGTTCAAGACCTACCGCGGCATGGGCTCCCTGGGGGCCATGCAGACCCGCGGGAAGAACACGTCCTACTCCAAGGACCGCTACTTCCAGGCCGACGTGCCCAGCGACGAGAAGCTGATCCCCGAAGGCATTGAAGGACAGGTGCCCTACCGCGGCCCGCTGTCCGCCGTCGCGCACCAGCTGGTTGGCGGCCTGCGCCAGACCATGTTCTACACCGGCGCGCACACCATCGCGGAGCTGAAGGCCAAGGGCCGCTTCGTCCGGATCACTCCCGCAGGACTCAAGGAGTCCCACCCGCACGACATCATGATGACCGCCGAGGCACCGAATTACGGCCGCCGGTAAGGCATCCGAGACAAGAAGCAGGTACTGTTCCCACCGGGACAGTGCCTGCTTCTTTTAGCGACTGGGATAACCTAGAGCAGTGACTAACGAGATAGAGATCGGCCGTGGCAAGCGTGGGCGCAGAGCCTACTCCCTGGATGACGTAGCGATTGTGCCCTCCCGGCGCACCCGTGATCCCCAGGATGTTTCGGTCAACTGGCAGATAGATGCCTACCAGTTCGAAATGCCCGTCATCGGTGCTCCCATGGACTCGGTGATGTCTCCCGCCACCGCCATCGCCCTGGGCCGCCTGGGCGGACTGGGCGTCCTGAACCTCGAGGGCCTCTGGACCCGGTACGAGGATCCGCAGCCGATTCTGGACGAAATCGCCGTCCTCAGCGAAGAGAACTTCAACCCCTCCGCCACCCGCCGCCTGCAGGAGATCTACACCGCGCCCATCCAGGCCGAACTGATCACCTCCCGCCTGGCTGAAATGCGCGAAGCAGGCGTGACCGTGGCCGGTTCCCTGACCCCGCAGCGCACCCAGGAGTTCTACAAGACTGTCCTGGCCGCCGGCGTCGACATTTTCGTGATCCGCGGAACCACCGTCTCAGCCGAACACGTCTCCAAGAACGTTGAACCGCTGAACCTCAAGCAGTTCATCTACGAACTCGACGTCCCCGTGATCGTGGGCGGGGCTGCCGGCTACACCCCGGCCCTGCACCTGATGCGCACCGGCGCAGCCGGAGTCCTCGTGGGCTTCGGCGGCGGAGCGACGACAACGACGCGGCGGGCGCTGGGCATCCACGCCCCGATGGCCACGGCCATCTCCGATATCGCCGAAGCCCGCCGGGATTACATGGATGAGTCCGGCGGCAGGTACGTCCATGTGATTGCCGACGGCGGCATGGGCACCAGCGGCGACATCATCAAGGCCATCGCCATGGGCGCGGACGCCGTGATGCTGGGCTCCGCCCTGGCCCGGGCCGAGGAAGCGCCCGGACGCGGCTGGCACTGGGGACAGGAAGCCCACCACAGTGAACTCCCGCGCGGGGACAGGGTCCACCTGGACACCGTAGGCCCGCTGAAGGAAGTCCTGTGGGGTCCCTCGCACCACACCAACGGAACCTCCAACCTTATGGGGGCACTGCGGCGGGCGATGGCAACAACCGGATACTCTGACCTGAAGGCGTTCCAGCGCATTGATGTGCTGGTCTCGCCATACCTGTACAACACCTGAGTACGTCCAACCCCACCACCTGCGGGGCACGCTTCAGAGAGGAACCTAGACCATGGCAACACTCAGTCCGGAATACCGCGAAGAAGCCCTGCAGAAACTGCGTTCGACGACGGAGCCCGGCGGCCAGCTGGACGTCCTGATTGTCGGCGGCGGGGTGGTGGGAGCGGGTGCTGCACTGGATGCCGTAACCCGTGGCCTGAAGGTTGGCATGGTGGAGGCCCGCGACTGGGCTTCCGGAACATCATCGCGGTCCTCCAAGCTCATCCACGGCGGTCTGCGCTACCTCGAGATGCTTGACTTTGCGCTGGTCCAGGAAGCGCTCAAGGAACGCGGTCTGCTGCTGCAGCGCATCGCTCCGCACCTGGTGAAGCCCGTGCCGTTCCTCTACCCGCTTACCAAGCGTTTTGTGGAGCGACCCTATGTGGGTGCCGGTATTTTCCTCTACGACACCCTGGGCATGACGTCCGGCAACTCCCGCGGCGTTCCCATGCAGAAACACCTCACCCGCCGAGGAACCCTGCGGGCTGCCCCCAGCCTCAAGGATGACGCCATGATCGGCTCCATCCGGTACTACGACGGCCAGGTGGACGACGCCCGCTACGTGGCGAATATGGTCCGCACCGCCGTGCACTACGGGGCGGCAGCCGTGAACCGGCTCGCCGTCGTCGACTTCCTCCGCGAGGGGGAGCGCGTGGTGGGTGCCCGCGTGCGGGACCAGGAGACCGGCGATGAGTTCGACATTGCCGCCAGCCAGGTGGTGAACGCCACCGGCGTCTGGACCGACGAAACCCAGGCCATGGTCACGGACCGCGGTCAGCTGAAGGTCCGTGCTTCCAAGGGCATCCACCTGGTGGTTCCCCGGGACCGGATCCAGTCCACCGTGGGCATGATCCTGCGCACCGAAAAGTCCGTGCTCTTCGTCATTCCCTGGGGACGCCACTGGATCATCGGTACCACGGACACTGACTGGAACCTGGATAAGGCCCACCCGGCGGCCACCTCCGCGGATATCGACTACCTGCTCGAGCACGTCAACCGTGTCCTGAAGCGGCCGCTGACCCGCGAGGACGTTGAAGGCGTCTACGCCGGGCTGCGTCCGCTGCTGGCTGGGGAGAACGACTCCACGGCCAAACTCTCCCGCGAGCACGTCGTGGCGCACCCCGTGCCCGGCCTGGTGGTGGTGGCCGGTGGCAAGTGGACCACGTACCGCGTTATGGCCAAGGATGCCGTGGACGAAGCCGCCCGCGCGCTGGATGAGAAGGTGCCCGAGTCCTGCACGCAGACCATCCCGCTGCTTGGCGCCGTCGGTTACAAGGCAGCATGGAACCGGCGCCACCGCACGGCGGACGAATACGGCATCCACGTGGTCCGCGTGGAGCACCTGCTCAACCGCTACGGTGCCCTGGCCGGCGAAGTCCTGGACCTGATCAAGGCAGATCCGACGCTGGGCGAACCGCTGCCCGGTGCCGACGACTACCTGGGCGCCGAAGTTGTCTACGCCACCACGCACGAGGGCGCACGCCACATTGAGGACGTACTGGCCCGCCGTACCCGGATCTCGATCGAGTCCTGGGACCGCGGCGTCTCGGCAGCACCGGTTGTTGCCGAGCTGATGGCACCGATCCTCGGCTGGGACGAAGCCCGCGTGGAAGAGGAAGTACGCCACTACCTCGCCCGCGTTGAAGCCGAACGGCTGAGCCAGGAACAGCCCGACGACGTCTCCGCCGACGCTGCCCGGCTGGCTGTCCAGGACATTGCCCCGCGCTGAACCGGAACACGTACTCATGACTGAGCTCAGCCTGAACGCGTCCGGCGCCGTCCTCACCGAGCCGGAAATGGTCATCCTGGAGATGGAGGCCAAGGACCGGGACGACGCCGCGGCGCAGCTGGCGGAACGGATGTTCGCCCAGGGCCGTATCCGGGACCTGGACGGCTTCCTGAAAGACGTCACCGCCCGCGAGCACCAGATGGCCACCGGGCTGCCCGGCGGCATCGGCCTGCCCCACGCCCGCAGCATGCATACAGTAAAGACGTCAATCGCCGTCGGCGTGTGCAGATACGGGCACAGCGTGGACTTTGGTGCCTCCGACGGCCCGGCGACCGTGGTGCTTCTCATCGCCACGCCCGCCGGAGCCTACTCGGAGCATCTGGAGGTGCTGGCCACCCTGGCGCGGTCCCTGTTCCGGCCGTCCTTCCGTGAATCCCTGCGCCGTGCGCAGGACCCGGAAGTGATCGCCGAGCTCATTAATTCCTCGCTGGTGTTCTTTGACCACTGAGGCCGGCGGGCGGCCGCATTGGGTTTTCTACACGACTACGAAGTACCGTTAAGCCGTGCTTAAGACTGCCCTGAAACCGCGTTGGATCGCCGGACTGCTCTTTGCCCTGGCCATATCCACCGTGTTCGTCCTGCTCTCCGAGTGGCAGTTTTCGGCAGCCGAAAATGAGGGCCCGCCCCCGGCGCAGGACACCGAAAAGGTGCGGCCGCTGACGGACGTCTTCATGCCCGGTGTCCCGCTCTACGGCTCTGAGGCGGACCAGATGGTCACCTTCACCGGGTCCTTCGACCCCGAGGACCAGGTGCTCATTGCGAACCGGCTGCTGGACGGGGAAGAGGGCTACTGGGTTGTCACGGCGTTTGACGTTGACGGGGCCCCGCAGGACGCCTCGATCCCCGTGGTGCGCGGCTGGACGGAAGAAGCGGAGGACGCCGGCACCGCCCCCGAGGGGGAGGTCACCATCACCGGCCGGCTGCTCCCGCCGGAGGCCCCCATCGCGGGCCCCGTGCCCGAGGGCACTGTGGCATCGCTGTCGAGCGCTGAGCTGGGGAACATCTGGGACCGGACCCTGTACTCTGCGTTTGTCACGGCGCACGAAACCACCGCGAACGGTGCCCCGGCCGAGACCGGGCTTCAAACCGTCACGGTGGCGCCGCAGCCGCAGGAAACCACCGTCAACTGGCTGAATATTTTCTACGCCGTTGAATGGGTGGTTTTCGCAGGCTTCTCCGTCTTCCTGTGGTGGCGGCTGCTGGCCGATTCATACCAGCGCAGCCTGGAAGAGGACGAGTATGAAGACGATGAATACGACGACGACGAAGACGAAGACACTGTCTACGACGACGAACCCGGCACAACCACCAGTGAGGTAAAGAAGTGAGCGACCCCGCAGTCACCCGGCAGCCGCGCCCCAAGAAGAAGAAGCGCCGCTTCGGCGGCACCCACGCGCAGATCCGGACGGCTCTGGCCTTCTACAAGGTTTCCTCCTGGGTGACCGGCATCTTCCTGCTGTTGCTGGTAGCCGAAATGATCATGAAGTACGTGCTGGAGATCCCGCCGGTGATCGTAGGCGGGCTGAACCTCTACACGGCTGTGCTGATAGCACACGGCTGGCTCTACGTGGTGTACCTGTTCGCTGACTTCCGGCTGTGGCAGCTGATGCGCTGGCCGTTTAGCAAGTTCATTGTGATTGCCCTGGGCGGTGTGGTGCCGTTCCTGTCCTTCATCGTGGAAACCCGCACCCACAAGCAGGTTCTGGCGGAACTGGAAGCACACCCCGAAGCCGCCAAGCGGTACTAGGGGAGAGGTTCGCCGCATGCAACCTGCACAATGTGCAGGCGGTGCGCCCGGGCGACTATCCTAGAAACCGTGACTAATCCCGCGACTGCTCCTATTGAAGAGCGCCCCGTCCTGGTTGTGGACTACGGTGCCCAGTACGCCCAGCTGATTGCCCGGCGCGTACGTGAAGCCGACGTTTACTCCGAGGTCGTGCCGCACACCTACAGCACCCAGGAACTCCTGGCCAAGAACCCCGCCGCGATCATCCTCTCCGGCGGCCCCTCCAGCGTGTACGCCGAAGGTGCCCCCAAGGTGGATCCCGAACTGTTCGACGCCGGTGTTCCGGTGTTCGGCATCTGCTATGGATTCCAGGCCATGGCCGCAGCCCTTGGCGGCAAGGTTGCCAAGACCGGCATGCGCGAATACGGTTCGACGGACGCCGCCGCAGTAAACGGCTCCCGCTCAATCCTCGAGGGCACCCCCGAGCACCAGAACACCTGGATGAGCCACGGCGACTCCGTGCATGAAGCACCCGAGGGCTTCGAGGTTCTCGCCAGCACCGCCGGCGCACCCGTTGCAGCATTCGCCAACGAGGAAAAGAAGCTCTACGGCGTCCAGTGGCACCCCGAAGTGAAGCATTCGGCCCACGGCCAGCAGGTTCTTGAAAACTTCCTGTTCAAGGGCGCCCGGCTGGACCGCAGCTGGACCACCGGCAACATTGTCGAAGAGCAGGTTGAACGGATCCGCGAACAGGTGGGCTCCTCGCGGGTTATCTGCGGCCTCTCCGGCGGCGTGGACTCCGCTGTTGCTGCCGCCCTGGTGCAGCGCGCCGTCGGCGACCAGCTGACCTGTGTCTTCGTGGACCACGGACTGCTGCGCGAAGGCGAAGCCGAGCAGGTTGAACGCGACTTCGTGGCCGCCACCGGCGTCAACCTCTACGTTGCCAATGAGCAGGAACGCTTCCTGAACGCCCTTGCCGGCGTCACGGACCCGGAAACCAAGCGCAAGATCATCGGCCGCGAATTCATCCGTGCATTCGAAGAAGCCGAGCGGGCCATCATGGCCGAAGCCAACGCTGCCGGCGAACCGATCCGCTTCCTGGTCCAGGGCACGCTCTACCCCGACGTCGTCGAATCCGGCGGCGGCGAAGGCGCGGCGAACATCAAGAGCCACCACAACGTGGGCGGACTGCCGGAGGACATGCAGTTCGAACTGGTCGAGCCGCTGCGCCTGCTGTTCAAGGATGAAGTCCGTGCCGTGGGCCGCGAACTCGGCCTGCCGGCTGAAATTGTCGGCCGGCAGCCGTTCCCCGGCCCGGGCCTGGGCATCCGCATCATCGGCGAAGTCACCAAGGACCGCCTGGACCTGCTGCGCCGTGCCGACGCCATTGCCCGCGCCGAGCTCACCGCGGCCGGCCTGGATGAGGAAGTCTGGCAGATGCCGGTTGTGCTCCTGGCTGACGTCCGCAGCGTCGGTGTCCAGGGCGACGGCCGCACCTACGGCCACCCGATCGTCCTGCGTCCGGTGTCCAGTGAAGACGCCATGACGGCGGACTGGTCACGCCTGCCGTACGACCTGCTCGCACGGATTTCCAACCGGATCACCAACGAGGTGGACGGCGTAAACCGGGTGGTGCTGGACGTTACCAGCAAGCCCCCGGGAACCATCGAGTGGGAGTAGCATCATAGGGCGCGGGGGACGGCTGAAAAGCCGTCCCCCGCGTTGCTATCCGGAGCTATGCGCCTAATTGACGATAGCTTGGAAGGTATGCCAGTTTGGTCGAGATCGTCGCGCGGAAGTGCAGGAAAGAGGGCATCAGTGTCTGAGCAGAATCCCGGGGACAGCGCCTCGGACTTCCTGCTGCCGTGGCTGGCCGGACTCGGCCAGCACGCCGGCTCGGACACGCTGCTGCATTTCACGGTCACGCCGGAAAACAGCATCGACCTGACGCACGCACACCCGTCCGGACTGGCGCAGCTGCTCGCCGGCCGCCGGACCCGGCTCTCAACCCTGCTGCGCGACGCCGAGCACTACCGCACGGCGATGCGTGCCGCCCGCTCGCTGCGCGCCAAAATCTATGAGCTGGGCTCCGACCGGGGCATCGACGTCGGCTATCTGGCAGCCGGGACCGCTTCCTGGCGCTACGCCTCGGACGACGCCGTGCGCCCCGAGTCCCTGACGGCACCGGTGATGCTCACCGCCGTCAGCCTCACAGTCCACGCTTCCCAGGACGACTACGAGCTGCAGCTCACCGGCAAGGCCGGACTTAACCCGGCACTGGTCCGTCACCTGGAAACCCAGCAGGGTCTCGACGTGGACGCCGAAGCACTGGCACGCCTGGCCTACGGTACGGCGCGGTTCGACCCGCACCCTGTCCTGGAACGCCTCCGCGGCCTCACCGACGGTGTCCGCGGGATGAATATTGAGCACCGCCTGCTGGTTTCCACCTTCGCGGACCTTCCGGACCTCGCCGAGGACACCGCCCTGGATCCCTCCCACCCGGTCCTGCGCGCCCTGATGGATGCCGCTGTGGGCGGAGGAGCCTCCGTGCCGGAACCCGCCGATCCCGGTCTGCCCCCGCTGGATGACCGGGCCCCGGCCGATGAGCTGCTGGTGATGGACGCAGACCGCGAGCAGCAGGACGTTCTGGATCTCGCCGGTGCAGGCGCATCCCTGGTGGTGTCCGCACCCCCGGGAACCGGCCAGACCCAGACGGCCGTCAATGCAGCGGCCGCGCTGGTGAACGCAGGGAAGTCCGTGCTGGTGGTCGCTGAGCGCCGCGGCACCCTGAACGAATTTGTCTCGGCACTGGACAGCCTGAACCTGGGCTCGCTGGTTCTGCAGCTTGGTGCCGGCTTGAGCGAAGAAGCCCTGCGGGACCGGCTGGTCCGCGCGATCGTCCGCAGCGAAAAGGCCACTGAACCGAACCTGGGCAATCTGCACAAGGTCCTGCAGGAAAGCCGCCACCAGCTGCGGGACCATGTGAAGTCCCTGCATAACGTGCGCCAGCGCTGGGGATGCTCTCCGTACCAGGCGATGCAGTCCCTCGCCGAACTCACCTCCCTCTCTCCTGCGCCGGCCACCACGGTGCGGCTCAAGCGCAGCGTGCTGGACAGCATCACGGACCGCACCGAACTGACCGGACGCCTGCGCCGGGCTGCGGAACTGGGCAGCTTCTCCCGCGCCGCCGTTTCCAGCCCGTGGTTCGGTGCCAAGCTCCTGAACCGGAAGGAAACCGAGGCCGCCCACAAACTCACCGAGGAACTGGCCGAGGCGCTGCCGAAGCTGCGTGCCCGCGTGCAGGAAGTAGCGGAACACTCCCAGATCCGGCTGGGGGAGACCTTCGCCCAGTGGGGCGAGCAGCTCGAGCTGCTGGTCGCCGTGCGGGAAAGCCTGGACAAATTCACCCCGGACATCTTCGACCGGCCGGTCACGGACCTGATCTCTGCCACCGCGTCCTCCTCCTGGCGGCGTGAGCACGGAGTGGACATGAGCTCCATGACCCGTTCCCGCCTGCGCCGCGTCGCCAAGGAATACATCCGTCCCGGCGTGCACATCTCCGATCTCCACACCTCCCTGGTGCAGGTCCAGCAGCAGCGCGGCGTGTGGACACGGTACGCCACCACGCAGCGCCATCCGTCGGTCCCCACCGGCCTGGCAGACCTGAACCGGACGTACCTTGAGGTCAAGGACCAGCTGGATGAGCTGACCCGCATCCTGTCCGGAACACCGGAGAAGCCGGACCTGGCTGCCCAGTCCCTGGAAGACCTGGAGAAGAAGCTGCGCGCCCTCGCGGGGGACAAGGAAACCCTTGAAACCCTGCCCGAGCGCACCCTGCTGGTCGATGAGATGCGCGGCCAGGGCCTCGGTGAACTGCTGGATGACCTGGAGGCCCGGGAGGTAACCCCGCGCCAGGTGGGTTACGAACTCGAACTGGCCTGGTGGCAGTCCGCCCTGGAAGCCATGATCAGCGGTGACGACTACCTGGCCATGTCCGACGGCGACAGCCTGCGCCGGCTGGAGGCGGAGTACCGCCTCGCCGATAACGCGCATATCTCTTCCGGCGCTTCCCGGCTGCGCTGGGAACTGGCACGGCGCTGGAGCGAAGGGATCAAATCCCGTCCCAAGGACGCTGCCCGGCTCCGCGACGTCATCAAGACCGGCCCCCTGACCGTGGACTCGCTGTCTGAACAGTCTGACGAGCTGGTCGCTTCGCTGCTGCCGGTCTGGGCCGCGAGCCCCCTGCTGCTGCCGATGATGCTCCCCGGATCACGGCGCTTCGACGCCGTGATCATCCTGGACGCTGAGTCCATGAGCCTGCAGGCTGCCGTACCGGCGATAGCCCGGGCTGAGCAGGTACTTGCCTTCGGTGACGGAAACCTGGGCGGACCCCGGCCGTTCAGCATCAACGTCCAAGGCCCCGAAACCGGCACCGCCGACGACGAACTGCCCAGTGCTTTCGATGCGCTCTCCCGCATCCTGCCAGTCCGCTGCCTCTCCACCGTTTACCGGGGCACGGACAAGCACCTGCTCAAGCAGCTCAGCGATGAGTTCTATGAAGGGCGGCTGTCCTGGGTGCCGCGCGGGGATGAAGTCGCCACCGGCGAACGCCCCCTCACTGTGGAGTACCTCGCTGACGGGACAGGGATGCCCAGCGCGGACCAGGAAGGCGTTGAAAGCGTCTCGGCTGAGGTTAACCGGGTAGTTGACCTGGTCTTTGAACATGTCAGGCGGCGTCCAAGCCAGTCGCTCGCGGTCATCACCGCCAGTCCGCGCCACGCCGTCCGGGTTGCCGAAGCCATCCGCGTCCAGATGGCCAACTTCCCCTGGGCCGCGGACTTCTTCGCTCCCGGCGCCGAATCATTCCGGGTGGTGCCGGGGGACCGCGCCGCGGGCCTAGTCCGTGACGCCGTGATCTTCTCCCTTGGCTTTGGCCGGACCCCGCACGGCCGGGCCCTGCACAACTTCGGTCTGCTCTCGGAGCCCGCAGGCCGCGGCCGGTTCGTCAACGCCATGACGCGGGCCCGGCACCGCCTGCACGTGCTGACCTGTTTCCAGCCCTCGGATCTGGATGAATCCAGGCTGGGCCACGGTGCACTGGACTTCTACCGGCTGCTGGTCCGGGAGCTCGACGGCGCCCCGGCCCAGGCAGCCAAGGAACGCCCCGCCGGAAACTCGATCATGGCTGATGACCCGCTGGTGGCAGATCTCGTGGGCCGGCTGCGCTCCCGCGGTGCTGAGGTCGGGGACCACTACGACGACGTCATTGACATCGTGGCTACCGTGCGCCGGGCGGCTGAGACGGACCCGGCGGTTCCCATGGCCATCGAGTCAGACGGAACAGCGCGCTACCGCAGCATGAGCGTGCGGGAACGCAGCCGCCTGCGCCCGCAGCTGCTCGAAAGGCTGGGGTGGCGTTATATGCCGCTGTGGACCATTGAGGTCTTCACGGACCCCGCAGCGTGCGCTGACCTGGTAGGGCGTTACCTGGGGCTGCCGGTCCCGGAGCCGGCACCGGAACCCATTCGCGAAGCGCCGCCGGCCCCGGCCCCCGTCACCGTGGTTCCGCACGGCAGCACACGGATCCGTCCTCGGGCGGAGGAACAACCCAACCCGGCTATCCGTGCCGCGGCAGCAGCCGCGGCGGCAGCGGGAGGAATCGACAGAGGGCATGAACCAGGAAAAGAACAGCCGGCCGGACGCCCTGAATAGCGCGAACGAAGGGACGCCGTCGAGGCAGGCGGCGCCGGTGCAGCCCGAGAGCGCGGACAAAACGGTCCGCGGCCCGGGCCGTTCCCGCCGCAGCACTTCGGCCCCCACCCGTCTGAAGCAGGCTGCCGAGCTGCTGCATACAGCGCCCGCAGCAGTGTCCACAGCAGCAGCGCCCGATACGGCAGCACAGGCTAAGGAGGCGCCGGGAGCGTCGCCGTCCGGCGGCACCCTCAACCGGAGCGAAAAACGGGAAGGGCGGCAAATCCGCCCGGCCGGTACCGGGGCCGGGATCCTGCCCCGTACAGCGGCAGAGGACGATCCCCGGGTGTGGGGCGATACGCCGGAGGACACCTCCGCATGGCTCCGGGAACAGCGCCCGCCGCACTGGGGATAAAGGGGGCCCGCAGGCCGATGCTTGGAGACTATCTGCTGGCGGGAACCAGATAAACCCCGCCCTGTACGGAAGCGACAGCCAGCCTGGCGGCATCAACCTCAGACGCTGCCACCACCACCAGCTGTTCCTGCCCTTCGCCCGACGCCGCCCCTGGCCACGGACTGTCCGCCCCTGGATTCCGCGTGACCCAGAGCACCGGCACCCCGGCAGCAAGGATCTGCGGATCCCCGGCTGAATCGAATCCCTGTTCCGGAGCAAGGACTACGTTCACGCGGACTCCCGGCGAAAGCAGCGCAGCAGCAGCCGGATCAGCCGGGCGCAGCGGAACTGCAGCGGTACCCTCCGGAGCGCCGGTGAGCATGCCGTCGCCCACCAGTACAGTGCTGCTGATGACAGTCCCGCCCAGCACAGGGACAGCCAGGACCTGGCCATCCGCCAACGCGGCCTCGCTCAGTGCTCCCGGCGGAACCCCTTCAGGAGGAAGCCGAATAACCTTCAGGTCGCGGGACGTGAGGAGGTGTCCCGCCGGGAGGTCTGCAGCAGCAGATACCGCGGGGGCCGTGGCGGGGTCAGCCGGAAGAAGCGCCTGAACCGTGATGCCGGCTGCAGCGGCAACTGCGGTCCCTGCCAGTAACCGCCGCCGCCTGCCGAAGAAGCGCCGGATCCTCCCGCGTCCGGCTGCACCTCGTACCGGCGGAGCAGGACGGGTTGCCGGGCCCCGGACCTGCCCGGGACCCGCACTAGAGGTTGAAGAACGGCGGCCCCGCAGCGAATTGAACATGCCGGCAGTCTTCCGCATCGGAGGGCAGCACTGCCGCTGCGCCGGCGGAACCGGGGACAAAAAAGGCGCCCCGGTCTCCTGTGGAGGACATGTCCTGTGGGGGAACGTCTCCTGAGAAGGAACGGGGCGCCCTGTTCGTTTTTGTGCAGCTAGCTGCCTGGCTGCGGGCAGCGCGCTAGCTGGCGGCTGCCGCCGGTGCCGCTGCAGCGGGTGCTGAGGAAGATGCAGCCGGAGCGGTCTTGGCAGAGCTGTCCTTCGCCGGGGTCTCCCTGGAGGGCGCTGCGGGAACCGTCGACGCGGAGTCGCGTGAGTCGGTGCGGTAAAAACCGGAGCCCTTGAAGACTACGCCTACGCTGTTGAACTTCTTGCGGAGGTTTCCTCCGCACTCGGGGCAGACGGTCAGGCTGTCATCGGTGAAGGACTGCTGGATATCGAACGCGTGGCCGCAATCCTTGCAGGCATAGGCATACGTGGGCACTCTTACTCCTCCTGAAGGGCGAAAGGAAGGCCTCAGCAGTGCGCCGGCACTCGCGGTCCCGGTTGGCACTCTGTGGCCTAGAGTGCTAAGTATACACCTACCGCCGGGCCAGCGGGGTATAACCGGCCGGGCGGAGCACGGCGTCTACCGGTACATCCAGGCCATCCGCGGGCAGGGCCCCCGGCTCCAGGAATTCATGGTCATGCACCACGGCTACGAGGGGTGCGGTTCCGCCGGCAGCGCGGAAGGCGGCCAGAAAACGGTCGTAGTATCCGCCGCCCTTGCCCATGCGGGTTCCGTCCGCGGCGGCAGCAAGGGCGGGGATGAGAAGCAGGTCCAGTCCGATGACCTCGGAAAGGCCCCAGCGCGGACCGGCCGGTTCCGGCAGCCCGGGAAACAGCCCCGGCACCAGGGAAACCTCCGGCGTCCAGGGGCACCAGGAGAGCTGGAAACCGGGTTCGCATACGGGAACCACCACGGTATGGCCGGCGGAGTGCAGTGACTGGAGCAGGGCCGAGGTGTCCGGTTCGCTGCCGGCGGAGAGGTAGCAGCTCACCAGTGCGCCGGGCCTTAATGAGCTGAACAGCGGAGCAGCTGCAGCGGCGAGCTGTCCGGCAGATCCTGCGGGGTTGCCGGTTTCCCGGCGCAGTTTCTTGAACCTGGCACGTACCTGTTCTTTTGTTTCGCCGCTCATTGACCCATTGTGCCTGCTTCGGCGGGGCATTTGGCGTGCTAAGTGCTTACTTAGGTACTCTTACCGTCATGACCTCACGCCCTAAGATCACCAAAGCCGTAATTCCCGCCGCCGGCCTGGGTACGCGCTTCCTTCCGGCCACCAAGGCGATGCCGAAGGAAATGCTTCCGGTGGTGGACAAGCCGGCCATCCAGTACGTCGTAGAAGAGGCCGTCAACGCCGGCATGCCGGACATCCTGATGATCACCGGCCGCAACAAGCGTTCCCTCGAGGACCACTTCGACCGGGTGCCCTTCATCGAGCAGACCCTCAAGGAAAAGGGGGACGAGGAAAAGCTCGCCCTGGTGCGGGAGTCCTCTGAGCTTGGCGAGATCCACTACCTGCGCCAGGGCGATCCGAAGGGCCTCGGTCACGCAGTGCTGCGTGCCAAGCTGCACATCGGCGATGACCCGTTCGCCGTCCTCCTCGGCGATGACCTGATCGACGCCCGCGATCCGCTGCTCGAAACCATGGTGGAAGTCCAGGCCAAGACGGGCGGCTCCGTTGTTGCCCTCATCGAGGTTGAACCGGACCAGATCAG
>JBELYP010000066.1:0-17355 GCA_040273995.1 Arthrobacter sp.
TACGAGAGGACCGGAGTGGACGAACCTCTGGTGTTCCGGTTGTCACGCCAGTGGCATTGCCGGGTAGCTATGTTCGGAAGCGATAACCGCTGAAAGCATCTAAGCGGGAAGCCTGCTTCAAGAGGAGATTTCCATGCACCTTGTGTGTGAGAGGCCCCCAGCCAGACCACTGGGTTGATAGGCCGGATGTGGAAGCGGGGACTAACGACCCGTGAAGCTGACCGGTACTAATAGGCCGATAACTTACACCACACATATCCTGGGCAGAACACGACTTCAAACGGTTCCGCCAAAGAAGGGATATGAAGATCATGCTGCTTGCGTCCACTATGTGGTTCCCAGCCAACAACCCGCCGTTGTTGCAGGGAACAGATAATTGAATAACACCACCACACCCCTGTACCAAGGGCGTGGCTGGTGCCCGGTACCACGTACCCCACAGATTCACCCGCCCCCATCAAGGGGCAGGGTTCAAGGGTTACGGCGGTCATTGCGCGGGGGAAACGCCCGGTCCCATTCCGAACCCGGAAGCTAAGACCCGCAGCGCCGATGGTACTGCACCCGGGAGGGTGTGGGAGAGTAGGTCACCGCCGGACAACCATTAAAGAGTTCAGGCCCCGCAACGCTGCGGGGCCTGAACCTGTTTAACACCCCCGAACACCCCCACACTGCCCAAGGGGATCCCGAACCGCCCAGGGGGGATAGGCCCACGCCGGCACGCCCGGCTGCCGGACCCGGGGAGCTAGGGCCATTCATCGCCCCGCATCTAGTGCCCAGCCCGGCCACCCAGGCCAGAACCCCCGGTCAACACCGTTCCCCACCCAGGCCGCTCCAGCCGGCTGGAAGCCACCCCCGCCGGGATTCCCACCCACCGTGACAACTGTCATGCCACAGGACCACACCAGGCGACACCCGCCACGAGGACTGGGAAAAACCGGCAGACAGGTGTCCCACCTGCAACACCTGTCACGAGAACTGGGAACCGCAGCCGCGCCGGCACTCCACCAGCCACACCTGTCACGACGGATGGGAACCACCGGCAGACCCATGCCCCACAGGCCCTACCCGCCACGAGGGCCGGGAACCACCGCTGGCGGGGGTCCCACATGCATCGGCATCGCCCGTTACGAGGACTGGGAGGCGCGTTCGCGGCGGGCTGCATTGGCACTGATGATCGCGCGGCCTAAGACCGGCGGCAGTCGGGGCGTTGCATTAGCAACGCGATGTTCACGAAAAGTGTTCAGCCTCACGCGGCCTGGCCGCCCACGGTCAGCCCCGCGGAGCGGGAAAGCCGTGGTCTGCTTTAGAATTGATGAGGACCCCGTGCGGTCCCCATGACTTTTGCAGGCGAGATCCTGCCAATTACCTACACATACATAGTGACGAGCGACTGCAGTAAATTCCGTTGGTCGGCTCACGACGAGAGGAACTCAGCATGTCCGAGCAGAACAACCGGGAAGATCGAGACAGCCAGGGACGCCCCCGCGCGAACGATCGTAAGCCCCCGCAGCGCAAGTCCTTCAACGACAGGCAGTCCTCAGCGGGACGCCCGTCACGTGATGGGGAGCGTAAGCCTTTCAATAAGGAAGCCGGCCCCCGCAAGCCTTTCGGTAATGATCGTAGTGATCGTAAGCCGTTTGGTGATCGTCCGGCGCGTGATGGTGAGCGTCGTTCGTTCAATTCTGACCGTGGTGATCGTAAGCCATGGTCCGATCGCCCCTCGCGCGACGGTGACCGCAAGCCCTTTAGCAATGATCGTGACGAGCGTAAGCCGTTCAATAAGGATTCGCGGGAGCGTAAGCCGTTTGGTGATCGTCCGGCGCGTGATGGTGAGCGTCGTTCGTTCAACTCTGACCGTAGCGATCGTAAGCCGTTTGCTGGTCGTGATGGTGAGCGTAAGCCCTTCAGTAAGGAGGGTGGCCCCCGCAAGCCTTTCGGCAATGATCGTGGTGAGCGTAAGCCGTTTGCAGGACGCGACGAGCGTAAGCCCTTCAACAAGGACTCTCGGGATCGTAAGCCCTTTGGTGATCGTCCGTCGCGTGATGGTGAGCGTAAGCCGTTCCGCAAGGATGACCGCCCGCAGCGGAGCAATGACCGCCCCCAGCGCCATGGCGCCGAGGAAGCCCCGGTTACGGAGCGCAAGCACAATGCCCGCGACCTGCGCAGTGCCAACCGCGCCGGACGTGAGCGCTCACCGGAAATCGACGACGACGTCACAGGCCAGGAACTGGACAAGGTTACCCGCGCGCAGCTGCGCAACCTCGAAGAGGTCAACGGGGAATGGGTCTCCAAGCACCTGGTCATGGCAGGCCGCCTGATCGACACAGATCCGGAGCTGGCCTTCCAGCACGCCCTCGCCGCCAGCCGCCGCGGCGGACGGCTCGCAGCAGTGCGCGAAGCCGTTGCGCTGACCGCCTACGCTGCCGGTGAGTTCGGTGACGCCCTGCGCGAATTCCGCACGCACCGCCGCATCAGCGGCTCCAACGAATACCTGGCCATGATGGCCGACTGCGAGCGTGGCCTCGGCCGCCCGGACCGGGCACTGGATCTGGTTCGTTCCGAAGAAGCAGCCCAGCTGGACAACGCCGGCAAGGTGGACATCGCCATTGTTGCCTCCGGCGCGCGCATGGACATGGAGCAGTACGACGCCGCGGTCAGCGCGCTTGAGATCCCACAGCTGGACAAGAACCGCGCCTTCTCCTACAGCCCGCGCCTCTTCCGTGCCTACGCCGACGCCCTCGAACTGGCAGGCCGGGGCAACGAGGCCGAGCCGTGGCGCCGTCAGGCGCTGCTGGCCGAGAGCGTACTGGGCACTGGCGATTTTGCTGAGCCGGAAATCATGGACCTCGGTGAGGACGACGCGCCCGCCGCCAAGCCCCGCTTCCGCCGCGACGCAGAAAACGCTGTGAACGACGACGCCGCTCCGGCTGCGGCTTCCCCGGCGTCCGAGCCCGCAGAGGACCGTTCCGGCAACTACGCCGAGCGCGCCGAAGCCGAAGCGAACCCCGTGGACGTCGACGCCGAGGACGACGACGCTCTGCCCACCGATGAGTACGAAGCCGTCCTGGGCGCTGACGAAGCCGAGGCGGACAACCAGGACGACGACGCACGCCAGAGCGCGAACAATGACTGAGCCGCTGCTGGGGCGCTTCGATGCGGTCTTCGCGGACCTTGACGGAGTGGTCTATGCCGGTCCGCACGCCATCCCCGGAGCGCCAGAGGCACTTCGGGGGCTGGCGGAGGCGGGCGTGAAGCTGGCGTACATCACCAACAACGCTTCACGCTCTTCGGCAACTGTCGCAGAGCACCTGCGTGAACTGGGCGCGCCGGCCACCGCTGAGAACGTGTTCGGCTCCGCACAGGCAGGGGCTGAGCTGCTGGCAGGACTGGTTCCGGCCGGCAGCACGGTGCTGGTCACCGGCAGCGCAACGCTCCGGGAGCAGGTGCAGGCACAGGGCCTGGTGCCTGTTGCCTCCGCCGAGGACAGCCCGGCAGCAGTAATCCAGGGCTTCGACCCCGGACTCGGCTGGAAGGACCTGGCTGAGGCGGCGTTTGCGGTCGCAGCAGGAGCCGTATGGGTCGCCACGAACACGGACCTGTCCATCCCGCAGGCGCGCGGGATCGCACCCGGGAACGGCACCCTGGTTGCCGCCGTCGCCGCCGCCACCGGACAGCGCCCGGTGGTAGCCGGCAAACCCGAGGCGCCGCTGTTTACGACGGCGGCACGCCACCTGGGGGTGGAGCGTCCCCTGGTCGTCGGCGACCGGCTGGATACGGACATCCTCGGCGGCACCAACGCCGGTTACGCCACCGCACTGGTACTCACCGGCGTCGACAGCCCGGCATCAGCGCTGGCCGCCCGGACGGCGGAGCGCCCGGACTTCCTCATTCCCAACCTGGGTGCCCTGTACGAGCCTTATCCGGCAGCAGAACGGACTGACAGCGGATTCCGCTGCGGTACGGCCTCAGCACGGGTGAGCGGGGGAGAGGTCCTGATCGACGCTCCCGAAGGCGATTTGGACGGATGGCGCGCTGCCTGCGCCGCGTGGTGGCAGGAACACCCCGAAGCATCAGAGCCCACCGATCCACAGGTCCGCTGGACTGTCAGCGCCGGACGCTAGGCTGTGCCCGTGGATGAAAGCACAGCAGCCGGCCGGGCCACCCCTGAACCGGACACGACGGGCGATCCCGCCGTGGACTCGGTCCTGTCCAGGCTCCGGGACGTAGCCGAGACACCCGTGGGGGAGCACGCCGCGCTCTACGCCGGCCTGCATAACGGTCTGCTGGAAGCCCTGAACGAGGAACCCGCGCAGCCGCAGCCCTCGCGGCCGGGCCCCGGGAGCGCCTAGCATGGCCCGCCTCGACCAGGAACTGGTGTCCCGCGGACTGGCCCGCTCGCGCACCCACGCCGCCAAGCTCATTGCAGCCGGCCGTGTCCTGCGCGCCGGAACAGTGCTCACCAAAGCCTCGGCGCCGGTCCAGCCGCATGAGCCGCTCGCCATTGCCGACGACGGCGGCCCCGACTACGTCAGCCGTGCCGGCCACAAACTTGCCGGAGCGCTGGCAGCATTCCCCGGCGTGGACCCCGCCGGACTGCGCTGCCTGGACGCGGGCGCGTCGACCGGCGGATTCACGGACGTGCTGCTGCGCGCCGGAGCACGGGAAGTGGCCGCCGTGGACGTGGGACACGGCCAGCTTGTGGACTCCCTGCGTGCCGACCCGCGGGTGCGTGTTTTTGAGGGCATGAACGTCCGTTACTTCACGCCCGCGGACATTGGCGGCACCGTCGATCTCACTGTGGCCGACCTCAGCTTTATCTCACTCACCATGGTGGTGGCGCCCCTGGCTGCGGCAACCCGGCCCGGCGGCAGCCTGCTGCTGATGGCCAAACCCCAGTTCGAGGTGGGCCGTGAACTGCTGAACCGCACCGGCGTCGTCACGGATCCTGCCCGCCACCGCCTTGCCGTCGAGCGGGTGGCCGCTGCAGCACTGGACGCCGGGCTTGAAATCAGCGGAATCGCCCGCAGTCCTTTGCCCGGCCAGAACGGGAATGTGGAATTCTTTATGTGGATGAGCGTTCCGGAGGGAACGCCCCGGGACGCGGCAGACCGCGCAGCAGCGGCATCCGTGCTGGTCAACGGGGTCTTCGGCGGGACGGCCGCGTTTGCGGACCAGCCGCAGGGCGTAGAAGACTGGCGGGACGGCAACACACTTGCTCCGTAACGGGGCAGAACAGGACTGGAACAAGATGAGCAGACGGATACTGGTGCTCGCGCACACCGGCCGGAAGGCCGCCATGGCTGCGGCCCAGGAAGTCTGCACCCAGCTGCACGCTGCCGGACTGCTGCCGGTCATGCGGCGCAAGGACCTCGAAGACGTCCAGGCCGAATACGGGCAGCTCACCGTTCCCACCGAGATCCTTGGCGAAGACGTCCAGCTCGCCGATGTGGACCTCGGCATGGTGCTGGGCGGCGACGGAACCATCCTCCGCGCTGCCGAACTGGTGCGGGACACCGAGGTGCCGCTGCTGGGCGTGAACCTGGGCCATGTGGGGTTCCTGGCCGAGAGTGAACGCGAAGACCTGGAGAAGACCGTCGGCTGGGTCGTGGACCGGGCGTACACCGTGGAGGAACGCCTCACCATCGACGTGAAGGTGTGGCTGGACAGCACTCTGCTCGCCCACACCTGGGCCTTGAACGAAGCCGCCGTCGAAAAGGCAGACCGCCAGCGCATGCTCGAGGTGGTCATGGAAGTGGATGGCCGCCCCATCTCCTCCTTCGGCTGCGACGGCGTGGTCATGGCCACCCCCACCGGCTCCACCGCCTACGCTTTCTCCGCCGGGGGACCGGTGGTCTGGCCCGAGGTGGAAGCCCTGCTGATCACCCCGATCAGCGCCCATGCCGTGTTCTCCCGGCCGCTGGTGGTGGCACCGGATTCGATCCTGGCCGTGGAAATCCTGACCCGGAACGCCGCCAACGGGCTGCTGTGGTGCGACGGCCGGCGCAGCCTTGACCTGCCGCCGGGGGCCCGCGTGGAAGTCACCCGATCAGACGTTCCGGTCCGCCTGGCACGTACCCACGAGACTCCCTTCTCCGAACGCCTGGTGCGCAAGTTCCAGCTGCCTACCCAGGGCTGGCGCGGTCCGGCGAACCATCCTGCAGACATATCCGAAAGCGGAGGAGTGCTCCCGTGATCGAAGAAATCCGCATCCGGGACCTGGGCGTCATTACTGATGCGACCCTGACCCTGGGGTCCGGCTTCACCGTAGTAACCGGAGAGACCGGGGCCGGCAAGACCATGGTGATCACAGCCCTGGGCCTGCTCCTGGGCGCCCGGTCGGACGCCGGAGCGGTTCGCACCGGTGCCAAGTCCGCCCTCGCTGAAGCCGTGGTGCGGCTCTCACCGGACAGCCCCGCCGTCGTCCGGGCAGCGGACGCCGGCGCAGAGCTGGAGGAGTACGACGGCGGCACTGAACTGCTGGTGGCCCGCACAGTCAACGCCGACGGCCGCAGCCGGGCGCATCTGGGCGGACGCTCAGCCCCCGTGGGCGTACTGGCCGAGGTCGGCAGCCACCTGGTGGCGGTGCACGGCCAGACCGACCAGCTTCGGCTCAAGAGCACCACCGCCCAGCGCGAAGCCCTGGACAAGTACGCCGGGGAAACCTTCTCCACGGCCCTGAGCGCGTACCGCGAAGGCTATGACCGGTGGCGCGCCGCCGCGGCGGAGCTGACTGAACTGCGTGAAACTGCACGCGAACGCCTGCGGGAGGCAGAATACCTCGCGGCTTCGCTGGAAGAGATCGACGCCGTCGCTCCCGAACCGGCCGAAGACGAAAACCTCAAGGCCGAAGCCATGCGCCTCGGGAACATCGAAGAGCTGCGCACAGCCTCGGTGGGGGCGCACTCGGCCCTGGTTGCCGGGGACTTCTCCGACGGCTCCGACGCCACCTCCCTGGTGGACGCTGCCAAGCGGCAGCTGGAGCTGGCCGGCGAGCATGATCCCGTGCTGGCCGCAGCCGCAGGCCGGCTGGCCGAAGTGGGCTACATCCTCGCGGACATCGCCGCGGAGCTGTCCAGCTACAGTGCCGCACTGGATTCCGACGGTCCCGGCCGGCTGGCCGAGGTCGAATCCCGCCGCGCAGAACTGGCCACCCTGGTGCGCAAGTACGCACCAAGCATCGACGAAGTGCTGGAATGGGCCGAAACCAGCCGCGCGCGGCTGGCGGATCTGGGGGACGACGGCAACCGGATCGAATCCCTGGAAGCCGAGCTGACCGAACTGGAAGCGCGGCTGCGGGACGAGGCAGCAGGGCTGACCAAGCTCCGCACCGAAGCCGCCGCCGAACTGGGGGAGCGCGTCAGCGCCGAACTGACCGCCCTGGCCATGCCGGATGCCCGGCTGGTGATCAACGTCGAACCCACCGGTGAGCTGGGACCGCACGGCGCTGACGCCATCGAGTTCCTGCTGGCCCCGCATCCCGGAGCGCCGCCCCGCCCGCTGGGCAAGGGTGCCTCCGGAGGTGAACTTTCCCGGGTCATGCTTGCCATTGAAGTGGTGCTGGCGGAGGTGGACCCGGTGCCGACGTTCGTCTTTGACGAAGTGGACGCAGGCGTCGGCGGCAAGGCGGCGATCGAAATCGGCCGACGGCTCGCGATGCTTGCCCGGCACGTCCAGGTGATTGTCGTCACCCACCTGCCGCAGGTGGCTGCCTTCGCGGGCCACCACATCCGCGTGATTAAAACCTCTTCCGGCGACGGGTCGGGCGTGACGGCCAGCGACGTCGTCGTGCTGGACCGCGAGGCCCGGATCAGGGAACTGGCCCGGATGCTGGCGGGCCACGAGGACTCGGAGTCGGCCCGTGCCCACGCCGAGGAACTGCTGGCGACGGCTGCCGTCCCCGGTGAGTAATACCCCAACGACCAAAAGGTGATAGGCTCGAATTCCGTGGTGCAGCGATCAAATTCCAGGTTTCCCAAGTCGTCTTCTACGACCAAACACATCTTCGTCACCGGCGGTGTGGCTTCTTCCCTCGGTAAGGGACTGACGGCTTCCAGCCTCGGCCACCTGCTCCGGGCACGCGGCCTCTCGGTGACCATGCAGAAGCTCGATCCCTACTTGAATGTGGATCCGGGCACAATGAATCCCTTCCAGCACGGTGAAGTCTTCGTGACCGATGACGGCGCCGAGACCGATCTCGACATCGGACACTATGAGCGCTTCCTCGATGAGAGCCTCGACGGGTCCGCCAACGTCACTACCGGCCAGGTGTACTCCACCGTCATCGCCAAGGAACGCCGCGGCGAGTACCTTGGCGACACAGTCCAGGTCATTCCCCACATCACGGACGAAATCAAGCGCCGGATGCGCCTTCCGTCCGAGGCCAAGAAGGCCCCCGATGTGATCATCACCGAAATCGGCGGCACGGTGGGCGACATTGAATCCCAGCCGTTCCTCGAGGCGGCCCGCCAGGTACGCCAGGACGTCGGCCGGAACAACGTCTTCTTCCTGCACGTCTCCCTGGTGCCGTACATCGGCCCGTCCCAGGAACTGAAGACCAAGCCGACCCAGCACTCGGTGGCAGCCCTGCGCTCCATCGGCATCCAGCCGGACGCGATCGTCATCCGCTCGGACCGGCCCGTGCCGGACTCCATGCGGGACAAGATCGGCCGCATGTGCGACGTAGACGTTGATGCCGTGATCGGCTGCCCGGACGCTCCGAGCATCTACGACATCCCCAAGACCCTGCACTCCCAGAACCTGGACGCGTACATCGTCCAGCACCTGGGATTGAAGTTCAAGGACGTCGACTGGACCAAGTGGGACCGCCTGCTCGAGGCCGTCCACAACCCCAAGCATCACCTCGAGGTGGCACTGGTCGGCAAGTACATCGACCTTCCGGACGCCTACCTCTCGGTGACCGAAGCCCTGCGTGCCGGCGGCTTCGCGAACAACACCAAGGTGAAGATCCGCTGGGTTCCCTCGGATGACTGCGCCACCGAAGAAGGCGCCCGCAAGGCGCTCGACGGCGTAGACGCCATCTGCGTTCCCGGCGGCTTCGGCATCCGCGGCCTCGAAGGCAAGCTGGGTGCACTAAAGTTTGCCCGCGAAAACAAGCTGCCGACCCTGGGCCTGTGCCTCGGCCTGCAGAGCATGGTCATCGAATACGCCCGCAACGTGGTTGGCCTCGAAGGCGCATCTTCAAGCGAGTTCGAGCCGGACACCAAGTACCCGGTCATCGCGACCATGGCCGAGCAGAAGGACATTGTGGCGGGCCAGGGCGACTTGGGCGGCACCATGCGCCTGGGTCTCTGGGACGCCAAGCTGGACGAAGGCTCCGTTGTGGCCAAGACGTACGGCAAAACAGCCGTCGCCGAACGCCACCGCCACCGGTACGAAGTAAACAACGCCTACCGCGGGCAGATCGCCGAAGCCGGGCTGGTCTTCTCCGGCACGTCCCCGGACGGCCAGCTCGTGGAGTTTGTTGAACTCCCCGAGGAAGTCCACCCGTACTACGTCTCCACTCAGGCGCACCCGGAACTGAGCTCGCGGCCCACCCGCCCTCACCCGCTGTTCGCCGGCCTGATCAAGGCAGCTCTGGCCCACCAGGGCGCGGGGGCGTAAGGCTGTGAGCGAGGACCGGGGGTTCGCCGACGAGCAAAGTCCGCGACGGCTGCTGGAATCATCCGTGGCCTACAGCGGTCCCATCTGGGACGTGGTGAGCGAAAAGTTCACCCTGACCGACGACGGCGAGCCCCTGGTCCGCGACTTTATCCGGCACCCCGGTGCCGTGGCCATCCTGGCCATGAATGAGCACGGCCAGATCCTGCTCATCAACCAGTACCGGCATCCGGTACGCATGACCCTCTGGGAGATCCCGGCCGGTCTCCTGGACGTCGAGGGCGAGGACTACCTCACCGCCGCCGTCCGCGAGCTGGCTGAGGAAGCGGACCTGGTCGCCGAGGACTGGAACGTCCTCATTGACCTCTTCCTTTCCCCGGGCTCCTCGCGCGAAGAGCTGCGCATCTATCTGGCGCGCGGACTGCACGATGTCCCCGAATCCGATCGTCACGAACGCTTCCACGAGGAAGCTGAAATCAAAATGATGTGGGTTGACCTCGACGACGCCGTTGCGGCGGTCCTGGAAGGGCGCATGCACAGCCCTTCGGCTGCCGCCGCCGTCCTGGCTGCTGCCGCGGCGCGCAGCACCGGGTATGCCGGTCTGCGTCCGGGTGACGCTCCGTGGCCGGAACACCATTCTGAGCATCACGCCTGGCCCAACGGTTCCGTCCGCTAGGGGAACCCATGCCGTCCAACGTTCCCCCCGCCGGCGCCGGAGCGGACGGCGCACTGCCGGTCCCTCGCGGCAATGACACCATTGAGCTGGACCTCTCCACCCAGCTGAACCCCACCCTCGTCCTCAGCCGCACAGAACTGGACCAGGCCGCAGAAACCCTGCAGGCACAGAAGCCTGCCGTCCCCGCGGCCCGGAGCACCCGGTCCGCGGAAGACGAACTGCGCTCCACCGCTGTTGGCCGGGCCATCGGCGCGTACCTGCAGCACATGGCCGTCGAGCGAGGGCTGGCACGCAACACCGTGGACGCCTACCGCCGCGACCTGCTGCGTTACGCGCGGTTCCTTGACGCCAGTGGGCGCACCGCGATCGAGGACATCACCCGGCACGATGTCACTGCATTTTCCCGTTCCATCGCTGAAGGGTCCGACGGCGCAGCCGCCCTCAGTGTGCGCTCTGCGGCCCGGACCATCGTGGCCGTGCGCGGCCTGCACAAGTTCTGGGCACTGGAAGGCCTCACTCCGCAGGACCCGGCTGCGGATGTCCACCCGCCGCTGCCCGGCAAACGGCTGCCCAAAGCGATCACCGTGGCTGAGGTGACCCGGATCCTGGAAGCTATCCCGCTTGATACACCCATGGGGCTGCGCGACCGGGCACTGCTGGAGTTCCTCTACTCGACCGGTGCGCGCATCAGCGAAGCCGTGGGCCTGGACATCGACGACCTCTCGCTGGAGCGCATCCCGGCCAACGGGCCCGACGTCGTCCGCCTGTTCGGCAAAGGATCCAAGGAGCGCCTCGTGCCGCTCGGGTCCTATGCGGCGCGGGCACTGGATGAATACCTCGTCCGCGGAAGGCCCGGCGCCGCAGCAAAGGGCAAGGGGACGCCGGCGCTGTTCCTGAATGCTCGCGGCGGACGGCTGAGCCGGCAGAGCGCCTGGACCATCCTCAAGACCGCCGCGGAACGGGCCAAGATCGACCGGGATGTTTCACCGCACACGCTGCGTCACTCGTTCGCCACGCACCTGCTTGAAGGCGGCGCTGACGTGCGTGTTGTCCAGGAACTGCTCGGCCATGCGTCAGTTACCACCACGCAGGTCTACACGCTGGTCACCGCAGACACCCTGCGTGAGGTCTACGCCGCAGCCCACCCTCGGGCCCTGTGAACCCGGCGCCCCAGGCCCCGCGCGCCACACCGGTGGTGCTGTGTTTCCTGATGCGGGAAACCCGTCCCGGCGCTCAGGAAGTTCTGCTTGGCCTGAAGAAAACCGGGTTCGGGATCGGCCGCATTGTGACCCTCGGCGGACATGTGGAACCGGGGGAGACCCCTGAACAGGCCGCCGTACGCGAAGTCTTCGAGGAATCCGGCGTCACCCTCACAGAAGCTGACCTGGAGCCGGCCGGAACCATCGAGTTCGTCTTTCCGGCCAAACCGGAGTGGGACATGTCCACGGTGGTCTACCGGAGCTGGAACTGGCTGGGAGAACCCTCGCCGTCTTCCGAAATCAATCCGGCCTGGTATCCGGCGGATTCCGTGCCGTACCCGCAGATGTGGGAAGACTCCGCGCACTGGCTGCCGCGGGTGCTCGACGGTGACTACTTCGCCGCCGTCATCACACTGGCACCGG
This sequence comes from Arthrobacter sp., assembly GCA_040273995.1. GTDB lineage: Bacteria > Actinomycetota > Actinomycetes > Actinomycetales > Micrococcaceae > Arthrobacter_B. Next base: position 11,917 of record JBELYP010000066.1, read on the forward strand.
ACAACGAGTGTGTGGCCAGCGTGGTCTTCTCCTCCACCTGAGCCCCTTCAGGAATGTTCAGGCAGGCCTGCGCGCCGGACCCAGCCGCTGCGCGGCACGGCTTCCCGCAGGGACTTCCCGGATTCCGGTCGCGGCGGCCAGGCCAGTGACCGGCATGCCGACGTACATCGACTCGGCGCGGTCCACCACGTAGGTTTCGTGCCAGATTCCCACGGCGCCAGGCGCCTTCCGCGCCCTGCGGTTGAACTCTGCCCATGCCGGGCGGTGTGCGGCGCTGGTATCACTGGCGTAGGCATAGAGCTCTTCAGCGGTTTTCCAGTACTGGAGCACCAGGGGACCCCCTGCCCCCACGGTCGTGCGGAATCCCAGCAGTCCCGATCCGGCGTCGGAGGACAGCTCAGCGAGCATGCGCGGCATGGCCATAAATACCGGCATCCAGAGATCTGGACGGTGCAGGCGGTTCACCCGCATGCCGATGAGAAATACCACCAGCTGGCCTTCGTGCCGATGGGTCATGCGCTGCGGGAAGATGCGAGCCATGGCGGCCTCCTCAGTCGTGGATAGTGCTGCTATCCAAGCTAGAGAGTTACACTATCCAACACAAGGGGGTGCGGATGCGGATTTCAGAACTTTCGGCTGCCACAGACATTCCTGTGGCCACCATCAAGTACTACATCCGGGCGGGACTGCTGCCCGAGGGGCGGGCCACTGCGCCACGGCAGGCGGAATATTCGCAAACGCACGCTGCCCGGCTACTGCTGATCCGTGCATTGCTGGGTCCCGGCGGCCTGTCCGTCGCGCGGGCAGCTGCTGTGCTGGCCCAGCTTGATGATCCGCCGTCATCCGCCCATGACTTCCTTGGAGCAGCCCATCATGCGCTGGGGTCGGCGCAGCCGGGTCAGGAAAACCACCCGCGGGCTGATGCCGTGTTGGCTGAACTGGCCTGGGAGGTCGACCCTGCCGACCATGAAGCCCGGTTTCGGCTTGAACGGGCCCTCACAGGCCTGGATGACGCAGGCTTCGACATGCCTCCTGAGCTGCTCCGGAGCTACGCTGCTGCGATGCACGGCATTGCTGTCCGTGAAGTCCAGGGGGTGCCGCTGGATTCGCCGGCGGAGGCGCTGCGGTACGTGGTGCTGGGAACGGTGCTGGTTGAGCCTGTTCTGCTGGCCCTGCGCCGCCTGGCGCAGCAGGATGTCTCCGGCAGGATCTTTGCCTGGGCGGGATCGGTTGAACCTGCCGAGGGAGACCCGGGTTCCCGAGCTTCCTAGACCGGAACTTGATGAACGGGAACTTCCAGACGAGCATGAATGCCCGCTGCAGGAAAACCTGCAGCGGGCATTCATGGTTGGGGCCGTGGAGCCGCTAGGGCAGGTGCCGCTCGTCCGGGCCGTTGTATTCGCTCAGCGGGCGGATCAGCGAGTTGGCTTCCAGCTGTTCCATGATGTGTGCCGTCCAGCCGGTGATCCGTGCAGCGACGAACAGCGGCGTGAAGGTGGGCGTGTCAAAACCCATCAGGTGGTAGGCCGGCCCGGCCGGGTAGTCCAGGTTCGGCAGAATGTTCTTCCGCTCCGCCATGGCGCCCTCGAGCGCCGTGTACAGCTCACCCAGGTCCGGGCGGTCATAGTGCTTGATCATCGCGTCCAGTGAAGCCTTCATCGTGGGAACACGGGAATCGCCGTTCTTGTAGACCCGGTGGCCGAAGCCCATGATCTTCTTCTTCTCGGCCAGCGCCTCGTCCAGCCAGGCGGCGGCGTAGGCAGCAGCTTCGTCCTCTTCCGCGGTAGCCTCGGTGATTTCCTGGAAGGTGTGCATCACTGCCTCGTTGGCACCGCCGTGCAGCGGGCCCTTCAGTGCACCGATGGCTCCGGTAACTGCTGAGTGCAGGTCCGCCAGCGTGGACGTGATGACCCGCGCCGTGAATGTGGAGGCGTTGAAGGAGTGCTCCGCGTACAGGATCATCGACACGTTGAACGCGTCCACCACCTCGGGTGCTGCTTCCTCACCGAAGGTCATCCAGAGGAAGTTGGCCGAATATCCCAGGTCGTCGCGGGGCTCCACGAGTTCCTGTCCGCGCCGGCGCCGCTGGTCATAGGCGACGACGGCAGGCATGCCGGCGAACAGGCTCACGGACTTGGCCAGGTTGGCCTCGGCACTGGAATCGTCGGCAGCCTCGTGCTGGGCACCCAGCACAGAGGCCGCCGTGCGGCAGACATCCATCGGATGGCAGGTGACCGGCAGCGCGTCGATCACTGCCTTCAGCTCCGGGGTAAGCGCCCGCTGGGAGCGCTCGGCGTTAGTAAACGCCGCGAGCTCCTCGGCTGTGGGCAGCTCACCGTTCCAGAGCAGGTAGGCAACCTCCTCAAAGGAGCACTTGGCGGCCAGTTCCTGGACCGGGTAACCGCGGTAGAGCAGTGAGTTGGTTTCGGGGTTGACCTTGGAGATGCGGGTGGTGTCCACCAGCACTCCAGCCAGGCCCTTGTGAATCGTGGTGTCGGTCATGTCTGGGACTCCTTCGTCATGGTGCGCAGTTCAGTGGTGGTGCATTGCCTTCTTTGGTGCGTGCGCCGGAAATGGGGGCGGCCAGGTCAGGCCGACGCCGGAGTGCCGGGGACCTGGAAGTTGAATACCGAGGTATCGAAGCGGTTGTACGCCTCATAATCCACCAGATCGTACAGGCGCGCACGTGTGAGCATGCTGGGAACGCTGGCCTCCTGGGTTCCGTCGGCCTTGATCGTGTCCAGGGTGCGCTCGGCAGCGCCCATGGCACTGCGCAGCAGCGTCACCGGGTAAATGACCATGTTCACGCCCACGGAGGCGAGCTGGTCGTAGGTGAACAGCTCGCTCTTGCCGAATTCAGTCATGTTGGCCAGGATCGGGACGTCGACGGCGGCACGGATGGCGGCGAATTCCTCCACCGTCTTCATGGCCTCAGGGAAGATTGCGTCGGCACCGGCCTCGACCAGGGCACGTGCCCGGTCCTGGGCGGCTTCCAGGCCTTCCACCGCGCGGATGTCGGTCCGCGCCATGATCAGGAAGTTCGGGTCCCTTCGGGCATCGGCGGCGGCGCGGATGCGCTTGGTTGCAGTGTCCAGGTCCACCACGTTTTTGCCGTCCAGGTGCCCGCAGCGCTTCGGGTTGAACTGGTCCTCGATGTGGCAGCCGGCCAGGCCGGCGTTCTCCAGTTCCTGGATGGTGCGGGCCACGTTCATCGGCTCGCCAAAACCGGTGTCGGCGTCCACGATGGCCGGCAGATCCGTCATTCGGGCGATTTGGCCGGCGCGGGCGGCAACCTCGGTGAGCGTGGTCAGGCCGATGTCCGGCAGACCCAGGTCATTGGCCAGGACAGCGCCGGAGATGTAGACGCCGTTGAAGCCTTTTTCTTCGATCAGCCGTGCCGAGAGAGGGTTGAATGCTCCCGGGTACTGCTGGAGGGTGCCGGAAGCCAGGCCTTCGCGCATTGCGATGCGCTTCTGCTCCGGAGTAGTGGAGGAATACAGCATTTAGAACAGTCCCTTCGGTGCGGCGGACGGGTCGATGACACCGGCAGCAGCGGTGATGTTGAGCTGGCCGAGTTCCCCGGCTGCGAGTTCGGGCAGGCGTTCAGCTGCCGCAATGAACCTGTCCATTTCTTCTTCCGAGACCAGGCCGGCGGCCAGGGTGCGGAACTTGTTGATGTAGTCGGCGCGGACGAACGGCCGGGCGCCCAGCGGGTGAGCGTCGGCGACGGCGATCTCATCGGTGATCACGGTGCCGTCGGCAAGCGTGATGTCCACGCGTCCACCGAAGGCCTTTTCTGCGATGTCGATGGAGTGGTAGCGGCGGGTCCATTCCGGATCCTCAACAGTCGTGACCTTGTGCCAGAGGTCCACGGTGTCCGGACGGCCGGCGCGTTCGGGTGCGTAGGAGTCCACGTGGTGCCAGGCGCCGTCCTGCAGGGCAACGGTGAAGATGTACGGAATGGAGTGGTCCAGGGTTTCGCGCGAAGCCATGGGGTCGTACTTCTGCGGATCGTTGGCTCCGGAGCCGATCACGTAGTGGGTGTGGTGCGAGGTGGAGATCAGGACGGACACAACGTTGGCCGGGTCGGCAGCCTCTGGGTGTTCGCGGTGGATCTTCCGGGCCAGGTCGATCCAGGCCTGCGCCTGGTACTCGGCGGAGTGTTCCTTGGTGTAGGTGTCCAGGATGGCACGCTTGGCTTCGCCCGGGGCCGGCAGCGGGACCGAGTAGGCGGCGTCGGGTCCATCCAGCAGCCAGGCGATGACGCCGTCTTCGCCTTCATAGATGGGGGTGGGGGAGGTCTGTCCTCGCATAGCCCGGTCCACGGCCTCCACGGCCATCTTGCCGGCGAATGCGGGTGCGTGTGCCTTCCACGTAGAGATCTCGCCTTTGCGGGACTGGCGGGTAGCGGTGGTGGTGTGCAGCGCCTGGCCCACGGCCTGGAAGATGGTCTCGGTGTCCAGTCCCAGCAGGGTGCCGATGCCGGCAGCTGCGGACGGGCCGAGGTGGGCCACGTGGTCAATCTTGTGCTTGTGCAGGCAGATGGCCTTGGCCAGGTCCACCTGGATTTCGTAGCCCGTGGCGATGCCGCGCAGCAGGTCTGCGCCGGAAGCGCCGGTGTGCTGTGCCGCGGCGAGGATCGGGGGAATGTTGTCACCGGGGTGGGAGTACTCGGCGGCCAGGAAGGTGTCGTGGTAGTCCAGTTCACGCACGGCCACGCCGTTGGCCCACGCAGCCCACTCGGGGGAAGTTTTTTCCTGGACACCGAAGACGGAGGCTCCGGATCCGCCGGAGGACGGGGCGAAGGAGAGCGCCTGGGCGCGGGCGGCGACGATCGGTCCCCGGTTCAGGGATGCCACGGCCACGGAGGCGTTGTCGATGATGCGGTTGATGACCATATCCGTGACGTCGTCGGTGACGTCCACGGGGTCCGCGGCTACTGCCGCGATCTTCCAGGCCAGCTGCTCTTCGCGGGGCAGGTTTTCCTCGCTGCGGTAGACACGTACGTTATGCGTTTTCAAGGAGCGGTCCTCTCGGGGTTGTTCAGCTCAGGGGTGGTTGATGGTGTTGAAGTGTTCAAGGCTCTTGTGCAGGTGGACCTTCGTGGCAGCGGCTGCCAGCGCCGGGTCGCCCGCGGCGATGGCTGCTGCGATGGTGGCGTGCTCGGCGGCGGTTTCCCGCAGCCGTGCCGGGTTGTCCTTCGCCAGCCGCCGGACCCGTGCCAGATGCAGCCGCACGTTCACCAGTGCCTGGGCCAGGTAGGGATTGGCTGCGGCTTCATCAATCCCGGCGTCAAGGCGGGCCACGAGCCCGTAGTATCCGCGCCGGGCCGGGTCCTCGCCGGGATCTGTATCCAGCCGGGCCGCTGCCGCTTCGAAGTCTGAGCGCAGCGCCCGGAACGTTTCCGGACGGCCGCGCACGGCTGCGAGAGCGGCGGCC
>JBELYP010000067.1:0-17253 GCA_040273995.1 Arthrobacter sp.
CCCTCCCCCAAGGACGGCGGCCATTCCTTCTGCTCCGGCGGCGACCAGCGCATCCGCGGCCGGGACGGGTACCGGTATGCAGACGGGGAGACCCAGGAAACCATCGACCCGGCCCGCGCCGGGCGGCTGCACATCCTGGAAGTGCAGCGGCTGATGCGCACCATGCCCAAGGTGGTTATCGCCGTCGTCAACGGCCGGGCAGCCGGCGGCGGGCACAGCCTGCACGTGGTCTCGGACCTGACCCTCGCTTCCCGCCAGCACGGCAAGTTCAAGCAGACCGACGCAACCGTTGGCAGCTTCGACGCCGGTTACGGTTCGGCGCTGCTGGCCCGGCAGATCGGCCAGAAGCGCGCACGGGAAATTTTCTTCCTGGCCCGTGAATACTCCGCCGAGGACATGGTGGCCCTGGGCGCCGTCAACGAAGCAGTGGACCACGAAGACCTGGAGAAGGTGGCCCTGGAATACGCCGCGGACATTGCCCGGCAGTCGCCGCAAGCCATCCGCATGCTCAAATTCGCCTTCAACCTGGCCGACGACGGCCTGGCCGGCCAGCAGGTCTTTGCCGGCGAAGCCACCCGCCTGGCGTACATGACGGATGAGGCGGTGGAGGGCAAGGAAGCGTTCCTGGCGAAACGGGACCCGGACTGGTCCAACTTCCCCTACTACTTCTAGGACGTCATGGAACTGCTTCCCGTCCACACACCGGCCGGTTACAACGCCGGGGACCTGCTGCCGCCGCTGGCGGCGGCCCTGGCCGGGGAAGGCCCCGCCGTTGCGCCTCACGCTGACCCGGCGCAGACCTTCACCGGGGAACTGACCAATGACGACGTGGCGCTGGTGATCAGTACTTCCGGGTCCACCGGCACGCCGAAACAGACAATGCTCACCACTGACGCCCTCGCGGCATCCTCCATGTCCACCGCGATGCATCTTGGTTTGGACGGCCAGTGGCTGCTCGCGCTGCCGGTCCACTACATCGCCGGCGTGCAGGTGCTGGTGCGGTCGCTCTACGCCGGCACCGAACCGGTACTGATGGACACCGGCGTGCCGTTCAGCCCCGAGGCGTTCACCGCCGCCGCCCAGTCCATGACCGACCGGACGCGGCTCACTTCCCTGGTGCCTACCCAGCTGCACCGGCTGCTTACCGATACGGCCCCGGACACGCTGGCGGCGCTGCGCCGCTTCGACACGATCCTGCTCGGCGGCGCGGCCACCAGCCCGGCCCTGCTGGCGCAGGCGAAGGACTCCGGCCTGCACGTGGTGCGCACCTACGGCATGAGTGAGACTGCCGGCGGCTGCGTGTACGACGGCGTTCCGCTGCCCGGCGTGGAGGTCCAGGAAGACGGAGGCCGGCTGTGGATCGCCGGGGACATGCTGGCCGAGGGTTACCTGGGCGCTGCCGAGCTGAGCGCTGAACGCTTCGCCTTCCATTCCGGCAAGCGCTGGTTCCGCACCGATGACACCGGATCTGTGTCCGCAGACGGGATTGTCACGGTGTCCGGCCGCCTCGACGACGTCATAGTCACCGGCGGGGTGAAGGTCTCCGGCGCTGCCGTGGCCGCTGCCGCGGAGCAGCTGCCCGAGGTGCACCAGGCCGTGGCCATGGGCCTGGAGGACCCGGAGTGGGGTGCAGTGGTGGGCCTCGTCGTCGTCGGCTCCGTTGATACCGGCAGGCTGCGCAGCGCTGTCCGTTCCGCGCTCGGCGCCCCGGCCGTGCCGAAGGTGGTCGTGGAGCTCGAACGTCTGCCCCTGCTGCCCGGCGGCAAGACCGACCGCCTGGCTGTCCGCCAGCTGCTCACTGCCGCCCGCGGATAGGACCCTCCCGCCGTCTCCCCCATCGAGAGGCCAGTTACGGCTCTTTTCAGCACTGGTAGGAGCCGTAAGTGGCCTCTCGGCGCGCGGCGGACGGCGTTTTCGCGGTCCCGGCGGCAGTGCGGGAGAATGAAGCTGGCCGGCGGGTAACACCCTGACGGTGAACATCAGCCCAAGAATGCCAAACGAAGAAGGAATGAACTGTGGCCACAGCGGCGCAATGGTTGGAGGGGGCACGCCCCAGGACACTTCCGATGGCGGTTGCTCCGGTGATTATCGGTTCCGCTGCGGCGTTCGACCTGGGATCCTTCCGCTGGCTGAACGCAGTGCTGGCCGCCGTGGTGGCGATCCTGCTGCAGGTGGGCGTGAACTACGCGAACGACTATTCCGACGGCGTGCGCGGTACGGATGACAACCGGGTTGGCCCGCTGCGGCTCACCGGTTCCGGGGCGGCACCGGCCAAGGCCGTGAAGTATGCGGCGTTCCTGGCTTTCGGTCTGGCCATGGCTGCCGGGCTCGCCCTTGTCATTCTGTCCCAGGCGTGGTTCCTGCTGCTGGTGGGCGTCGGCTGTATCGCCGCTGCCTGGGGTTACACCGGCGGGCGTAACCCATATGGGTACCTCGGCCTTGGTGATGTTTTCGTCTTTGTGTTCTTCGGCCTCGTTGCCACGCTTGGTACCACCTATACGCAGGCCGGCCAGGTGAACGCAGCAGCGTGGATTGGTTCGGTCTCCACCGGGCTGATTGCCACTGCACTGCTGATGGCCAACAACGTGCGGGACATCCCTACGGACCGCGAATCGGGCAAGCGGACTCTCGCGGTCCGTCTGGGTGACGACGCCGCCCGGATCAGCTATGTGATGATGCTGGCGCTGGCGCTGCTCCTGCCGCTGCTGCTGGTGGGCGACTATCCGTGGGTGCTGCTGGTCCTGCTGCTGCTGCCGGCGTGCCTGATGCCTAGCTGGCTGATGCTCAAGGGCAAGAAGCGCCGCAGCCTGATTCCCGTGCTCAAGCAGACCGGCCTGATCAACCTCGGCTTCAGCGTTGTCTACGGCCTGTCCCTGGTCCTGACCCGTCTGCTGGCCTAGCGCCGAGGCAATTCAGACTCCAGGTGCACTGATTCATCCCCCGGACCAGTCCGGTACGCATTGACCAGGGCACAGGCACGCCCGGCGGTTTCCGCATCAGTTTCCAGAACCCTCCTGCCAGGACCCGAACACCGGCGTCGTCAATGACAACCTTGCCGGAGGTGAACATCCAGAACAGGGCGGCAGCGGGAAGTCCCAGGAGGCCCAGGGCCGGATGGATGAAGACCAGGCTCAGCGCGACGGCAGCACCAATGCCGAGGCTGAGCAGCCAGCTGGCCTGCCCCATGGAAACTCGAATGGCCAGGCTGTCCCGGTTGGCGGCGCTGCGGCGCGCATCTGCGGCCATAGCCGAGTCCGTGTTCGCTGCGGCGGCAGCGGCGTCTACGGTGTCCGCGCTGGGGGTCCGGTCCGTCTCCGAGGGGCGGTAGAGCCCGCCGCAGGCAGCGCCCGCCACACAGCCGGCAAGGACGGATGCCCACATTACCGGCCCGTCGATCTCAGCCCGGGAAGCGTCAGCAAGCCCAATCTGACCGGCGACGACGGCGACGGCCTGCCCCGTCATCAGCGTGCCAAAGGCGACGCCGAAACCAACACCGATGCGGGCGAGGACTGCCGAATAGTCACGGGTTAGGACGGACATGCCTGCGATGAGGGCACCGCTTCCACCGCCGGCGAGGACCGCAATGGCCGCCATGGCGAAGAGAGAGGAGTACCCGTTGACGCCGTCAGGCCCCCAGCGGGTGGCGAGGCGCCCAGGGAGGCTGCCGGAAACCGTGGCCATCCACACTGCCGCAGCCAGGCCCACGGTCAGCGGGCCGGCAGTCACGCCGAGCAGCCAGCGCCGGTTATAGATGCTCTCTGCCTGCTCTGACCGGTTGCCGAGTTCGATATTCGCCATGCGCTCCCCCGCTGCTTTCCCGGCGCCTGCCGGTAAGGACTGTCCGTCGCCCCTAGCAGGGACGGCGGGAGGGCACCTGGTCTCAGCTCTCCCGGGGTTTGCGGTCGGCGTCGATCGTGACGTCCGGATTCGCGTCGTGCAGGGAATCCTCTGCTGCGGAATCATCCAGTTCCGCGCGGTTGCGGGACGGCGGAGTCTTTTCGCTGAAACGGCTCTGCAGGCCTACCGCCGCGGCATCGCGCATATCCCGGAAAAACAGGTAGGTCACGCACCAGGCCAGCACGGCGGAGACGATGGCGGACAGCACCAGCCCCAGTCCCAGATAAACACAGGCCACGAAGAAGAGGGCCACCAGACCAAGGCGGAGAGCGGTAAATTTCCAGAAAGCCACGTGCCCATTCTACGTGCACCGCCTGAAAGGACAGTCCCAGCCCGGTTCCGGGTGCCTCCTACCCCGGTTTAGGTGCCTTTGGAAACTATCCAGGCCGCCTTCAGCCGGCTCCACTACACTGAGGACATGCCCCGCATCGTACTTCTCAGCGTCATCGTCGTAGCAGCTGTCATTATCTACGCCGTCATCGACTGCCTTATGTCCCGGGCCCATGAAGTACGGAGCATTTCCAAACCATTCTGGATTGCCGTGATCGTGCTCCTGCCGGTGCTCGGCGCGATCCTGTGGTTCCTTTTTGGCCGCCCGGGCCGCGGCCCCGAGCCCAAGCCCCGTGCTCCGCGGCGCCCCACTGCCCCGGACGATGATCCCGAGTTCCTCCGCAACCTGGAGATCCGCCGCCGCCAGCAGGCCAAGGAAGAAGAACTTAAGCGCCGGGAGCAGGAAATCGCCGACCGTGAGAAGCGCTCCAAACAGAACGACGACGAGAAGCCCAGCAACAGCTAGCCAAAGCATTCACTGCGAAGCCCCGTTCCGGATCTACTTCCGGAACGGGGCTTCTTTCTTTGTCTGTTCCTCCATTGCGGCCGGATTTCCTGCACTTCGGGACATCCCTGCCGGTTCGGGCGCACCCCCGGCCCGGTTTCCCTGCACCTCGGGACATCCCTGCCGGTTCGGGAACAGCCCCGGCCCGGTTTCCCTGCACCTCGGGACATTCCTGGCGGTTCGGGACAATCCTCCGCGGCGCCGTGGCAGGAAAGTCCCAAAGTGGCAGGGATGTCCCCAACCGGAGCAGACCCCTGGCAGCCTTTCGAACGACGCCGTCGCCGGCAGGTGCCATGGTGTCCCTCGTCAGCGGGTTACCCGGTCCGTTTCCCAGACCAGACCTGCCCGCGCCCGGCCAGCCCGGCCCATTCGACTCCCGCCGGAAGCAACAGCAAAACCCCGCCCCGGCAAAAGCCGGAGCGGGGCCTTGAAGCGGCAGGGACTAGACGCCGGAGTAGCTGTGCAGACCGGCGAAGTAGACGTTGACAATGGTGAAGTTGAAGACCACGCAGAGGTAGCCGACGATCGAGAGCCAGGCGGCACGGGTACCGGTCCAGCCGCGGGTAGCGCGGGCATGCAGGTAACCGGCGTAGACAACCCAGATTACGAACGTCCAGACTTCCTTGGTGTCCCAGCCCCAGTAACGGCCCCAGGCCTGCTCGGCCCAGACAGCGCCGGCCATCAGGGTGAAGGTCCAGAGCACAAAGGCGACGGCGTTGACCCGGTAGGAGAAGTTCTCCAGCGACTGTGCCGAGGGAACGATCTTCAGGAAGGCGAAGCGCTCCTTGCCGCCGGCGCGGGCCTTGGCCTCACGGTCAGCCTGCAGCAGCTGCAGCACGGACATGGCGAACGTCAGGGTGAACAGTGCCGAGGCAATAACGGCCACTGAAACATGGATGATCAACCAGTAGCTCTGCAGTGCCGGAATCAGGTGCCCAACCGGAGTAGGGAAGCCGATAGTGGCAGCCATCATCATGATGAGCACCAGGCCTACCACGAAGGTGCCCAGGAAGCGCAGGTCGCGGCGGAGCAGGACCAGCAGGAAGACGACCGACACCACCAGCGCGCCGGTGGTGCAGAACTCGTACATGTTGCCCCACGGCACCCGGTGGGCAGCCATGCCGCGGGCCACCACGGCGGCCGCGTGGATCAGCGCGGCCAGAGCCGTCAGTGCGACGGCGACGCGGGCGGCGTTGCGGCGCTTACCGGTGTAGCCCATGGCGTCGTCGGCGGTTACCGCTTCAGCGGTGTCCCACTGGCGGTTGGAGTCGGCGGGACCGGACGGGGCACCGGCGGTCGCCATGGCCTTCGGCGCAGACTGGACTGCTGCCTTCTGGTCAATGGCCTTCAGCGTCTTGCTGCTCTTGGCCAGGTCCCACGCGAAGGCCAGCAGCGCGACCGTGTAGGTGAACGCCGCCAGCAGCATGAATAGATCGCTGTATTCCGCGAGCTGGTAGTCAATGGAGGGCATTAGGAGTCCTTACCTGTTTCTTCCGTGCGTCCGGTGCTGCCGGCCACTGATGCGTCGGCCAGGGTTTCCGGGCCTTCCGCAGGGTTTGCGGCGGGGGCTCCCGCCAGCCACTTCTTTTCAAGCAGGGTCCGCAGTGCCGCACCCTCAGTTTCCAGCCGCGGGTCTTCACCCCGGGCCAGCAATCCGTACTCGACCATTATGCGGCCATCCTCCGCGGTTCCGGTACGAACCCAAACGCGGCGCCGGGAAATGAAGAGTGACGCGGAGAGACCCAGGAGGCTGAGGGCCGCAAAGACACCTACTGCGGTCTTGGCCGGATCGTAGTGGACGTCCAGCGCGGCGTAGCGCAGCAGCCCGTCGAAGCTGATCGAGCCCTTGCCCTCAGGCAGGTCGTAGCTCTGGTTCATGCCCAGCACAATGCCGCCGGAGTCCAGGTCCCGGTTGTTCAGCTCGGTGAGGTCCTCTGTGTCCAGCACAAAGACGTTGGAGGGCACGCCGTCGTCCAAGCCAAGGTCTCCGTAGTAGGAGTTCAGGTTCAGCTGCGGATTGACGGGGTCGGGGTCTCCGGAGAAGGAAACTCCGTTGGCATCCAGCATTGCAGTTGGAAGGAAGAATCCTACAAAACCCAGCTGGTCCGGCTTGGCGTCCGGGGCCTTAATGACCATCAGCGAGGTGAAAACGCCGTCAGTGGGAACGCCAACCACCGGACCCTGGAAGGCAATTTCGCCTTCGCCGTCCCGGACGGTGACAACCGGCGCGTAGCCGTTGCCCACCAGGTAGATCTTGGTGCCGCCAATACTCAGCGGCTCGTTGACCTTGAGGGTCTCGCTGCGCGGTTCCTCCTCAGGGTCTTCCTGCACCGTGACGTTGGCGGTGAAGTCCAGTGGCTGGACGTTGCCGTTCGGCTGCCGGTCGAAGGTGACGTCAAAGTCGTCCAGCGTCAGGGAATAGGGGCTCAGCTGGGATTCGGAGAAGTTGGTGCCGGGGCTGAAGGTGTCATAGCCCACCAGGGTGTTGACGAACGTGTCCCCCTCAACCACCACGCGCTGCCCGTTGTAACCCACCAGCCCGCCGACGGCGACGGAGGCCAGCACACCGATGAGGGACACATGGAAGACGAGGTTGCCTGTTTCCTTCGCAAAGCCGCGTTCGGCTCCCACGGAGGGCCGGGAGCCCTCGAGGTCCCTGGTCTCCACCCGGTAACCGCGCTTGCGCAGAACGGCAGCGGCGTCACGCGCAGCTTCGGCTGCAGTCAGCCCAGTCCCGGCAGGTACTGCCAGGGTTCCGTATTCCGGCAGCCGGGATAGCCGGGTGGGGGTGCGGGGCGGCTTGGACCGCAGCGCCTTCCAATGCACCTTGGCCCGCGGGATAACGCAGCCGATCAGGGAAATGAACAGCAGCAGGTAGATCGCGGAGAACCAGACAGAGGAGTACACGTCGAAGAGCTGGAACCGGTCCAGCCAGGGCCCGGTGTCCGGATTGTCCTCGATGTACTGGGTGACAGCCCCGGGGTTGGCCGGGCGCTGCGGGAAGAGCGATCCGGGCACTGCTGCCACGGCCAGCAGAAGCAGCAGCAGCAGCGCGGTGCGCATGCTGGTGAGCTGCGTCCAGGCCCAGCGCAGGGTTCCGCGCAGTCCGAGGGCGGGAAGTGCGACGCCGTCTTCTCCCTTTTTGCCTCCGCGGCCCGCGCGCGCGGATTCAGCTTCCGCGCTTTCGGCTGGCGGCTGTTGCGTCGTTTCGCTGTCCGGTTCAGGTTTCAACTGGTTCTCATTGTTCTCTGGGGACGGGTTTGGCGGGGTATTCATCAGATCGGCAGGGTTACGCTGTCCAGCCAGCCCTGCAGCTGGTTGATCCAAAGGTTCCAGACGCCGGTGACCATAAGCAGGCCGAGGGCAATCAGCATGCCGCCGCCAAAACGCTGCATGGCAACGCGGTGGCGGCGGAAGAAGCCCAGGGCCCCCATTCCGCGCCGGAAGCCCAGCGCGATCAGCAGGAAGGGAAGCCCAAGGCCCAGGCAGTAGACGAAAGTGAGCAGCGCGCCCTTGGCGGCGGAGGCGTCGTCGCCGGAGAAGGAGAGCAGCTGCACGGCAGAAAGCGTAGGACCCAGGCAGGGCGCCCAGCCCAGTCCGAACGTGATGCCCAGCAGCGGCGCACCCCAGAGCCCGGCGGGCGGGCGGGCTTCGATCTTGCGGTCACGCTGGAACCAGGACAGGCCGCCCATGAAGATGACGCCGAGCAGGATGATCAGTGCACCCAGGGCCTGCTGGATCCATGCCTGTTCGGCGCCGCGCAGCCAGGAGCCCAGCTGCCCGATTCCTGCGCCGATGGCCACAAACACCACGGAGAAGCCCAGCACAAACAGGGCAATCCCGGTGAACATCCGGCCTCGGCGCTGTTTCTGCAGGTCTATGCCGGTCAGGCCGGTGACGTAGCCCAGGTACCCCGGCACCAGCGGGAGCACGCACGGGGAAAGGAAGGAAACCAGCCCGGCGAGGACGGCAACGGGGATCGCCAGCAGCATCGATCCGTTCAGGATCGTTTCGGCGAAGACGTTGGCTGCCGGCACGGCGGCGGCGGGAAGCACGGGCGGCACGTCGGCTACGCGGCCAGCGCGTCGGTGATGAGGGTCTTCAGGGTTCCTTTGTCCGCCAGGCCCAGGATGCGTGCCGCTACCCGGCCCTCACGGTCAAGGACCAGTGTGGTAGGAACGGCCTGCGGCGGAACGAAGCTGGTCATGGCCAGCAGCACTCCCCCGTTGCGGTCCTCAAAACTCGGGTAGGGAATGGCGAAGTTGCGCTCGAAGGCCTCTGCGGTTTTGGCCTCGTCCCGGATGTTGACGCCGTAGAAGCGGGCTCCCTCGGGGGCATACGTGTCATGCAGTTCAACCAGGTCCGGGGCTTCCTTGCGGCAGGGTGCGCAGGCGGCGTACCAGAAATTCAGGACGACGACGTCGCCGGCCCAGTCGGCGGCGCTGACTTCCGTGCCATCGAAGAGTGTGCCGGTGAGCCGGACCGGCTCGCCGCGCTCGGACGGGGCGTACTCGGTGACGGAACCGTCACCGGCAATGTAGTTCTTGTTATCCCCGGCCTTGGCCTGCTCCGCGAGCGGATCATCAGCGGTGCAGCCGGCCAGGGCGGCGGCCAGCGGCACGCCGACTGCCAGCCCGGCACCAAGGCGCAGGAAGGACCTGCGGTGCATGGCAGCAGGTGATGTTTCGCTTGTGGGTTTCTTCACGGAGCTCCAGCTTTCATCGCGGCAGGGGGCGGCCACTTCTACAACGCGTAGTAATTGTATTATGCGCCGGGTAGGTTCGCTGCCCCGGGCAGGAGGTCGGCAGAGGGCTCGGCGTAGCGGACGCCGGTCAGTTCCATGTCATTGAAGTCCAGCGTGGTCACCGAGGTGAGTGTGCACTCGCGGCTGCGGGGGTCATGCCAGAGCCGGCGCCCCTCTGCGGCCAGCCGGGTTACCCAGATTGGCAGCTGGTGGCTGACCAGGACGGCTTCGGCTCCGCTGCCGCCCAGTTCGAGGGCCCGGATCCGCGAGTCATGGACTGCGGACATTATGCGGTCAACCTGCTGGGCATAGGGTTCCCCCCACGAGGGCTTCATCGGATTGCGCAGCAGTGGCCAGTAGCGGGGGTTGCGCAGCTGCCGCTTTACGCCGGGCAGTCCTTCGAAGCGGTTCTCCGCTTCGAGGATCCTCTCGTCTGTCACCGTTTCCACTCCCAGCGCGCGGGCGATCGGAGCGGCGGTTTCCTGGGCCCGGGTCAGCGGTGAGGCAACCAGGTAAACCAGCTTCGCGCCGTCGTCCCGGCGTTCCTGGAAATGCTGGGCCACCCGGTCTGCCATTTCCCGGCCGAGGTCCGAGAGGTGGAATTCCGGCAGCCGGCCGTAGAGAATGCCGTCCGGATTGAAGACTTCACCATGGCGGACGAGGTGGATTGAGGCGCGGGACATGCATCCAAGTCTCGCAGACACGCCGGGGAAGATTAAATCTTCACAAACGCTTGAACCTTTGACCAACGTATGCCATAGTTGATGCAAATGCATCTACTGGTGGTGCGGCAAACTGCCCTCCACCGACTTACCAAGGAGAAACACATGATCCCCTCCGGTCTTACCGCAGGCACCTGGAACCTCGACTCTTCCCACAGCGAGGTCGGCTTCACTGTCCGCCACGCCGGCATCAGCAAGGTCCGCGGCAACTTCGACAAGGTCACCTCCGTTCTCGAGGTCGGCCAGGACCTGGGCGATTCCAAAATCACCGCCGAGATCGATGCTGCATCCTTCAACTCGAACGATGCCAACCGCGACGCCCACGTCAAGGGCCCGGACTTCTTCGACGTCGAGCAGTTCCCCGAACTGCGCTTCACCGCTACCGGCATTGAAGGATCCGGCGAAGATTACAAGCTCACCGGCGACCTGACCATCAAGGACATCACCCGCCCGGTGACCCTGGACGTCGAGTTCAACGGTGTTGCCGTTGACCCGTTCGGTGCCACCCGCGCAGGCTTCTCCGGAAAGACGGTCATCAGCCGCAAGGACTTCGGCCTGACCTGGAACGCAGCACTGGAGACCGGCGGCGTCCTGGTGGGCGACAAGGTCACCATCAACGTGGACGTAGCCTTCGTCAAGGCCTAACTGGCCCAGCGTGCATGAATGCGGGTCCGGAGCGCGGAATGCGCTTCGGACCTGCTGCATTTTAACGCGTCGCGAGGAGCTGAAAAGCCCTGCTCCGGTGCGGTACCGCTGGGACAGGACTAGAGTTGCTTCCGACTTCGCTTCCCTGCCGGAGTTCTCCAGGCAGGCCATTCCAGACGGCAGGCGGGCCCCAATGAGCACTCCAAACGATCCAGGTCCCCAGGAGAACGGCAATCCCGTACCCGGAGACGGCGGACCGGACCAGCGTCCCGAACCGCGCTACGGCCAGTACGGACAGCCGCCCGTTCAGCCCGGCCAGCCGCCCGCTGAACCCGGCCAGCCGCCTGTTCCGCCGCAGTCCGGCCAGGCCCCGGCGCAGGGAGGCGGGTCCGGCGGCAGTCAGTACGGACAGGGCCAGTACGGACAGGCCTACGGCTATCAGCCCGCCCAGCCCTCCGGCTACAGCTATCCCGGTGCCACAGGAGCGGGCCAGGCCAAAGGGCCGGCGCCGCGGGAAGTAGTCATCGGGTTTTGGCTGATCATCGCTGCGGGCGTGCTTTCCCTGATCAATAACCTGGTCACGTCATTCCGGCTTCCGGAGGTCCTCACCAGCTCCCAGATGGACTCCCTGCGGGATGCCAACGTAGACATCAACGACGCCGGCGGTTTCGTGGTGTGGTTCTCTGTGGTGCTGAGCATCATTGGGCTGGGCATCTACGTCCTGATCGCCTGGTTTATCCTCAAGGGCCACAACTGGGCACGAATCCTCGGCACCGTCTTCGCTGCCTTTTCCGCGGTGGGGCTGCTGGTGTCCTTCCCGGTCTACGTACTGTCCCTGCTGGGCTGGCTGTCCATCCTGTCCTCGCTGGCGGGCATAGCCGGAATCGTCATGCTCTACCTGCGGCCCAGCACCCCCTACTTCCAGCGCCGCGAATTCAATCCCTACCGCGCCTACTAGGCTCACCGCCGGTGCCGGATGCAGCCCGGATAACAATCTGGGATCCGCGCAGACCGGTTCCGGGCAGCACAGGTCACAGCAGGCCGCGCGGCGCGTAGCGTTTAGTCTCCGCCCGGCATCCTGAGGGGGCCGGCGGGTTTCAATCACCCGGTCTTGTGAAGGCGGCGACTATGACGACTCCCGACGCAACGCCCCGTTCCTGGGGAGCAGGCATTACTCATCTGGCCGGCAGCTTCCGACACTTTGGCCTCCGGCGGGTTCCCCGGAACGAGTCCTCCCCGGGCGGCCCTCCCCCGTTAACTGCAGATCCGCAGGCCCGCCGGCTTCCGGACGCCACGCCGGCGCATACCGGCGGGCGCCCGCCCAGTTGGCCCCGGTTCCCGGATGCGGTGATCAGGCTTGCGCTCGCTGCACCTCCGGCAGCACCTCAGCCGAAGACCGCGCCGGAGGCACCTTCAGCGGAGCCTGGGGCATTAGGAACACCCGGGACATCTGGGGCGGGGGCCAAACACACCCCGCATGTTTCCCCGGGCCCGGCCAAGCAGGCGCAGCCCAAGCCCTCCGCCAAGACTCCTCCCCGCCCGGACCGGTCACCGGCGCCGGTGGCCACGGTGCAGCACGCGCCTCGGATCTCGGACCGCAAAACCCGGCGGAGGGCACCGCTGGCAGTGAACACGGCGGTCCTGCTCGTTCTGGCAGCCGGTGTCCTGCATCTTGTGGTGAGCCTGCGGGCCGCCGTGGCCCCGGACCGTCCGGTCCCTCCGGCAGCGCTCCAGCTGCAGGAACTGGGGGTGCCGGTGGACATGGTTCTCTCCGTGGCCCGGTATGCGGACGCAGCCATTGCCGTTGTGGCGTTTGGAATCTGCCTCCTGCTGGCGTCCCTGGTCCGTGACGGCAGGAAGTGGGCGCGGGCGGGGGTTTGTGTGCTGGTCGCGGCCGGTTTGTTTTTCGGCTTCCGGGACGGCTCGTTTGCGCACGTGGCTGCTGCACTGGTGACTGCGCTGGGCGCCGGCCTGCTGTTCCTGCCCGCCAGCAGCCGCTTTCTGGCCACCCGCGGAGGCCGGACCGCCTAACGGCGGACGCGCTAATTTCAGCGCATCAGACGCGCCTGGGCGTCAGTCGCGAGGGCGGAAACCTGGGCGCGCTGCGCGTGGTAGGCAAGGATCTGCAGCTCTGTGGCCATGTCCACCTTGCGGATCTGGACTTCCGGAGGAGCCTGCAGCACTACCGGCGCGAAACTGAGGATTGAGGTGATCCCCGCCGCGACCAGGCGGGAGCACATCTCCTGCGCTGCCTCGGCGGGCACAGCCAGCACGGCCATGTTCGCCCGGGTCTTTGCCAGGACAGCTTCCAGCGACTGCACCGGGCTAATCCGCAGCCACCCAACTTCCTGCCCCACGGCCATTGGATCGGCGTCGAACAGGGCCACCACTTCGAAGCCCCGTGTGCCAAAACCGGGATAGCCGGCCAGAGCCCGGCCCAGGTGCCCGGCACCCACAATGGCAACCCGCCAGTCCAGGGTCAGGCCCAGGGCCGCCGAGATCTGGCCGCTGAGATAGGGAACGTCGTAGCCCACACCGCGGGTTCCGTAAGACCCGAGGTAGGAAAGGTCCTTGCGCAGCTTGGGAGAGTTCACCCCTGCAGCCTCTGCGAGTTCGTCGGAGGAGACCCGCTCGATCCCCTCGGTCATCATGGTCCCCAGGACCCTCAGGTAAACAGTGAGCCGGGCCAGGGACGCGGGCGGGATATGCCGCCCGTGTGCAGACGCGACGGGACCCGCTGCGTCTGATTCCTCCGGCATACTCACTTCTGCAACTTTCGCTGGCTCTTGGGCTGCGGCATGGTTTCCCGGCCCCGATGGTCCGGCTGGCTTCCCACTCTAGGACCGCGGCCGGTTCCCCACCAAGTGTGTTGGGCGTACGGTTACGCGGCCAGCAGCCTCCGCAGCCGGGCTTCATCGATCTGCCAGAAGTCCCGCTGCACGCCGTCAATCATCAGCACCGGGATCTCTTCGGCGAACTGTTCCTGCAGAAGCGGATCATCCTCGATGGAGCGTTCCTGCCAGGGAATCCCCGTATCCGTGCTGACCCGGTTCAGCACGTCCCTCGCTGCCTGGCACAAATGACACCCGGAGCGGGTCAGGAGAAGGAGTTCGGGTGTGCGGGCAGAGGCATCTTTCATGACTTCCAATTTAGTCTCAGTGCAGCGCGTCCGTGTTCCGGTGAGGTTTTTCTATAGACTTCTTGCATGCCCCGTCACACGCTTGTCCGTGCCGCCGACTCACCGGCCGCGGAAGGCAACCCGGGTGAAGCCGCCTTTTTCGACGTCGACAATACGCTCATGCGCGGCGCCAGCCTGTTTCATGTGGGCCGGAAGATGTACCAGAAGAGAGTCTTTACGCTGCGTGAAGCCGCCGGATTCGCGGTAAAGCAGCTGCGCTTTATGCTTCAGGGCGAAAACCTGAAGGACGTGCACAGCGTCCGGGACGCCGCCCTGGCTTTCGCCACCGGACTGGCAGCCGAGGACGTCCGGATCCTGGGCGAGGAAGTCTATGACGAGATGATCGTTTCCAAGATCTGGCCGGGCACGCGTGCGCTGACCGAGCAGCATTTGAAAGCCGGACGCCCCGTCTGGCTGGTTACCGGTACTCCGGTGGAAGTCGCTTCCGTGATTGCTAGCAGGCTTTCCCTCACCGGCGCTCTGGGGACGGTCAGCGAGGTCACGGACGGCCTCTACACCGGGCGGCTGGTCGGCGAGTTCCTTCACGGACCGGCCAAGGCTGCAGGAGTCCGGGCACTGGCTGAGCAGGAGGGCCTGGACCTGGACCGCTGCTGGGCGTACAGCGATTCCTACAACGACGTGCCGCTGCTGAGCTTGGTGGGGCACCCCGTTGCCATCAACCCGGATGCCAGGCTGCGCCGGCACGCCCGGGACCACAACTGGCCGGTCTACGATTTCCGTTCGGGCCGCCGCGCCGCCACTCTGGGCCTGAAAACGGCTTCCGCCGCCGGGGCGGCCTACGGGCTGTGGCGAGGCTTTTCCTGGGTACGCTCCCGCTGACGCCTGGATCAGCAGTACCCCGCCGCCACAGCGCCCCAAGGCCGCGGCGCACCTGCCGGGTTAAACGCGGAAGCCCGCCAGGTCCGGACGGACGGCGGGCTCCGGCAGCAGATAGCTAAAGAAGCAGAATCTACTTCTTGTTACGGCGCTGGTGGCGGGTCTTGCGAAGCAGCTTACGGTGCTTCTTCTTGGCCATACGCTTGCGGCGCTTCTTGATTACTGAACCCACAGAGTCCTCACAAACTTAGAAATTAGGAGCCATGCCGGTCCCCGCTTCCGCCAGGCCACGTGGCCCGCCAGCATCGGTTCCGGCAGTACTAGCCAGAATTGAAACGTTCCTTAACAGGGTACCGCCTCCGCGCTGCCATTTCGGACAGCGCTCAGAGCACCCCAAAACAGGTTACGGCCGGAAAGTGCCTAGGCTGTTCCGGACTGCCGGTCGATGACGGCGTTGCGCAGAACCTGCTGCACCGCAGACTCCGGCACGCGGTAGGACCGCCCGAAACGGACGGCCGGAAGCTCCCCGGAATGCACCAGCCGGTAAACGGTCATCTTGGACACGCGCATGACATCCGCGACCTCTGACACTGTCAGAAACCGCACGTCCGAGAAATTGCTCTCGTCTGCCATTTATCTCTTGTTCCTTCGTTCGGAAGCAACTGCGCCCTGCACAACTGAGGCGGCGTGTCGCCTTGATGACCATCTCGTGACCGTCTAGCACACCACTCTAGTGGCTGGAGTAACCATAGTGGAAGTTTTTCCCTCCAAACGGACGCTGTTACGACGCATTCCGGCGGTTGCGAGCGGCCTGCGCCAGCACGGTCAGGATTCCTGCGGAGGTGTCCCAGTCCATGCACTTGTCCGTGATGCTCTGGCCGTAGACCAGCGGCGCCGGATTAGCGGCGTCGTGCGCCTGGGCGCCGCCCACCAGGAAGCTCTCCAGCATGACACCGGCCAGCAGGCCGGCACCCGCGGTCCCGGACTCGAGCTGGGCCGCCAGCTCGAGCGCCACTTCCGCCTGGCGGTGGTGGTTCTTGCCGGAATTGGCGTGGCTCGCGTCCACGATCAGCCGCGGGTTCAGCCCGCGGGCGGCCAGCGCCCCGGAGGCGGCAGCAACATCAGCGGCGGAGTAGTTCGGCCCGGCGCTGCCGCCGCGCAGGATCAGGTGTGTGTCGGGGTTTCCCGCGGTACGCACCATGGCAGCCCGGCCCTCGCCGTCGATCCCGAGGAAGGACTGCGGGGCAGCCGCCGCAGCGCAGGCGTCCAGGGCGATCTGCAGCGATCCGTCCGTGCCGTTCTTGAAGCCCACCGGCATGGACAGCCCGGAGGCCAGCTGGCGGTGGATCTGGCTTTCAGTGGTCCGCGCACCGATTGCGCCCCAGCTGACCAGGTCCGCCATGTACTGCGGGCTGATGGGCTCCAGGAATTCCGTGGCGACCGGGAGTCCAAGCTCGCCGGCGGCAATCAGGAACCGGCGGGCAGCGTACAGCCCGGCCTCGATGTCGTGGCTGCCGTCCAGGTGCGGGTCATTGATCAGGCCCTTCCATCCCACCGTGGTGCGCGGCTTCTCGAAGTACGCCCGCAGGACTATCAGCAAATCTTCGCGGTGTTCTTCGGCTGCAGCCGCGAGACGGCGTGCGTAGTCCAGTCCGGCCTCCGGGTCATGGATGGAGCAGGGTCCGACGACGACGAGCAGGCGGTCATCCGCGCCGTCGAGTACCGCTCGGACGGCTTCCCGGCCGCTCCGGACCGTGTCCGCGAGTTCCGTGGAGAGCGGCAGTTCTGCCAGCAGCTGTTCCGGGGCCGGCATCGGCCGGAATTCGCTGATGCGGAGGTCAGAGGTGGTCTGTGAGTGCTGCTGTGTGGCGGTGAGGTTCATGGTCCCGTATCCGTTTGAGAATGGACCGGCGGGACTCGTCTTCAGAACCCGCCGGATATGGCGAAGGACAGGGAATGATCCCTGTCCTGTTGGCTCTGAAGGTTGGCGTCAGCGTATTATCGCGCGGGCTCCTCCAGAGCCAACGAAAAATACGCATACCAACGGTTAGTCATGGGTAAGACCGTAGGCCCGAACTCCGGCGGCCGCAAGTTCCGGTGTTCACAATCTTTCTTTGTGACGTGCCTCCTTTCGGATTAGACGTAGGCTCGGGTGCCAGGAACACAGTGAAAGCGAGTTGTTGGTGACCACCAAACCCCGGGCCCTGACCCGCCGGATTCCCCGCGTGCAGGATCTGGCACCCCTTATGCAGTTCAAGAAGCCGCAGCTGGGAACGGCTGCCCGCCTGGAACATGCCAGTACTGTCTGGGATCTGCGGGACATAGCCAGGCGGCGCACCCCCAAGGCACCCTTCGATTACACCGACGGCGCGGCGGAAGCGGAGATCACCCTGCG
>JBELYP010000068.1:0-17004 GCA_040273995.1 Arthrobacter sp.
CACCCGGTGTCCGGGACTTCCGGTTCTGCTGGAAGCTCGGCGGGTTCGAAGAGCACATCCACCAGGTAGCTGGCCGCTGAGGTGCTGCCGGGATATCCGCCGGAGTACGTGAAACGGCCGCCGGAGGGATCCACCGTGAGCGGGCCGGATTCGTAGGCCGCGGCGAACTGCCCCGGGGTGACGGAATACGTGCCCGACGGCGAGGTGTAGGCGGCTACGTACTGTTCCCCTGCCCGGATCGGAACCGGGGTAGTGAAACGTACGCTTTGCCAGCCGGTACCGGCTGCGGCGGTGAACGTGGCCGAGGCCAGGACAGAGCCGTCAGCCTTGAATACCTGGCCCGTGTGCGTGCCGGTGTTGCCGGGTCCCCTGTAGAACTTCAGTCCGCGGAGCACGCCGTCCGTGGATGAACGGAAGGCAGTGCCCAGGACCACCGGGGAGCCGTCCGCGACCACCGCCACGGCCGGAACGGTATCCGGCGGGAACAGGCTGCAGCACTCGGTCTCCGGCGGTGGTTCCGCCGTGGTGAATCTCCAGGTGCCGCTGCCGTCCGGGAGCAGTCCCCCTGCTGCGGTGGCGTTCAGCTGCACCGTGTACGCAGTGCCCCCTGCCAGCCGGGCGGCCGGGGTGAACGTGGCGGTGCGGGTTCCGGCGTCGTAGGAACTCTGCCCCTGCACCGTCTGCCCGTCCGGTCCGCGGACCTCGAAGGCAGCGGAGCCCTGCACTACGTCGTGGGAGAACGTCCCCGAAATCCGGGTATCGGCAGGGACGCCCGTGGCGCCGTCGGCCGGTGCCTTCGCGTGCACGCCCAGGGCCGGGCCGCTGCGTTCAAAGACCACGTCCACCAGGTAGCCGGAGGTGGACGTCCGGTCCGGGTAGGTTCCGCCGTAGACGTACCGGCCGCCGTCCGCCGGAACGGTCAGCGGCCCGAAGGTGTAGCTGCCGGCGAACTGGCCGGGGTTGGCTGAGTACCCTCCGGTCGGTGAGCTGTAGGCCGCCACGTACTCCCGGCCGGCCTGCACCGGAACCGGAACCGCGAAGGACGCGCTCTGCCAGCCGGAGGAGGATTCACCGCTGAACGTTACCGCGGCCAGTTCAGTCCCGCCTGGGCCGAACAGCCGCCCGGTGTGGACACCGGTGTTCCCCGGCCCCTTGTAGAAGCGGATACCGGTCACGGTGCCGGCGGCGTCCGGACGGAACGCGACGCCCAGGCTCAGCGGAATCCCGTCGGAGAGCTGCGGCAGGGAGGGAATCGTGTCCTCGTTGAACAGGCTGCAGGGGCATTCTCCTTCTGCCACGTTCCGTGCGGTGGTGAAGGACCAGGTTCCGCCGGCCACCAGGGCGCGGCCTTCGGTATCCGTGGCAGTGAGCACGGCGGTGTACCGGGTGCCCTCCGCGAGGGGTTCCTGGGGCACGAACTCGGCGGTGCGGCTGGCTGCTGAGTACCGGGTGGTGCCGGCGGCCGGGTTCCCGGCAGCGTCGCGGAACTCAATGCTCACGCTTTCACGCAGGACTTCCCGGGACAGGACGGCGCTGATCCGGGTGGCGGTCTGAATTCCGGAGGCGCCGTCGGCCGGGGTGTGGGAGGACGCGGAGAGCGGGGCGTTGCTGGTGGTTTCAAAGACAGCGTCCACGTAGTAATTGGTGTTGCGGTAGCTGTCCGCCGGGAACCGGCCGGGTGTGGTGTTGAAGACCCCGGCTGGCGGAGCCCCGAAGCCACCGGCGACCAGCAGCGGGGCTGCGTTGCTGCCGTGTGCTGACCAGTAGTCCGGGGCGGTGGCGTAATGGCCGGTCTGGGTGCTGTAGGAGATCACATAGCCGCGGCCCGCAGTGACGGCAACGGGTTCAGCGAAGACAGTCTGCTGCCAGCCGGATGCACTCTCGCCGGTGAAGACCGCCGTGGCCAGGGCATTGCCGGCGGCGTCCCACAGGGTTCCGGTGTGCTGGCCGGTGTTGGCGGCTGACTTGTAGAAGCGCACTCCGCTGATGAACCCGGACACGGACGGGGTGAAACGCATGCCCAGCTCCACCGGGGAGCGGTCCAGGCCGTCCGCCGTCTGCGGTTCCTCGGCGCCGAAGACGGTGAACGGGCCCTGGACGCTCACCGGGGCGGAAACCCCTGCTGCGGAAAAGTTCCCGCTGTCGTCGATGGCGCGGGACCGGATCGTCTGGGTGTCCATGCCGTGCTGCGTGTAGGTGTAGTGCCAGGCGGTAGTGCCCTCGGCCGCGGACCAGGTTTCGCCGTCGTCGGTGGAAACTTCCACGCCGGCAACCTGGCCTCCGCCGGTATCCGCGGCGGTGCCGGAGACGGTGACAGCCGACCCGTTGGCCACCGCAGTGCCGGGTGAAAGGGACGTGATGGCAGTGGACGGCGCGGCGGCGTCCGTGCTTTTGGCGGCACGGGTCAGGGCGGTGTCCAGTGTGGCCGGCTGCGCATCCATGTCCGCCAGCAGGTTCACCTGGGCCTGCTGCATCCTGCGGTCCGCCGGTGCTCCCCAGCCGTCGTGTTCCCGGTCCAGGCCCCAGGTCCACTGCACACTGCCGGCGGAGAAGACCAGCGCACCGCTGGGCACCCGGTACTGGGTGACATGGTGGGTGGTGGTGCCCTCAGTGACCGTGTTGCCGAAGTCGCGCAGGTACTGGGGTGTGGGGCCGGTGGTGGTCGAAAGCCGGGCCAGCCCGGGCGGACGGAACCCGTTGTCCAGGTCCTCATTTGATTCGTAGCCCACGGTGTGCGGCGCCAGTTCGGTCCGGGTGCCGGGGCTCTGCGAGGCCAGTTCGGTGTGGCGCCAGAGCCGGTACCTGCCCTCTTCTGCGCTGACGGTGACGGGCAGGTCGGAGAAGTTCGCCACGTACGCGGTTCCGGTGAGGCCGTTTTCGGGTACGCCGCCGCCCTGGTTCTGTGCCGCGAACCGGGGGTCGCGCCAGGTGCCGGTCCATTCCGGCGCCGGGTCGATCTTGGTGTTGGCCCAGGTCTCCTTGTAGCTGACCAGCGTCCGGTGGGCGCCGCCGTCGGTAGTTGAGGGTTCATACCGGGTGCGCCAGTACACCTCGTTGCCGGAGAGGAACTGCAGGTTCACACCGGCGTCGCGCGCTGCTTCCACATTGCTGCGCTGCTCACCCGACCAGTACTCGTCGTGGCCCACGGAGAGGAAGACGTTGTGGTTCAGCAGCCGCTCGCCGTGGCGGTCCGTGTCCACGCCCGCGATATAAGTGACGTCGTAGCCGTTCTTTTCCAGGAAGCGCACCAGCGGGTATTCGGCGCTGAAGTAGAAGTCCCGGCCGTCGTTGTCCGCCCGGGTGGTCACCGGCCGGTTGTAGCTGAGCTTGTAGGCCCGCCCGTTGGCCGCGCCGCGGTAGAAGTCGGACCCGCCGTAGGTGTTGTAGGCCTGCCAGGTGGGATCCGATGTCTGGAAAACGACGTCGGCCGTGGATGCGTCGCTGCGCACAATAAAGGTGATGTGGCTGGCCCCTCCGGTGTCCGTGCGCTTCAGCAGCGCCACGTACACCCCCGAGACTGCGTTGGCGGGGACGTGCCAGGTGGCCGAGCGGTGCCAGGTGCCGCAGTCAACCAGTTCGGTGCGGACGTCCCGGAGGCATTCGGGCTGGTCCTGCGGCAGGGCGGCCGACGGCGTTACGGAGTCGATGTGCCGGGCTCCGAGTCCCTGGTACCAGCCGGTGCGGTAGATATCGATGGTGTAGGCGGAGGCGTCCGTATCGATCTTGAAGTCCAGGCTGTTCCCGGCGTTGACGCTGATGTCCGTGGAGAAACCCTGGATGCTGGGATCCCCGGCTTTCTCGATGTCCCATTCGTCCGGGTCCGCTCCTGGTTTCGCGTTCTCACAGACCACCGGGCTGGCAGCGGCGGAACAGTCCTCCGCAGCTGCTGCCGGGGACGGCTGCGCACCCGGGAGGACCAGCTGCGCCACGGCCAGAAGGGCCGCCAGCAGCAGCGCGGTCCGTGCCGGGTGCCTGCGGCGGGCACGAGTGTTTTGGGATGTGCGGTTCATGGGGTGCCGTGACCTGTTTCTTTCCTAGCCTGCCGGGTTCCCCACGGTAGAAGCCCAGGCGGAAAACCGCTCAAGTGGTGGTTACCGGGACGGTGCGTGCAATCCGCCCTGCAGTACCGGGATTCTGCCTGTCCTGGGCGCAGCGGAGGGGAGGCTGTACCGGGTAGTGCGCCCGGGATTACCCGTTCAGCGGCAGCCGGTAGATGTGGAAGGTGTACTCGTTCTCGAAGCTGTCCTGGAACGTTCCATCGCCGTCCGCGGCAAGGGTACGGTCTTCGAAGAGGACCTCGATGTCCCCGGCCGCTGTTCCTTGGGGCAGGACAAAGGTCCGCAGGCCCGGTTCCGTGCCGCCCTCGAGCATGGCGAAGACGTAGGCAGATCCGTCCTGGACCTTCAGCATCGTGTCCAGCCCGGGACCGAAGGAGTACCCGTAGGACTGGGTGTTGATGACCGGTGCCAGTTCGTGGATTTTCCGGTTCACCTCCCCCACCGCCTGCACCTGTTCCTGTCCGCAGAAATTCGGGTCCAGCTGGGAGGCACGGAAGACGTTGGAAGTTACACAGTTCCCGGAGAAACTCTGGTTGAAGTACAGGATTCCCCGGGCCTCGCTGATCACGGCGCTCATGACCGCTCCCTGAACCTGGCCGGGCTGGATGTAGCCGCTGTAGGTGCCCTCGGCCGGTCCGCCGTTCAGGTTCTCCACAAAGTGCCAGAGCTGCTGCAGTTTCCCGTCTGCGTCGTCCCGCAGCCGCAGGGCCTGCACGGCACGGCCGTAGCTGGAAGCTGTACGGCAGGCCGGCCGGGGAATCTCCACCAGGTAGGGACTGCGGTACGGCTCGAGCGAGCAGTGCGGAACGGTGTACCAGTACATGTCCATGGACACGACGTCGGTGGGGCCGTTCACCAGTGCCTCGGCTTCCGCGGCAGGAAAGTCGCTGCTGATGATCATCTGGGTGAAGTTGGCCATGCGAAAGGTTCCCGGCGGTGCCTGCGCGGCCCGGGCTTCGAGCTGGGCCAGCCCGTCTGCGGGGCTGAAGCGTCCGTCCACTTCATCGTCCAGGAAAGTGCCCACCCAGTTGGGGCTCTCCGGGTTGAAGGAGTCGTTAAGCCGGTCCCCGATCCAGTACACGCCGTTGTCCTCAACCAGGCTGAACGGAGTCTCCGCGGACATTCCGATGTAGGTGTTGATGCCCAGGGATTTGTCATACTGCACCTCTTCATCGGTGCTGATGCCGTTGTGCCAGGCGACAACCGGAAAGAACGCGGGGTCCGTCCACCCGGCTGCTTCCGCGTTGGGGAAGGAAGCCCAGTACCCGGCCCCTCCCTCCCAGGGAATTCGGGGCAGGTCCAGCACCGGCGGCGTCGGTTCAGCGGGGGCGGGCCGGGCATCTGAGCTGCACCCGGCCAGCGCGGCCGCTGCCAGCGCAGCCACCAGCAGTGCCGTAGGCCTCGGGCGTTTTCCGGCCGGCATCAGGCCCGGTTCCCGTCTGCGTCCGGCCGCTGCGCAAAACCGGAGCCGTCCGGCGCCGCCCGCGCCAGTCCGCGGTAGGCTCCGCCCAGACCCACGGCAAGGAACAGCAGGGCAGCGGAAATGGGGAAGTTCAATCCGTCGAAAAAGGACAGCAGCACGCCCCCGGCCAGAATCGCGGCTGCAAGTCCGGCGCCCAGCGCCCGGGACAGGCTGGCGGCCGGCTGCCGGGTGTAAGCCGTGGAGAGCGCAGCCCAGACCCCGCTGGACAGGAGCAGCAGCAGCAGGGCCAGTCCGATGATCCCCACCTCCACCAGCGCGGTGAGGTACCCGTTGTCGAAGATGCGGTAATTGGGCAGGAACGTTCCAAAACCGCGCCCGAAGAACAGGTTGCGGACGGCGATCTCCGCAGCCACGACGTAGCTCTCGGTCCGGGACAGGGAAGACGAATCGTTGCCCAGGGTCTGGAACATCCCGCGCACAGTTCCGGCAATGCCGGGAACGCTAACGTACACCAGTCCCAGCAGCACCGCGAAAGCACCCAGCACCCGGATCCGGAGCGCGGACGGCCAGGTGGGAATAAGTACCAGCACCCCTACTGCAGCCCCAATAAAGGCCGAACGGGAGCCGGACATGATGCAGGCCAGCGTCAGAGCCAGCGCCGGCCACCAGCGCGCCGCCAGGCTGCGGCCCTTGTCCGAAAGGGCCAGCGTCAGGGACAGGGGCAGTGCCATGGACAGCACAACGGCGTATTCAAGCGGCTGTGTTGCCGTGCCGGACGGGCGGATGAAATCTCCGCGGCTGGAAACCTCGTGCCCGCCCTCGGCGCTGAAGCCTGGAAGGGACACCCAGTCAAGCAGGGTCTGGCTGGTGAGGAACTGCGCCAGTCCCAGCAGGCCGGCCATTCCGCTGATAAAGACCAGCCGCCGGATCAGGCCCAGCCATCTGTCAGGGGACGCGATCCCGTCATTGGCCAGCAAGGCTATGCCAACCCAGCCGGCAACGCGCAGCATCCCGCTGTCTGCCGGTGAGGATTCGCTCGGCGGCATGCCCTGCAGGTTCGAGACCGCGTAGCTGAGCAGGACGGCCGCCAGGAACAGCAGCAGGATCCACCGCACCGCCCTGGAACCGGTGTTCAGCGTGGTGGTGCGCCGCAGTCGTTCAAAGAACCACCAGAACAGCCCCAGCAGCGCCCACAGCGTGGACGGCCTGCCCATCGACCCCAGCGCCGTGATGGTCAGATAGGACGGCACCGCCAGCGTGAGGATGAGGTACACGGTCAGGAAGGAAACGACGTCGCCCGTCACCGGCGCTGCCGCAGTGGCCGCGCCGCTGCTGGGCTCTTCCGTCCGGGACGCTTCAGACCGGAACCTGCCCTTCAGGGACAAAACCTTCCCGGACCAGCCGGCCCCAAACGGCGTGGTCCCAGTCGCGCTCATGAGGTACTCCCGGCGGGCTCCGGCACCGCTCTTGGGACCGTTTCCCGATGCCGGCCGCCGCTTCGGGTACGGCGTCCGGCCAGCGCATCGGCTGCTGCCGCCGCCGCGCAGGACAGGCCCACACCCGCGACGCCCAGCACCAGCAGGGCTTTCGCTTCGCCCATCCGGGTCTTGCCGAAGGACGTGATGATCAGCTCCTCCGGCGCGCGCTCCACAGTGATCAGGGCATCCGGCCGGGCACCTGCCTCCAGCTGCAGTGCATCGCTGACCTCCCGCACTTCGGCGTGGACCCGGTCGATCTCCGCGGCGACCTTCTCCGGGGTGGGTGCGGCGGCCTGTACCGAAAGCACCGGGCGGCTGAAGGAGGAGAGCCACTGCCCGCCGGTGTCCAGCATGCCAACCGAGGTGCCTTCACGGATGCCGGTGCCGAAGAGGGATGCCGTGGGCGAGGCGAGTTTGGAGGTCTTGGTGCCGGCCAGGTACTGGCGCTCCACGATGGCAGTGAAGTCAATCAGGGTCTGCGGTTCGGTGCCGGTAAGGGTGCGGCCCTGCCCCGGTGTGCCCGGTTCCAGGAACACCAGGTCCGACTGCGCGGCATAGACCGGAGCGGACTGGCTCAGGAACACGAACGCGAGTCCAGTGCAGCAAAGTCCTGCCAGCAGCACGTACCAGCGGCGCCGCAGCACGCTCTGGAGCTGGGCGGGAGTCACCGCGACCTGGCGTCTTCCCCGACCAGCGGATCAGTGGTGCCGCGCTTCTCCCCCGCCGGTGCGGCCTTCCGTCCCGCGGCGCGGCTGGATGGCTGTTCCCGCTTCCCGGCTGCGGCGCCTGCGGCACCGGCCGTCCGCCGGCTGCCGGCGTGCGCGGGCACATGCGGGGCCGGTCCGTCAGTGCCGGCGCCCCGGCTGCGCCGGGGGTCTGCAGCAGGGGTATCGGCCCGGCCCGCCCGGGCGAGCAGGAGTCCGTCGGCCAGCGCGGTCAGCATCAGCGTTCCGGACAGGCCCACCACCACGGTCACGGCCAGCATCTGCAGGGTCTGCTTCGAGTTCAGTGTGGCTTCTGCGTCCACCACCACCGGCATAATGTCGATCCGCTGCACCGGAATGACAGCCAGTTCATCCTGCATGCGGGTCAGCACTGCAGGGAGGGTTTCCAACGCCTGGTCCAGCACAGTCAGGGACTCCGCTTCGGTTTCCGCTGTTGCCTGGACAACCACGATTGAGCCGCTGGTGCTCCGGTCGGGTTCGATCGTGTACGTGGCTGACGGGTAGGCTTCCAGCACCTGGTCCCGTACTGCGGGGGCGTTGGCCTGCCGCACCAGCACATCTAGTGCCTCGCTCATCCCGCCCAGCTGCAGGTACGGGTTTCCTTCATCCCCGACGGCGGCCGGCGGCGGCATCAGCACCATGCTCCCCCGCGCGTCATAGGACGGCGGGACAACCTGGCTGGCACCCCAGCACAGCACAGCGGTGAACAGGATGCCGGAAACGACCAGATACCAGCGGCGGAGAATCACCTTCAGGCTTTGCGGCGTGGTCACGGTGTCTCCCTTGTTGCGGCGCCGCGCAGGGCACCGATGTGTTCCTTGACCCGGTCCAGGCCGTTCTTGCCCATAGTGCGCAGCAACACTGTTTTGACTGCTGTCCGCACCCCGGAACCCACAGCACGCCGCGGCGTGTCCAGCAGCAGTTCCCGCGCCCGTTCGGCCGGACCCGGCGGCTGCGCGCCGCTGAGCAGACCGGGGAAACGCTGCCGGTATGTGTCCGGGGAAACCCGGAAACCGCGGACCCGGTTGCTGACGTTCCCGCCGTGGACTACCTGTAGCCAGCCCGCCGGGCCGGGGACTTCCCGCACCGGCATGCTGCGTCCCAGCAGGGTGTGCCAATCTGCCCAGCAGGTCACAGCTTCCGGCCATGGTTCGGCCACGCTGCAAAAGGCGTTGGTCCGGTCCCGGCGGGCGAAGAGCCCGGCGCCGGCCAGGATGAGCCCGCGCGGCAGGTACAGGGCGGTGCGGCCCGTTGTCTTCGCTGCCGCCTGCTGCAGCCGCTGGACAAAGTCGGCGGCAATGCCGTCGTCGTTGTCCAGGTTGGTGGTCATCAGCATTCCGGCCGGCTCCGGAACCAGCCGGCGGAGGTCGTCCACGAGGTCGCCCTTCTCCACTGCGGTCCGGTAGACCGGGGTGAACAGTCCGTCTGCGGACCATTCGCTGATCCGTTCGTGCAGCCAGGCCGGGCTTTCCGGATCGAAGTAGATCAGCCACTTGAACCGGGAGCTGGACTGCGCCGCCACGGAGGGCAGGCAGTAACGCTCGAACAGTCCGGCCCGCTCGCGCAGCCAGCCCTCGCGGGCCCGGACCAGGGATTCGGGTCCGGGGGTGGGCAGGTTGAACCGGGTGATCAGGAAGTGGTCGCCCGTCCAGTCCGCGGCGGGCGCGTCGACGGCGTCCAGCAGCGTGCGCGCCCGGGCATCCCAGGAATGCTGCCCGGCCAGTTCGCGCCGCTCGCGGGCCCGGGCGGGATCCGCCGGTTCGGCCAGGACCCGCTGCAGCGCCGCGGTGAACGCTTCCGGGCTGTTTTCCCGGACCACATGGTCGGTGCCGAGCCAGCGGGCCGCCGGAAGGTCGGTGGAGACCACCGGCAGTCCGGCGGAGAGGTAGTCGAGTGTCTTCAGCGGGAAGCTGGACCGGTTGAACTCGGTGTCCGCGTAGGGCGTGATGCCTGCCGCGGCGCGGCACAGCCGCCCGGGGACTTCTGCCGGCGGGATTTCGCCTTCCCACCTCACGCTGCCGTGCTTCAGCAGGGCATCCAGTTCCGCCCGAACCACAGGGTCCCGCTCCGTCCGCGGACCGATGAGCGCCAGCGGAATTCCGGCGTCGGCGACCGCCTTCAGGATGCCAAGATCCAGCCGTTCGTTCAGCTGTCCCAGCAGCACGGCGCCCCGCGGTTCCGCCACGGCTGCCGGCACCGCCGCGGGCAGCGGCACACACCCATTCGGCAGGTGCAGAACCGCGGTGCCCGGCCGCAGCCGGCGCAGCCGCTCAGCCAGGTCTTCAGTCACAGCCGCCACAACATCAGCCTCGGCCAGGTTCCGCAGCATACAGCGCCGTATCCGCTCCTCGGGAAGTCCCATCAGCGCGGCACCGGACAGCCAGTCATCGGTCACAAAGAACACTTTCACTCCGGCGTCCAGCCGCGGGAAGCGGGCCAGCGGCCCGGCCACGACGACGGCGCCGGGCGGTTTGCCTGCCCCGGCGGCCGTCCGCACGGCCCGGTGCAGCAGCCAGCTGGCCGCGGTGCGCAGTACCGGCCGCCACGCTCCGGGCAGCACGGGAACGATCAGCCTGGTGAGCTGCGGAGCAACTTCAATGGCTGCGGGCCGCAGTCCCCGGGCAGTGCCGCCAAAGACCGGTGCCGGCGGATCAACCCACAGGACTTCGCGGTAATCGGCCAGCGCTCCGGCCAGGCGTTTTTCGGTACCGGCCAGGTTGTCCCAGCGGGTGCCCGCCATCCAGACCAGCGTCCCCTTGCTCACGGCAGGCTCCCTTCTGCACGGGAAACCGGCTGGCCGCCGGAACCGCGGGACATTCTTCCGGTGCTGCCCAGCAGCGCCGTGCCGCGCACCGGATCATGGGCCAGCAGCACCAGCCGGCTGCCGGGGGTCAGCCCGGCCAGCAGCCGGTATCCGGCGGCCGAGACGGTGTCCGCCAGCACCACCAGGGCACAGCCGGACAGGAATTCAACGCTTTCTTCCGCGGCCGAGGCGTCCGCCACGAAGGCGGCGGCCCGGTGCGGGTTCAGACGGGGCGCCTGGTGCGACGCGGAAGGCGGATGGACGGTGAGCGGGGGCAGTGACGGGTTCAGCGCCAGCCCCCGCTGCAGCGCCCGCTCCAGCCGGCTCCCTGCCGCTTCACCGAAGAGGACGGCTGATTCAAGTCCTTCCCGGCGCAGGATGTCTGTGAGCGTGCGGGAGAAATAGTCCGTGACCAGCCTCTGTTTAAGCGGAGAGAGCCCGATCCGCAGCCGGCGTACGGCACCCGTGCGGAGCCGCCAGCGCAGACGGCGCAGCATCCGCTGCCGGGCGCGGCGCACGGTGTGCTCCGCAGAGTCCTGCATCTGCCGGAGACGGCCGCCCTGCCGAAGACGGCCGGCCCCGGATGAACCCGCACCGTCCGGTATGGGCCCGGCCGGCGCAGCAGCCGCGTCCCCAGTGATGAAGCTCAGGCCGCCGGCCTGGCCGCAGGCACTAAGGTGGGCCCGGAGCTCCGCTTCCCAGTCAATACTTTCCGGTACCGGACAGACCGATGCGCGGGCGGCTCCGGCGGCGGCCGGAACTCCCAGGCACCGCCGCATACGGTCAAGTTCAGGATGGCGGAGTGCTTCGAAGCGCAGCGCTCCGGCGACCGCCTGGTCACGTTCCCCGGAGCACAGCAGTGCCCGCAGGTGGGTCGCCCAGAGCACGGGGTCCGGGTCCGGGGCGGAACGGTCAGTGAAGGTATCCACGAGGGCCTGCGTGGTCCAGTCCCGGGCCGCCTCCGCGTTGCCGGCAGCCAGCTCGGTCCATGCGGCGCCGATCACCGCTTCGGGAATGAAGTAGAAGTTCAGGCACTTGAGGAATTCCCGCCGGGCTCCCTCAGTGTCCTCTTCCCGCAGCAGTTCCCATCCGGCCTCAAGGAAGGCACGGTCGCGCCCTCCGGAGCGGAAGAGCGCAGGAGTGCTTTGCCCCGGCGCCAGGAACAGGCTTCCGGCGGGCCCTGCCTGCACTATCCGCTCCCCGGGGCGCTGCACCGCCTGAAGCTGCAGCCATTCGAGCACCTGGCCGCGGCGGGACTGCACGTGCGATTCGTGCACCAGCCGGTGACCGGAAGCGACAATGCGCTCCAGCCGGCCCGGATCGGCCAGCAGGGCATCGAGCTTCTCTGCGATCTCTTCCGCCTCGCCGAGCACACAGTTCTGCATATCCACAAAGCCGAAGGCCGCGAGCGCGGGGGTGTCCTCCGCGACCAGGCATGACCCGGCTGCCGGTATTTCAAGGTGCTTGCGCACCAGGTCCCCGGACATGCTCCCGCACGCCGGAACGAACACGCTGGCGCTGAGCAGCCTGGCATAGTCTTCCCCGAAGACGGTGCGCCCGCCGGCCTTGCCCCAGCCGTAATGCGGCATGGTCATGGTCGCGAAGCTGCGTGAGAGGACCCGGCCGACGGCGTTGCGCCAGGGATAGTGGCGTTCCTGGCTTCCGGTGAACAGGACGGGGATGTTCTTCTCCACGGGATAGGGATGGAAGACCGCCGGGTCCACGGAGTTTGGCCAGACGAACAGCCGGTCCGCGATTTCCGGTGTGTACTCGGCCATGGCCACTGAGGTGGTGAAGAACTGGTCCACTCCCCACCGGTCCATGTCCGAGAGGAAGACGGCACGGGCCAGGTCATAGGGATCGGAATGCAGGAACCCCAGTTTGGGGATGTCCGGGCGGCTGGCGGTGTTCCGGATGCTGCGTTCCCCGGCGTAAACGCCGGATTCGAAGATGCTGAGGTCGGGGTTGAATCCGTCGCATTCGGCGGCGTAGTCGCAGTCCCGGTCAATGACCTTCACTTCGAAGAAGTGCTGCAGCGTCTGCACGTGTTCATCCAGGTGCCGGTTGAGGAAACCGGGCAGCCCGGGTTTCGCCCAGCGGAAGAACAGCAGCCGCGGTTTGCTTTGGCTCGCAGGGATCATATGGTGCTCTCCTTGGTGGGCCGCAGCCGTGCCAGCAGCGGGCGTTCCAGTCGGTCATAGGCGGCCAGCAGGTTTCCTGCGCGTCCCCGCGCCGCGGCCGGAAGGACGCGGCGGAGCATCGGTGCAGTGAGGGCCAGGTAGGCGGCGCAGCCGGTGAATCCCCCCAGCAGCAGCCGGCCCAGGTCCCCGCCGGCCAGGGACGCGGCCGCCAGGGCCAGCCCGGCGGCTGCGGCAGCAGCCAGCGCCGGAGCGGCCGATGCCCGGACCAGGAGCCGGCCGGGGGCGGGAACCGTGCCCCGGACCGCCCGGAGGTACAGCGGCATAATGACTGCAGTGATCACCGCGACGTGCACCCAAGCCGCGCCGGGCAGCCCGAACGGCCCCAGGCTCAGGCCCACTGACG
This sequence comes from Arthrobacter sp., assembly GCA_040273995.1. Classification (GTDB taxonomy): domain Bacteria; phylum Actinomycetota; class Actinomycetes; order Actinomycetales; family Micrococcaceae; genus Arthrobacter_B. The sequence goes on from JBELYP010000068.1 coordinate 13,032, forward strand.
GGATCAGCAGCACCAGCCAAACCGCCTGCACCCCGAAGACAGCGCCGGCACGTCCCTGCCCCACCAGCAGGTTTGAGAGCAGCAGCGATAAGGCAAAGACGCCGCCGTACAGTGCAAGGATCCGGAGGACCGGAACAGCCGGTGACCAGGTTCCGCCGTACAGCACGGCCACCAGTTCCGCGGCGAGCGCGACGGTCAGGGCGGTAATCGGAAAGGCGATCAGGGCTACCAGCCTGGAGGTTCGGGACAGGAAGCCGCGCAGTTCCGCGGAGCCTGCACCCATCGCGGAAAACGCCGGCATGGCCACGGAATTGATCGTGGAGCTCATCACCGATGTGGACCAGGAGGCGACGGTGAAGGCCAGGGTGTAAATGCCAAGTTCCACCGGTCCCAGGAAGGCGCCGATAATCGCGTAGTCGGCGTTGAGCAGGCTGTAGCCCAGCAGGTTGGCACCGGCCAGCGGCAGCCCGAAGCGCAGCACCGGCCCCACTTCCGCCCGGCGCAGCCGCGGCCAGTAGGTGCGGTCCACGCTCAGTGCCATGACCACGCCGCTGATGAGCTGGCTGGCGACGCGGGACCAGGCGAAGGCCATGGCTCCGTCACCGTTCAGGGCCAGCAGCACCAGCACGAGGTTGGCCGGCACAAATGCCACGGCCGAGGCCAGGAACACCTTGCCCTGCCGGAACTCCCGGACCAGCAGCGCCCCGGGAACCGTAAACACACCGCCAAGAACGACGGCGATGGCCAGCACCCGGATCGGTGCGGCGGCCTCCGGCGCGCCCAGCAGTCCGGCAAGCGGGTCCGCTGCCAGGGCCATACCCACGGCCAGGGCGGAGGAGCTGAGGAGTGCGAGCACGGCCACCGTGGACGCCACCCGTTCGGGATCCAAGTCCCGGCGGGCAACACAGGAGGACAGACCCAGTTCACCAAAGCTTGAAACAACAGCATGGACCACCAGCGCAGCGGCGAACACCCCGAACTCGTGCGGGGTCACCAGCCGCACCACCACCACCATGACCGCGATGCCGGCCAGCTTCATCATCACGGCGTTCGCACCGCTGAAAAGGGCGCCGCGGGCGGCACGCGCCCCGATGCCCGCCAGGCCGGCGGACTCCGACGGGGCTGTCACCGCAGCGCCTGGCCGAGTGTCTCGGCGACGTATTCCTGCTGCGCCCGGCTCAGGTGCGGATGCAGCGGCAGCGAGAGCAGGCGGGCGGCGGCGTCCTCGCTGACCGGGAAGTCCCCCGCGCCGTAACCCAGATGGGCATATGCTCCGGTCAGGTGCACCGGCACGGGGTAATGGATTCCGGTACCGATGCCCGCGTCCGCCAGTACCTGCAGGATCCGTTCCCGTTCCCCGGCAGGCACCCGCACCGCATAGATGTGCCACACGTCCGTGTTGCCCTTCGCGCTGGAGGGCAGCACCAGCCCGGGAATCCCGGCGAGCAGTTCCCCGTAGGCCGCAGCGGCGTCCCGACGCCGATGGTTCCAGGCGGCGAGCCGTTTGAGTTTGGCGCTGAGCACCACGGCCTGCAGCGCATCCAGCCGGGAGTTCATGCCGGCTACCTCGTGCCGGTACTTGATCCGGCTGCCGTGGTCCGCGAGCAGCCGCACTTGGCCGGCTACCGCATCGTCTTCGGTCAGGACCGCTCCGGCGTCCCCGGCGGCGCCAAGGTTCTTGCCCGGATAGAAACTGGTTCCGGCGGCGTCGCCAAGCGTCCCGGCCTTCCGGCCAAACCGTTCGGCTCCCTGTGCCTGCGCAGCGTCTTCCACGATGGCAGCGCTGAAGCGCCTGGCGGTGAAGGCCAGGGCCTCCACCGGGGCGGTCTGGCCGAACAGGTGCACGGGCATAAGGGCGCGGGTCTTGGGTCCGGCAGCCTGGGCGGCGGACGCCGGGTCAATGAGCAGGTGCTTGGGATCGACGTCGGCGAGCACCGGCAGGGCGCCGGCGCGGGAAACTGCCTCCGCGGTGGCGATGAACGTGTTGGCCGGCAGGATCACTTCGGTCCCCGGCTCCACGCCGCAGGCCCGCAGTGCCAGTTCCAGCGCATCGGTGCCGTTGGCCACCCCGATGCAGTGGGCACTGCCCAGCCACTGCCCGTACGCCTCCTCGAAGCCGGCCACCGGGCGGCCGCCGATGAACGCGGTGGCAGCAAAAACTTCCTTGAGCCCGGCCTGAATCTCCTCATCCACTTCGGCGTGCTGCGCGGCCAGGTCCACCAGCGGCACCCTGAGGGCGGGAGGTGTATTCATCGGGGGTCCTTCCAGTTCTCGGGTCCCGGAACCGCAGCGGACAGGCGCTCCGCCGCCGGCCGCAGTTCGCGGGCGGGCACTCCGGCCCAGGTCTGTCCGCCGGGAAGATCCCGCAGGACGGCGGATCCCATGCCCACAACCGTGCCGGCGCCGATCCGAACGCCCTGCCGGACGGTAGCGCCCATGCCGAGGTAGGCCCCGGATCCGATGCGCACACCACCACCCAGGCACACCCCCGAGGTGAGGGTGGCATAGTCCTCCACCACGTCGTCGTGCGTCAGGGTGCAGTTGGGCATCACGGCGACGTGCCGGCCCACGGTGACGGCGGCCGTCAGTACGGTCCCGGCGAGCAGGATGCTCCCGGCTCCCACCGTGCAGCCGTCATTCAAATGCACAGCCGGGTCCACGAAGGTAGCGAACCGGTCCTCTCCTACGCCGGCCCGGGCCAGTGCCTGGACCATGCCGGCGCGCGCCGTACCGGAACCTGCGCAGGCCAGGAAGCTGCTGCGGGGGTAGTTCGCGGCATCACTGAGCCCGCCAAGCACCGGCACCCCGTCCACCACCGAGGAATGCAGCGCCGGGTCGTCGTCCAGGAACCCGAAGATCCGGTGCTCAGTGGTGCGGCGCAGTGCGGCCAGCACCTCCCGTGCCAGCCCCGAGGCCCCCAGCAGCAGCAGCGTTGGCATGCTCATGGCTTCCTGCTGCTGCCGGCTACGGCTTCGATGACACGGGATTGTTCCGATTCCGTCATTTCGTGGAAGAGCGGCAGGATCAGGGTGTTGGCGCTGAGCCGTTCGGTGACTTCCAGCGGCGCGGAACCTGTGTCCCGGTTCCGGTAGGCCGGTTCAAGGTGGGCTGCCATGATGCCGCGGCGTGCGGAGATCTCCGCTCCGGCGAGCGCCTCAAGCACTCCGTTGCGGTCCGTGCCGAATCCGGGGAGCACTTCAACCCAGTAGGACTGGAAGTTTGATTCGCCCCAGGGCGGGTCAGTGACCGGGCGCAGGAACTCGATCTCCGCGAACGCCTTGGCGTAGCCGGCGGCCAGTTCCCGACGGCGGCGCACCACGGCGTCGAGCCGTTCCAGCTGGACCAGCCCCACTGCCGCCTGCAGGTCCGTCATCCGGTAGTTGTACCCCACCTCGGTGTATGCCTCCGCAGGGGCCAGGATGCTGGCGCTGCGTTCGGCTGCGGAGAGGCTCATGGCGTGCTCGCGCAGGGTCCGGGCGCGCGCTGCCCAGCCGGGATTCGACGTCGTCAGCATTCCCCCTTCCCCGGTGGTGAGGATTTTCCGGGGGTGGAAGGACCAGGCGGCGATTTCCGCACCTGCGCCGGCAGGGCGGCCTGCGTACCGGGAACCGGCAGCGCACGCCGCGTCTTCCAGGACGGTGATGCCCAGCGGATCGCAGAGGGCGCGCAGCGGCGCAAGATCCACCGGCACCCCTCCCTGGTCCACGGCGATCACGGCGCGGGTTGCCGGGGTCAGGGCCGCCTGGACGGTTTCAGCGGTCAGGTTCCCGGTGCCGGGGTCCACGTCCGCGAACACGGGCCGGGCCCCCACATAGGTGGGCGCGTTAGCGGTGGCGATAAAGGAGAAGGAAGGAAGACCGACGTCGTCTCCCGGGCCCACGCCCGCGACGATCAGCGCCAGGTGCAGGGCGGTGGTGCAGCTGGATGCCGCTACCGCATGCCCCGTCTCCATCCGCGCGGCGAACGCGGCCTC
>JBELYP010000069.1:0-16405 GCA_040273995.1 Arthrobacter sp.
CCCGGCACTCGCCGGCGAAGGCACGTGGGAGAACGACGGCGCGCTGGTGCGTTCCGCCGCTACCCTGCACTCCGAGGACAGCGACTTCGGCCAGGCCGGCACGCTGTACCGCGAGGTGTTCGACGACGCCGCCAAGGAGCGTTTCCTGGAGACCATCACCGGTGCGGTTTCCGGTGTGCAGCGCCCGCACATCCGCGAAGCTGCGATCCAGTACTGGACCAACGTTGACGCCGAGCTCGGCGCCAAGCTCCGCGCCAACCTCGCCTCCGGCGAGACCACGGCCAACGAGCAGGCTGAGTTCGTAGGCGTCGCAGAGTAACCTGCGGCCCTTCGGCTAACGAGAGAGCGGCCGGCCCCTTCGGGGTCCGGCCGCTTTTTCGTTAGCGGGAGGGCCAGTACCAGATCAGCAGCATGGTGACGAGGAAACCGGTCAGGAAGTTCAGCTTCAGGAACCGTTTCCAGCCGGCGTTGGCTTCCTCGGAGCGTTCGTCTGTAATGCCCATAAACGGCAGCAGGTTCAGCAGGTACGGCACGGCCAGCAGCGATCCCAGCAGCGCGGGCCACGGGGTGAGGAGCATCAGGGCACCGGCAGCGGCGTAGGCAGCGAACGCCAGCCGCACCACGGTCTTGCCTCCCAGCACGGTGGCAATGGAAGAGAGCCCGCCCTCGCGGTCCGGGATGATGTCCTGCACTGCGCCAAAGGCCTGGCTGGCCATGCCCCAGAGGAAGAAGGCTCCCAGCACTGCCCACAGTCCCGGAGTCCACGCAGCGCCGGCCAGCACCAGCCCGTAGACGGCCGGTGAAACAAAGTGCGTGCTGGACGTAATCGAGTCCAGGAACGGCCGTTCCTTGAACCGCAGGCCCGGGGCGCTGTAGGCAATGACGGCGAAGACGCTGATAGCCAGCACCAGCCAGGACAGCGGAGGTCCCAGCGCGGCCAGCACCGCCAGGAACGGAACGTTGGTTGCCAGGGCGGCCCACAGCGTGATCCGGTGGAACCTCCGGTCCAGCAGCGCTCCCTCGACGCCGCCCTTGCGCGGGTTGCGCAGGTCGGACTCATAGTCGAACACGTCATTGATGCCGTACATCGCGAGGTTGTACGGAATCAGGAAGTAGAGCGTGCCGATCACCCAGGCGGCGTCGATGCCTCCGGCGGTCAGCAGGTACGCCGCGGCGAACGGAAACGCGGTGTTCACCCAGGACAGCGGCCTGGATGAAAGCACCAGCATCCGCAGGGTGCCGGGATTGCGGGTGGCGGGGGCGCTCATTGGATCTCCTCGGAAGGGGCAGCGGTACGCGGCGTCAGCAGTTCCCCGAGCGCCGGCAGGATCAGGACGGCGGCCAGCGGATAGGCGAAGTCTTCCAGCGGCGCCAGGCCCAGGAAAGCCCCCGAAATCCGGTCCGGGTTGTAGCCGAAGAGGTCCACGGCAATCATCAGGTTGTCGAATACAGCGGTCAGCAGCAGCAGCACGCCTGCCGTACCCGCAAGCCGGAGCGCAAAGCCGCGGTTGGGCTGGCGCGAACGACGGCGGCGCAGCAGTGCCGCTGCCAGCAGGGCTGCGGCCGGCAGCAGGAAACAGAGGTTCAGCAGCCAGTAGGTCACCGGCGCACCTCCCGCCCGGTCCGCTTCCGGCCAGCGTGGACCGCCGCCACCTTCAGCAGGCCAAACAGCACCATGGTGAGGTAGCAGAGGAACGCCAGGAAGAAGGCTTCCTCCAGCGGCAGATGCGGCGCCAGTTCAATCCCGAGCATAAATTGGGTTTCACCGCGGTAGAAGATGTCCAGTCCAATGCCAAAGAGGTCCCAGACCAGGAAGAACACCAGTCCCGCAGCCAGGACGGCCGCGGCGCGCCAGGGCACACCGGAGAAAAAGAACAGCTTGAAACGGTGGTCCAGAAGCATCATGCAGCCAATCGATGCCAGCAGGAACAACAGGTACAGCACTCCCATCAACGGGCCCGTTCTGCCGCCGCAGGCTCCGGAAGTGCCTCCGTGCTGGTGTCCCCGCGCAGACGCTTGAGCACCAGTTCCGCACTGATCAGGCACATGGGCAGCCCAATGCCGGGGAGGGTGGATCCGCCGGCATAAAGCAGGTTCTCCACCTTGCGGCTCGCGTTGGACCCGCGCAGGAAGGCGCTCTGCTTCAGTACGTGCGCCGGGCCCAGCAGCGTTCCTTTCCAGGAGTTGAAGTCTGCGCTGAAATCGCCCGGGCCCACGGTCCGGCGCACGGTAATGCGCTCGGCCAGATCCGGAATCCCGGCCCATCCGGCAATCTGTTCAATAACTGTGTCCGCCATCGCCTCGAGCCGCGGATCACCGGCGCCGTCAACCCCGCCGGTGCCAAGCGCCGGGTCGGAGGGCACCGGCACCAGGACAAAGAGGTTTTCCTGTCCGGCAGGCGCGGCGTCGTCATCCGTTGCGGAGGGCCTGCAGATATACAGCGAGGCGGGGTCCGGAACTGAGGTGTTCTTTCCGAAGATCTTCTCGAAGTTGGCTTTCCAGTCCTTCGCGAAGAGCAGTGTGTGGTGCGCCAGCTGGGGCAGCTCCCCCTGCACGCCCAGGTGCAGCAGGATCCCGCCGGGACCGGGGATCCTGGATTCCCAGTATCTGGGCGGATAGGTCTGCAGCTGGGCGGGCAGCAGCCGGGTTTCCGTGTGGTGCAGGTCTGCCGCGGAAACCACCAGGTCTGCGTCGAGCACTGCCGTGTTCCCGGCGGCGTCGCGGTATTCCACTCCGGTGGCACGGGCCTTGCCCTTGCCCTGCCCCTCGGTGCGGATGGCGGTGACGTTGGCTTCCAGCTGGGTCTTCACGCCCTCCGACTCGGCCAGCGCTGCGATCACGGTGATCAGCCGGTGGAACCCGCCGCGCGGATAGAGCACACCGTCGGAGAGGTCCAGCCGGCTCATCAGGTGGTACATGCTCGGCGTCGTGAAAGGAGAGGAACCCAGGAACACTGCCGGGTACCCGAGGATCTGGCGGATCCTCGGGTCGGAGAAGCGCTTCTCAACAAACGTGCTGAGCGGCTGCAGCAGCAGCTTCGCCAGCCGCGGCCCCCGGGATAGCACATCCGGGCGCAGCAGCGGGAGGAAGGAGGCGAAGGTGCTGTAGAGGAACCGCTTCTTGGCCATGTCGTAGACCTCGGCAGCGGAGTCCAGATATTTCTCCAGCCGGGCCCCGGCGCCGGGTTCCAGCGACTCGAACAGTTCCACATTCTTCGCACGGGTGGCCTGCACATCCACCGGGTCCTTCTCGCCCTCGAAGTACACGCGGTAGCCGGGATCCAGCTGCACCAGCTCCAGCTGCTCCTGCGCGCTGGTGCCAAGCAGGCGGAAGAAGTGGTCGAATACCTCCGGCATCAGGTACCAGGAGGGGCCCGTATCGAACCGGAAGCCCCCGGTTTCCCAGTTGCCGGTGCGTCCACCGGGTGTGCCGTTCTTTTCCAGCACAGTGACGTCCAGGCCTTCCCTGGCCAGCAGTGCTGCAGTGGCCAGGCCGGTGATGCCCCCGCCAATGACGACGGCGGTGCGCGGGCTGGGAGTTGAGTTTCCGGAGATCATGGCGCCCTTTCGGCGTCGGGGGTGGAGAGGGCAGGGGAAGTCCGGCGCAGCCGGTGCCGGTAGACGGCATCCGCTGCGATGCGCAGTTTCACCGGGTTGGGCACCCGGATGCGGGTGGTACGGAGGCGTTCGGCCGGGGTTTCGCGCAGCCGGCGGGCCAGTTCTGCGAACAGTTCCTGGGCCAGTGCGACGGCGGGGCGGCAGTCCCGGGGCAGCTCGGGGATCGCAGCTCCTGAGACAAGCAGGTCCGCTTCGATGTCATCGAGCAGGCGGTGCTTGTCCGCTTCGGTGAAGGCCTCCGCGGTGACCCCGGGGAAGTAGCTTCGGCCCAGGGCTTCGAAATCCTCGGCAAGGTCCCGCAGGAAATTGACCTTCTGGAAGGCAGATCCCAGGCGCTGGGCACCTTCCCGCAGCCGTTTCTCCTGGTCCGCGGGGACCGTGCGTCCGTCCAGGAAGCAGTGCAGGCACATCAGCCCAATGACTTCGGCCGAACCGTAAACGTAATCCTCGAAGCTGGCCTGGGTGTGTTCGGCGCGGGTGAGGTCCGCGCGCATGGAGCGGAAGAACGGAGTGGTGAGGTCCGTGCCGATTCCGGTGCGCCGGGCAGTGACCGCAAAGGCATGCACCACCAGGTTCACGCTGTAGCCGGTGCGCAGGGCGCTGGCCGTTTCCGCCTCCAGCTCATCGAGCATGCGCCGGATCTCGGTCTGGGGAATTTTCGCTGCCGCAGCCACGCCGTCCACAATCTCATCGGCCAGCCGCACCAGCGCGTAGATGGTTTCGATCTGCCGCCGGGTCCGCGGTGCCAGCAGCCGGGAGGCCAGGCCAAAGGAAGTGGAGTAGGCGCGGATCATGACCGCGGCTGTCTTCTCGGCTGCCAGGTTGTACAGGGGCAGACCGGTTACCTGTCCCACGGCTACCTGCCCCGGTTCACGGAGGAGGAGACGACGTCGTCCAGCACGGCTGCGAGCCCGGCCGGCACCTCGGAGCATTCCAGGTGGCTTCGTGCGCTGGCTGCATACTGGGCGGCCAGGTCCTGCGCGTACTGGCGCGCACCGCAGTCCACCAGGATTTCCCGGGCGCGGTCCGCATCTCCCGGACCCATGTCCGGCCGGCCGATGATCGAGGCGAGTTCTGCCCAGCAGGGAGTCTGCGCGGCGTAGGCGATCAGCACGGTCCGCTTGCCCTCCCGGAGATCACCCATGCTGGACTTGCCGGTGGCGCTTTCGTTGCCGAAAACGCCCAGCAGGTCGTCCACGAGCTGGTAGGCAATGCCGGTGTCCCGCCCGAAACGGCCCAGTGCGGCAACAACCTCGGTGCCGGCTCCGGCCAGGACCGCGCCCGCCCGCAGCGGCGCTTCAAAGGAGTAGACGGCGGTCTTGAGCCGTTCCATGTCCAGGATGTCCGTGACGGGCGGGGCGCCGGCGTCGAAGGAGAAGTCGACGTCGATCAGTTCACCCCCGGCGGAGGCAAAGACAGCTTCGTCGAGGATGGCGGCCAGCAGCTCCCGGGTGAGCGGATCCGTGGAAACCGAATCGATCATCCGGAAGGCGCCGGTCAATGCGAGGTCGCCGGCGATAATTCCGACGGACAGGCCGCGGTGGGTGGCAACTTCGGCCGGTTCCCCGGCAGTCTCGGCCATGCGGCGGTAGACGCCCGAGACGTTGTCCTGTCCGCGCCGGACAAAATCCAGGTCGATCACGTCGTCATGGACGATCAGCGCAGTGTGCAGCAGTTCAAAGGCCGCTCCCACCCGTGCAGCGGCTTCGAGGTCGGTCCCGCCCAGGTGGGCGTAGGCCGTCATGACTATCTGGGGACGCAGCCGCTTGCCGCCAACTGTGGATTTTTCGAGCGTCTCCCAGAGGCTAAGGTAGCTGGGACTGATCCGCTCCGCGCGCTCCTTCGCCGCGGTGAAAAACCCGTCCAGGACACGTTCCACCTGCTGTTGGCCAATTCTCTCGTCAGGCAAGTGTTCTGTCTCCATGCATAAAGTAAACACGTTGATCGTTAGGGGAAGAAATGCCGCAACGCCGGGAAGAAGTCATTCTGCTCGATAACGGGGGCCAAATGATAGGTACAGCGGACAAGATGACCGTGCATACCCGGGAGACTCCGCTGCATATGGCCTTCTCCACGCACGTCTACCACCCGGACGGCCGGATCCTGGTGACCCGCCGGGCCTTGTCCAAGCTGACCTGGCCCGGAGTCTGGACGAATTCGTTCTGCGGCCATCCAGGCCCCGGCGAGGCCACCGAGGACGCAGTGGTGCGCCGTGCCGACCGTGAGCTGGGACTGAAGCTGCGCAGCATCGACGTCGCGCTTCCTGATTTCCGTTACCGTGCCGTGGACGCCTCGGGGATCGTGGAGAACGAAATCTGCCCCGTGTATACCGCCGTTGCAGAGGCTGACCCGGTTCCGGCCGCGGATGAGGTCATGGACTGGACCTGGGCAGATCCCGCCGCCCTGGTTGAATCCGTGCGCCTGACGCCGTGGGCTTTCAGCCCCTGGCTGGTGCTGCAGCTTCCCCTGCTGTACCCCGAAAACGCCTGATCCAGCGCTCCCACGGCGGCAGTTCCCGCCAGTGCACCGCGAGGGTATGGAAGGCCCGGCGGAACCGCCGGGCCAGGTTGGCCCCGCCAATCACGGCCCGGGGAGCCATGCCCACCACCAGCCCGCGGTCCCAGGCGCAGCGGTAATCCCGGCCCAGATGGGCGCTGAGGCAGACGTCGTCGTGCTGTTCTTCGTCACTGCGGTGGACGGACGGGCCTACCACGCGCCAGGCATCCGCCCGCAGCGCCAGGTTGGATCCGAAGAGCGGGCGGTGGGCCAGGGCCAGGGTCATGGCCTGGTAGTAGGACCCGAGGTAGAGTCCCGAGAGCATCCGCCCCAGCCACGGGGCAAAACCATAGAACCGACCCGGTCCGCTGACCGCTGCCAGGCCCGGATCGGCTGCGAAGTGTTCAGCTAACTGCTTAATCCAGTCCGGGGGAAGAATGCAGTCGGCGTCGCATCTGGCGATGATGTCCGACGCCGCGGCGTCGTATCCGGCTGCGGCCGCCGCCGGGATGCCGGGGCGCGGCTCGGAAACCACCCTGGCACCGAATTCCCTGGCAACCTGCGCGCTTTCGTCCGTGCTGTTGTTATCCACCACCACAATTTCGGCGGGCGGCACGGTCTGTTCCATGAGCGAGGCGAGGCATCCGCGCAGAGCCTCTGCGTCATTCAGGCACGGGATGACAACACTGACGGAAGGGAGGCCGGGGGCTTGCATGCCAGTGATCCTACGTGCAATTCCGGCGAGCCCGCGCTTGCTGGCCTACTGGGCGGCGTCAACTCGGCTCAGCTACCGTTAGGACATGATTGATGCCCTGCTGCGCCGTCCGGTTTCTGCGGCCGAGGTGGTTTCGGACGGTGTACGGCTGCTGGGCGCAGCAAGCCTGCTGGCCGCGCTGCTCTGGTACGGGCCGGTGGAGGCAGCCCTGTTCGCGCTCGTCCTGCTGGGGCTGCTGGTGTCCCGCTGCCTGCCGGCGGCACCGCTTTTTTCCTCCCTTTACGGCCTGAGTTTGCTGCTTGCCGCATGGAGCAGCGTGCTGGACCTTTACGCACGGATTTCATGGTGGGACCTCGCCGTGCACTTTGCCGCCACCGGGGCGATTGCCGTCATGGCCTGGTATCTGCTCGCCGCCTACGGCGCAGTAACTGCCTGGCAGGCATCAGGCCGGCCGGTGCCGGGCTTTGCGGTTCCGGTGGTGGTCACTGCCCTGGGCCTGGCCCTGAGCGTGCTCTGGGAGTTCGGCGAATGGTGGGGGCACTATTACGTGGATGCCACAATCAACGTTGGCTACCGGGACACGATCGGTGACCTGGCCGCGGGCGGACTCGGTTCGCTGCTCTCCGGCATCCTGCTGGCCCGTCTGCTGCGGCGGAACCCGGCCGGCGCGCAGGAGCGGGGCAGCCGGTGCCCAGCTCCTGCGCCGGTTTCACGGCTGAGAGCGGGTACCGTGCAGGCCCCGGCTCAGCGGCGCCCTGAGACCGGCGGGATTCCAAAGGAGCGGAATTCCTCCGGCCGGTAGGAGCTCCACATGTTCCACCAGTTCTCTTCCGCACCCCATTTGACGGGAGGACGGGCGTCGTCGTAGATCTGCTCGAGATCGGTATAAAGCTCCACCACCGCTCCCGAGGATTCGACGTAGTACGCGGCGATGTTGTGTCCGGCTCCGTGGCGGACCGGACCCCAGATCAGTTCGCGTCCCATCCGGTTCAGCCGGTCCCCCAGCTTGCCCAGGTCCGCGATCGACTGGGTCTGCCAGGCATGGTGGTGGAAAGTTCCGCGGCCCTGGATCAGCGCGATCCCGTGGTGGTCCGGATTGCACCGCATGAAGTAGGCGAAGTCGTCGCCGATGACGTCAGACAGACGGAAGTCCAGCACCCTGGCGAGGAACTCCATCATGGCCCGGACGTTGCGGGGATGGAAGTTCAGGTGGCCGTAGCGGTCCGGACCAAAGGAGAGCGGACCGTTCTCACGGGCCTGCAGGTCGGTGTAGATATCAAAGACCCAGTCTTCCGGGCCGATGAAACTGAAGCCGTCCTGGACTCCGGCGGACACGGGCTTCTCGCTGATGACCGGCAGGTTCTCCGCTTCGACGCGGCGCCGGATCTCCCGCAGGGCATCCCCGTCACGGGCCACCAGGCCGATTGAATGGATTCCGTTGGTGTCCGATTCGACGTACACCAGTTCATGGTGGACCGCTGCGGCGGCCAGGTAGGTCTCCCGGCCCGCCTGTTCAGTGACGCGCAGGCCCAGCAGCCCGGTCGCGTCCGCTACAGCAGCATCGACGTCGGTGGTTTGAATGGACACATGGCCCATTTCCCGGATCAAGCCCCAAGACATGTTTTCTCCTTGCTAGATAAATAAGCCGCTGGACGGATTCGCCGTGCGGGGCCGTTAGAGGTTCCGGGCAGCTGTGCTGCCCGTTCGTCCGAGCTCCGGCACCAGTTCGGCCAGCTGTGCCAGGACCGCCGACGCGCCGCCGGATTGGAAGGCAGCTGCCACGTAGCGGTCCGGACGGATTAGCAGCTCCGTGCCGGCCGGAAGATCGCCGAACGCGCCCTCAGTGTCCGTTACCTGCAGCGTCCTGTGTTCCGCGGCCGCCTCTCCCACCGGTACTACCTCGATGCGGTTCGCGCCCGGGAAACGCAGCCGGCTCCAGCCGCGGCCAAGCACGGCATCAAGGCCGGATTCGGAGCCGTCTCCGTCCCGGACCACGGGCTGGGCGAGGGCACGGCCCACCAGTTCGGCGGCTGGCCCGGACATGCCACGGGCCGGCGGGACAAGGCAGCCTTCGGTGTAATGCGGCTGCCGGAGGAACCGCATCTGCGTGATCCAGCGGTTCAGCGGCGGAACCAATGAAGTGGCGGCAAGCAGACCGTCACGTGCTGCGGCTACCAGCGGGTTGGTGGCCATGACTACCTGCCCGATCAGGTGCGACAGCCGCACCATGTCCGCGGTGTGCGGCCTGCGCTCGGCGGCGTAGGTATTCAGCAGCGCCTCCGGTGCGCCGTTCACCTGAGCCGCTATTTTCCATGCCAGGTTGGCTGCGTCCCGCACCCCCGCGTTTAGTGCCTGGCCCGCGAAGGGCGGCATCAGGTGCGCGGCATCACCGGCAAGAATCACCCGTCCGCGGCGGTACTCGGCGGCAATGCGCTGGTGCGCAACGTAGACGGCGGCCCGGCGGATACTCTCCGGTTCCACGGACTCATAGGGCGCAACAAGCCCGGCAATGAATTCCGCAGTGGTGACGTCTTCCGCCCGCTCCCCCGGCAGCAGCATGAACTCGTACCGTCGCCGCCCCTTCGCCCCGGGAACCTGCACAACCGGGCGGGTTCCGTTGCAGTGGAATTCGGCGAACCTCTCGGCCTTCACCTTTGAGTCGGCGATGTCGACGACGATCCACTGCTGGGCCTGGGTGCTTCCCTCCAGCGTGATTCCCAGCCGCGTCCGGATGGGGCTCCTGCCGCCGTCGCAGGCCAGGACCCATTTGGACCGGACCCGGCTGAGCGCTCCGTGGCGGTGGATCAGCGTTTCGACGCCGCTGCCGTGGTCCGTCAGGGACAGGACCTCGGCTTCGAAGCGCACGTCGATTGCCGGCCGCCGCCGAACGGCATCCAGCAGGAGCGATTCCATGACCGGCTGGTCGAACTGCGATTTTCCGGGCTGCCCCAGGCGGGGCCGGCCCGGGCGGACCTCGGCCAGGAGCTGCCCCCGCCGGCCGAAGTACCGTGCGCCGGTGTCCATCAGCATTTCGGGAACAAGTTCTTCCAGCACGCCGATTTCCGCCATGACCCGCAGTGTTTCATCCGTCACGCTGATGGCACGCGGCGAGTCACTCGTGGTGGCTTCTTTTTCGGCGAGCACCACGTTCATGCCGTAGTCGGCCAGCAGGGCCGCCACAGTCATGCCGATTGGCCCGGCGCCGACTACCAGGACGTCGGTTTCCGTGTGTTCTTCCATGCCGCCGCTCCTTCCGCTGCCGCCGCCCTACTCGCTGCGCTGGACCGTGTTGCGCAGGATGCCCAGTCCGGTGACCTCAACCTCAACGACGTCGCCGTCGCTCAGCAGGCCCGAGGGTTCCATGAACAGGCCCACTCCGCCGGGGGTTCCAGTGACAATGACGTCCCCGGCGGAGAGCTTGGTAAAGCCGGTGACGTATTCAATGAGCTCGGGAATGGAGAAGTACAGGTCCCCCAGTGCGGCCTTCTGCCGTACCTCGCCGTTGACCCGGGTCTGCAGGACCATGGAGTCCAGGTCCTCAATGTCAGCGGCAGGAACGAGGTACGGTCCGAAGGCGCCGGTGCCCGGGAAGTTCTTGCCCGGGATCCACTGCGAGGCGTTGCGCTGCCAGTCCCGGACGGAGAAATCGTTGTAGGCGCCGTAGCCGGCAACGTAGTCGAAGGCGTCTTCCTTCGAAACGTGCCAGGCGTCCTTGGAGACAACCAGGGCCATTTCGCCCTCGTAGTCGTACTGGGTGGTGGATGCCGGCATCAGGGCCGGTGCCAGGTGACCCATCTGGGTGTCTGCGAAGCGGGTGAAAACGGTGGGTGCCTTCTGCTCCACCTTGCCGGTCTCTTCCTGGTGGCTTCGGTAGTTCACGCCGATGCAGATGATCTTGCCCGGTTCCGTGATGGGCGGCAGGAACGTGATCTCCGCTTTGGCAGCAGCCGGCGCAGAGGAGTACTGCTCGGGCTGGACTGTGCCGAACACACCATCCCGGACGGCGTCGCTGAGGGTCGCTGCGAGGTTCAGGCCGCTGGGTCCGAGGTCATAAACGGTCTCCCCTTCGACGACGCCCCAGGTCCGGGCTCCTGCGGGGGAAATGTAGCTGGCGTAGCGCATGGTGATTCCTTTGGCTTGTCCTCGGCTCCGGGTCCGGCAATGACTGCGGACCGTCTGCCTGGTTGTGGTGTTCGCCACAACACTAACCAGTGAATAAGCTACTCGTCAACGAAAAATATATTATTCGGTCATAATCCTGAAACCGGCGTTCTTTACGGCAGAATCGGGAGGAGGAAACGGGAGGAAGCATGGCACAGGCAGGAACCCAGGCGCTCGAACGCATCCGGGAGGACATCCTCCGGGGTGAGTGGGAGCCCGGCACCCGGCTGCAGCCGGTAGCGCTGGCCGAGAGGCTGGGCACCAGCAGCACCGTGGTCCGGGAGGCACTGGCCAGGCTGGCCGGAGACGGACTCGTGACGGCGCAGCCGAACCGGGGCTTTTTTGTCCGGGAGCTGGATATCAGGGAGCTTCAGGACCTGACCGAACTGCGGTGTGTCACCGAGGAGCTCGCGTCGCGGCTCGCCGTCGAGCGCGGTGACGTCCTGTGGGAATCCGAAGTCATGGCGGTGCATCACCAGCTGGCGAGGATTCCCCGGCGGTCAGCAGAAGACCCGGACCACGTTGATCCGGCCTGGCAGAAGGCGCACAAGGCTTTCCACCTCAAGCTGCTGGAGGCCAGCGCCTGCAGGCCCATGCTGAAACTCGCCTCGGACCTCTCCGATGCCACGGAACTGTACCGGTGCTGGGCTGCTCCGCACGTTGAGCCCGGCAGCCGCGATGT
This sequence comes from Arthrobacter sp., assembly GCA_040273995.1. Classification (GTDB taxonomy): domain Bacteria; phylum Actinomycetota; class Actinomycetes; order Actinomycetales; family Micrococcaceae; genus Arthrobacter_B. Next base: position 11,672 of record JBELYP010000069.1, read on the forward strand.
AGAAGGCGAGCACCGTGACATCCTCGCGGCGGCGCTGGCGCGGGATGCGGCCGAGCTGGCCCGGCTGCTGCGTGCACACTATGAAGCCACAGTCCGGGTGGTCCTTGACTCGGGCATAGCCCTGCCGCGCAGCGCAGACTGACTCTGCAGCGGCAGGGCCCCGGAATCTAGACCGACCGCGCGGAACCGCCGTCGACCCTCACGTTCTGTCCCGTCATGTAGCTGGATTCCTCGCTTGCCAGGAACCGGACCACCCGTGCCACTTCGGTGGCCGCCGCTGCCCTGCGCAGCGGAATACGCTGTGTCCACTCGGGCTGGACCGTGGAAGGATCCTCCTTGGTGAAGCCGGGCAGCACGTTGTTCATCCGGATGCCGGCCGGACCATACTCGTCTGTGTACAGCTTGGTAAAGGATGCCAGGGCTGCACGGAAGGTGGCCGAGACCGGATAGCGGGGATTCGGTTCGAATGGTGAGCTGGTGGAAATGTTGACGATGGTTCCGCCACCGGCCGCCTCAAAGTGCGGGGTAATGATCCGGGCCATGCGCACTACGTTCATCAGGAAGGCATTCATGCCGTCTTCCCACTGCTCATCGGTGATCTCCAGGACCGGCCCGGAGGCGCCGTGGCCGGAGCCGTTGACCACGGTGTCGATGCGGCCAAACTCGGCCATCGCAAGATCCACAACCGCCTGCAGGTCGGCGGCGGAGCGGTTGGAGCCTTCCAGGCCCACGCCGCCGAGGCTCTCGGCTAGTTTTTTTGCGCTGCCGGAGGGCGACAGCGCCGCCACACGGTATCCGTGGGCGGAAAGTTCACGGACCACTGCTGCGCCGATACCGGAGCCTCCGGCGATGACGACTGCTGTCCTAGGACTCGGGGTCGGCTGCATTCAGGTTCCTTTCAATTTCAGCGGCCTTCCGCTGAATCAGTGCTTCGACGGCGGTGGCGGAGAGGTCCGCGAACTCGAGGAAGTCGATCTCATCCCCCGCTGAGGCTGCGATGTAGAAACCGTCTGTAAGGGCCCGGCCAAGCACCACCATTTTGCGTCCGAACGCCGGATCGACGGCGAGGACCGCTGCAGGAACCTGCGGTTCCACACGCTGGACCATCAGCTCGAACATTTCCTTGCGGACGTCGAGGTATTTTTCCCGGGCGAGGTTCCCGGCAAGCCGCTTCTCCAGGGCGAAGAGCAGGGCCAGGATCCAGAATGCCTCCGCCCGGTTCTCCGGATCCACGGATCCGCCGGCCGACCCGGCGATGCTGCGCCGCAGCAGGTCACGGTTGGTGGGGCCGGTGTGGTCCACCTTCCACTGCTCGAAGCAGTACTCGATGAGCTGGGCGAAGAGCTGTTCCTTGTTATTGAAGTGCCAGTAGACCGAGCCGACGGGCAGGCCGGACAGGCGCGCCACCTCGGCCATGGTGGTTCCTTCGTACCCGGCGGTGACGGCCAGTGTCAGGGCCGCCTCGAGAATGGCCTTCTCGTTGCCGGGGGTACTTTGATGCGCACGGCTCCTGCGGGTCACCGTCGTCCTTTCGCAAGCGGGTCATCTGCACCTCGCCCGGGCGCGGCCGGGGCAGGTCCTGCCCCGGCACGCCGGGTTCTCCTAGGCGAGGAAATCATAGTCTGCCGGGTTAATCGACTCGGTCACTTCCCAGTACTCAACGTTGGTGAAGGGCCAGATCTGGGAGACCCGCCCCTTGCTGTTCTGGTACCAGGTGCGCACATAAGGCTGACCCCAGGCCATCTGCCGGTTTTCCCCGTCCACCCAGGCCACGAAACGTTCAAGCGCCTCCGGACGGACATCCAGTGCCTTCACCCGGCGTTCCAGGACTTCGCGGACCGCCTTCAGCGCGTACTCGGACGCGCGCTCCAGCATAAAGTGCAGGCTTCCAGCCACCACCCCGCCCACGTTCGGGCCGTAGACCATAAAGAAGTTCGGGAAGCCGGGGACGGTAATCCCGTTGTATGCGCGGGCGTCGCCGTCCCACGCGTCGTGGATTTCGACGCCGTCCACTCCCCGGATCTGAATGCCTTCAAGGTACTCGGAGGGACGGAATCCGGTGGCGTAGACAATGATGTCCACGTCGTGACTGGTGCCGTCCTCGGTAACGATTCCGGTGGGAGTGATTTCGCGGATCGGTGAGGTCTCCAGGGTTACATGTTCCGAAGTGAGCGCCCGGGCCCACACCCCGTTGTCCCGCAGCATCCGCTTGGCCCCCGGCGGATAGCCGGGAACGGCGTGCTTGAGCATCTCCGGGTGGCCGCTGAACTGCTCGCCCAGGATGCGGGTAAGTTCTTCGCGGACTTCCTGGTTCCGGGCGGAGACACTGAGCGGCGCTCCCTGCCATCCTTCCTCTGCCCGTACGGTGTGGAACCGGCCCGGGATGCCCAGGACGGTAACCCAGAGCCGGTACCACTGTGCATAGTGGGGCACCTTCCGGCTCAGCCAGGAAAACACCTCGGTCATTGAGTCGTGGTAGCTCGGCGCAGGCAGCATCCACGGTGCGCTCCGCTGGAAAACGACCATGCTCTCCACATCCGCGCAGACTGCGGGAACAATCTGGTACGCGCTGGCACCGGTGCCGATCACGGCCACGCGCTTGCCCCGGTAGTCAACGGCCTCGTCCCAGTCCTGGGAGTGCATGGCAACACCGCCGAAGGAGTCCCGCCCCGGGAAGTCCGGAATGTTGGGGATGTCCAGCTGGCCGGTGGCTGTGATGACGGCGTTGAAGGTCCGGCGCTGTTCAGTTCCGCCCCGGACCTGCGTTACGGCAGTCCAGAGACCGGTTTCCGAGTCCCACTCTGCGCTGAGCAGACGGGTTCCGTATTCCACCAGGCCTGCAACTCCGGAGCGTTCGGCCACGGTTTCCAGGTATTCGCGGATCTCCGCGCCCTGCGCAAACTGGTGCGGCCAGTCGGCGCGCTGGGCAAAGGAGTAGGAGTAGCCAAACGTCGGGGTGTCCAGCCGGACGCCCGGGTAGCGGTTTTTCTGCCAGGTGCCGCCCAGCCGGTCGGCTGATTCGATGATGCTAAAGGGAACGCCGGCCTGCCGGAACCGGTGTGCGGCAGCGAGTCCGGCAACACCGGATCCGACGATCAGCACCGAGAATTCCCGCCCCGCAGCGACGTCGTCATAGTGCCAGTCCGGCGCTCCGTTCTTATCCGGTGCCAGGTCCAACTCGTGGCGCAGCATGCCTCCCCACTCCGGGTGTCCGCCGGAAAGGAAGTCAAGAATCGTGCCGGCCTCGGTGTCGCTGAGCATGCGGCTGCGGGTGATTCCCTCATCCCGCAGCCGGCGCAGGCCGGCCAGCGCTGCCGCCCGGCCGCGCTCCTGCTGTTCTGCGCTCATGCCGCCGTGCGGGTGGTTGACCGTGTCCACCGGGGTCAGCGGAGGACGCAGGTCCGGAGTCAGGAAACTGGTGTCGCCGGCAGCAGCGGCCAGGGCTGCGAGCAGGGCGGGGAGATCGGCGGCTTCAACGATTCGCTGCAGTTCCTCGTCCGGCTCGGTGATCCGCTCGCTGTGTTCCTGCCAGAACAGGTCATCCGGGGCCTGCAGCGCGGCGTCGAGGCCGGCGCTCATGCGCCCACTCCCAGCCGGGCCGGTTCGCTTTGTCCGGTGACGTTGGTCTTGGCGAACTGCACGCGTTCGTAGACCTCGGCGCGGAGTTCACCGAACCGCGCATCAGAGCGGGTCAGCAGCTGGTCGCGGTCCGCGGGCAGGTCGATTTCAATGTCGTTCTGGATGACGGTTGGCGAGCTGGAGAGAACCAGGACCCGCTCGGCAAGGTACACGGACTCGTCGATGTCGTGGGTGACGAACAGGATGGTCATGTTGTGCTCTTTCCAGATCCTGCGGACCAGGTCCTCAAGATCCGCGCGCGTCTGGGCATCAACGGCGGCGAACGGCTCATCCATCAGCAGCACACTGGGACGGGATGCCACCGCACGGGCAATGGCAACGCGCTGCTGCATGCCGCCGGAGAGCTGCCAGGGGTACTTGCTGCCGGCGTTGGCCAGGCCCACGTCCCGAAGGGCGTCGGCCACCCGGGCCGTGCGTTCGGCCTTGGACAGGCCCGCGCTCTTCAGCGGCAGCCCGACGTTCGCTTCAACCGTCATCCAGGGAAAGAGGCTGCGGCCGTATTCCTGGAACACAACGGCCATGCCCTTGGCGGGGCCGCTGACCGGCTGGCCGTCCAGGACCACGCGGCCGGAGGTAGCCCGCATCAGGCCGGCGATGCACTTGAGCAGCGTGGTCTTGCCGCTGCCGGAGGGGCCCACCAGGCAGGCGAACTCGCCGTCGTGCAGGTCGAAGGTCAGCGAGCGAACCGCCTCGAATTCAGTCCCGTTGCCGGTCTGGTAGATCTTCTGCAGCTGGGCTACTTCGAGGCGGACCGACTTGGTTGCCTTAGTCATTCTTGTTCTCCTTCAATCCTTCGTACCAGGCGAGTGTCCGCTTCTGGATCATTTGGAAGACTGCAGACAGCGCGACGCCGATGATTCCCAGGAGCAGCACGCCGCTCCACATTTCCGGGATGGCAACGCGGTTTTGGAAGTTGATGGTCCAGTGCCCGATTCCGTCCGTGGAGGCGAACATTTCGGAAACGACCATCAGGATGAGTGCCACGGCCAGGCTCTGGCGGATGCCGGCCATGATCTGGGGCGAGGCGGCCGGAAGCACCAGGTAGCGCATCCGGTCCAGGCCTTTGAGCCCGATCACCTTGGCGGTGTTCTGCTG
>JBELYP010000070.1:0-16334 GCA_040273995.1 Arthrobacter sp.
GGCAGTTGCCGGAGGCCTTCTGCATGCCCGGACGCAGTCCGCACTGAGAGGACCCGGGTGCCGTGGCATAGGGGAACTTGCCACCGGGTTGGTGCAGAAGCCGTGATGACATGCCGGACAGCAGCGTGCACCCGGAGCTGTGCCGCACCGGACAGCGGCTCTTAAGCTCCTAGCCAGCGTGGGAACAAGGGCTGCGCGCGGTGCAGAATCCGGCCATCCTGCCCCGTCTGAGGGGCCCGCGTTTCGCCGGAGATGATCCTGAAGTGGCAGAATAGGCGCGGGGGTTGCGCCAGTTCCCTTACCGGCTGGTGCTGTTTCCCCGCATTTTCCGGCTTTCCCGGCGACCACATGCTTTAAGGACACTTCTATGACACGACTGTTTGGTACCGACGGCGTTCGGGGCTTGGCCAACGGACTGATCACGGCCGAGGTAGCCCTTGGACTCGCCCAGGCGGCAGCAGTGGTGCTTGGACACCGTCAGGTGCCGGCCGGCAAGCGCCCGGTTGCAGTGGTGGCACGCGATCCGCGTATCAGCGGTGACTTCATTTCCGCCGCAGTGGAGGCAGGGCTGGCGAGCTCCGGCGTCGACGTCTATGACGCGGGCATCCTGCCCACTCCTGCCGCAGCCTTCCTGGTTGCGGACCTGGACGCGGATTTCGGCGTCATGATTTCCGCCTCGCACAACGCGGCTCCGGACAACGGGATCAAGTTCCTCGCCCGCGGCGGACAGAAGCTCGATGACGCCGTGGAAGACGCCATCGAAGCGGAAATGGAAGTACCCAGCCTGCGTCCCACCGGCGCGGGTGTTGGCAGGATCAAACGTTTCGCGGACGCTGAGGACCGTTACGTGGTTCACCTGCTGCAGACCCTTCCCAACCGGCTGGACGGCCTCAAAGTAGTCCTGGACTGTGCACACGGCGCCGCCAGCGGCTGTTCGCCCCAGGTCTTCGCCGACGCCGGTGCCGAAGTGGTCGTCATCGGTGCTGATCCGGACGGCATCAACATCAATGACGGCTACGGGTCCACTCACCTGGGACCGCTCCAGGCCGCAGTCAGGGAACACGGAGCTGACCTCGGGATTGCGCACGACGGCGACGCCGACCGCTGCCTTGCCGTCGACTCTGACGGAGAAGTCGTTGACGGAGACCAGATCATGGCCATCATGGCCGTAGCCATGAAAGCGTCGGGTGAATTGAAGGACGACGCCCTCGTAGCCACAGTCATGAGCAACCTCGGCCTGAAACTGGCTCTTCGTGAAGCCGGCATCTCCATCCGTGAGACCGGCGTGGGGGACCGGTATGTCCTTGAAGCCATGCGCGAGGGGGGCTACAGCCTGGGCGGGGAGCAGTCCGGACACGTGATCTTCTCCAAATACGCCACCACCGGCGACGGCGTTCTCACCGGTCTGCAGCTCGCGGCACAGGTTGCCAAGACCGGACGCAGCCTCAAGCAGCTTGCCAGCATCATGGACAAACTGCCGCAGGTCCTTATTAACGTCAAGAACGTGGACAAGGCGGCCGCGGCTACCAACGAGGCCGTCCGCCAGGCGGTAATCGATGCCCAGGAAAAGCTCGGGGAAACCGGACGAGTCCTGCTGCGTCCCTCAGGCACCGAGCCTCTGGTGCGCGTCATGGTTGAGGCCGCAGACATGGAGACGGCGCAGAGCGTCGCTGCCCGGCTGGCAGCAGTGGTGGAATCGAACCTGTCACTGAAGGCTTCCGAGGGCGCAGCCGTCTGATTCCGGCCGGGCGGGCGCAGCTGGTGTGCCTGGGGCCTAACGCTGGTGCCTGGCACCCGGAGCTGAAGGCCGGATGCCAGACGAATGCCTGGTGCTTCGCTTAATGCTTCGGCCCGTTCGGTGGAGGCGCCGAACTGCCCGGGTGCTGCGCCGTCAGCGCGTCCCGGATTTCGGTGAGCAGCATGACCTGCGGATCGGCACTCTGTTCCGGGGTGATCCCCAGCCTCCGGTTCCGGCGTTCAATCATCTTGTTCATCGGCAGCACAATTGCGAAGTACACGGCCGCTGCCACGAGCAGGAAGTTGACGACGGCGGTCAGCAGGACACCGAACTGGATCTGGTTCCCGTTGAAGTTCACCGAGGCGAAGCTGTCGAAATTCGGCGACCCGACCAGCCCGGAAATGAACGGCATAAGCACCGAATTGACCAGTGCGTTCACCACCGTAGTAAAGGCGGCGCCGATGATCACGGCGACGGCCAGGTCCAGGACGTTGCCCTTCATGATGAAGTCTTTGAATCCCTTTAGCATCTGGCCAGCGTAACCGCCCGGGGCCGTAAGGCGCCGCCCTTACCGAAGATTTCAGGTCTTCCGCAGCAACATGCGCCGAACCGAATGGTCAGCGTCCTTCGTGAGCACCAGCTGAGCACGTCCGCGTGTGGGCAGGACATTGGTTACCAGATTGGGTTCGTTGATCCGCTTCCAGATGTCCAGCGCCGTCAGGCGGGCTTCATGGTCCGTCAGGGCGGCGTAGCGGTGGAAGTACGACGCCGGGTTCGCGAACGCTCCGCTGCGCAGGGACTGGAACCGCTGGACGTACCACTCTTCGATGTATGAGGTCCGGGCATCCACGTAGATCGAGAAATCGAAGAAATCGCTCAGTGCCAGCCCGGACCGTCCGTCCGGACGGGTGCGGGCCGGGGCCAGCACATTGAGGCCCTCCACGATCAGCACGTCTGGACGCCGGACCACGATTTCCGAGTCCGGGACGATGTCATAGGTGAGGTGCGAGTAACGGGGCGCACGGACTTCCTCGGCGCCGGACTTCACGGCGCTGACGAAGCGCAGCAGCCGGCGGCGGTCATAGCTTTCCGGGAAACCCTTGCGCTCCATGAGTCCGCGCCGCTTGAGTTCCGCGTTCGGGTAGAGGAAGCCGTCAGTGGTTATCAGTTCGACATTCGGGGTGTCCGGCCAGCGGCGCAGCATTTCGCGCAGCACGCGGGCGGTGGTGGACTTACCGACGGCCACCGAACCGGCGACGCCGATGACAAACGGCGTGCGGGTGGTTTGCTCGCCCAGGAACGTTGTGGTGGCGCTGTGCAGCTTTCCGGCTGCTGCAACATACAGGTTCAGGAGCCTCGAGAGGGGAAGGTACACCTCCCGCACCTCATCCAGGTTCAGCTGGTCCCCGAGTCCGCGCAGGCGGGTGATGTCTTCCTGGTTCAGGGGGGACTCAATTTCGTGGGACAGGCGCGACCAGGTCTGCCGGTCCAGCTCAACGAACGGAGTGAAGTTTGTCTCTTGGCCGTTGCTGGACGATAGCTTCGGGGTTGGTTCGGTCACTCTAGGAATTGTGCACTGCCCTGCCGGTCTATCCAAACGGTGAAGGACGCGGGCCCCCTGCGCCGCCGGCCGGCGTTTACTGCCTCGGCTGCCGCTGCCGGTACTCTTAGATGCATGTGTGGAATCGTAGGTTATACCGGCCTCCCGGGCGCCGCTTCAGCAGTTGGACACAGCGCCCTGGACGTTGTCATGGAAGGCCTCAAGCGCCTTGAATACCGGGGTTACGACTCGGCAGGTGTCGCCGTGCTCACTCCCGGCGGCGTCGAGTCCCGCAAGAAGTCCGGCAAACTGGCGAACCTGACTGCGGAGCTGGAAGCTGCACCGCTGCCGGAGGCAACTACCGGCATTGGCCACACCCGCTGGGCGACCCACGGTGGTCCGACGGACGGCAACGCCCACCCGCACCTGGCGGACAATGACCGCCTGGCACTGATCCACAACGGCATCATCGAGAACTTCGCCGAGCTCAAGGAAGAGCTCCTGGCTGCCGGTGCCGTGTTCCGGTCCGAAACGGACACCGAAGTGGCCGCGGCCCTGCTCGGCAGCATTTACGCCGGCGACGGCGGCAAAGACCTGGCACTGAGCATGCAGCTTGCCTGCCAGCGGCTCGAAGGTGCCTTCACGCTGCTCGCTGTCCACGCAGACTCCCCGGACACCGTGGTGGCTGCGCGCCGGAACTCCCCGCTCGTCGTCGGGCTGGGTGAGGGCGAGAACTTCCTGGGTTCGGACGTTTCCGGCTTCATCGACTTCACCCGCCGTGCCGTGGAACTGGGCCAGGACCAGATTGTCACCATCACGCCGGAGTCGGTGGAAATCACTGACTTCTACGGTGCGCCGGCAAAGGGCACTGAGTTCGACGTCAACTGGGACGCGGCTGCCGCGGAAAAGGGCGGCTATGACTCCTTCATGGAAAAGGAGATCAATGACCAGCCGCAGGCCGTGGCGGACACCCTGCTGGGACGTTCCGACGCCGATGGCCGGCTCACGCTGGACGAGCTCCGGGTCAGCCCGGAAGAGCTGAAGTCCGTCAACAAGATCATGGTCCTGGCCTGCGGTACTTCCGCGTACGCCGGGCAGGTTGCCAAGTACGCGATTGAGCACTGGTGCCGGATTCCGGTGGAGGTTGAACTCAGCCACGAGTTCCGTTACCGGGACCCGATCGTTGATGCCAACACGCTGATCGTGGCGATCTCCCAGTCCGGCGAGACCATGGATACGCTCATGGCGGTCCGCTACGCCAAGGAGCAGGGCGCCAAGGTCCTGGCCATCTGCAATACCAACGGTTCCACCATCCCGCGTGAAGCAGACGCCGTGCTGTACACCCACGCCGGCCCGGAGATCGCTGTGGCATCCACCAAGGCGTTCCTGGCACAGATCACCGCGACCTACCTGCTTGGCCTTTACCTGGCGCAGATCCGCGGCAACAAGTTCCAGGGCGAGATCAAGGACATTCTGGCGGACCTGGGCAAGGTGCCGGCCAAGATCCAGCGCCTGCTGGATGGTGCGGAGGAGATCAAGGAGCTGGGCAACCTCATGTCCGGCACTTCCTCCGTCCTGTTCCTCGGCCGCCACGTCGGTTTCCCGGTGGCTATGGAAGGCGCGCTGAAGCTCAAGGAACTGGCCTACATCCATGCCGAGGGCTTCGCAGCCGGGGAACTCAAGCACGGTCCGATTGCGCTGATCGAAGAGGGCCAGCCCGTCTTTGTGGTGGTGCCTTCCCCGCGCGGCCGCGATTCGCTGCACGCCAAGGTAGTCTCCAACATCCAGGAGATCCGCGCCCGCGGTGCCAAGACCATTGTCATTGCCGAAGAGGGCGACGACGCCGTCAAGGCCTACGCGGAGCACGTCTTCTACGTGCCGGAGACGCCCACGCTCCTGGCACCGCTGCTGACCACGGTTCCGCTGCAGATCTTCGCCTGTGCCCTGGCCACAGCCAAGGGATACGACGTGGACCAGCCGCGCAACCTGGCCAAGTCCGTAACCGTCGAATAACTGCTATTCAACCGTCAGCCAAGGAACCAGGGGGAGCGCCATGATTGTCGGCATTGGAGTGGACGTAGTGGACGTCCCGAGGTTCGGCCGGCAGCTGGAGAGGACCCCCGGGCTGCGTGCCCGGCTGTTTGTCCCGGCAGAGCGCGAACTGAACCTCCGGTCCCTCGCTGCCCGGTTTGCTGCCAAGGAAGCAGTTGCCAAGGCTCTGGGTGCACCGGCAGGCATGAACTGGCAGCACTGCCAGATTGAGCTGGACGCCGCAGGAGCACCCCGGGTGCGGGTGGAGGGTACCGTGGCTGCGGCCGCCGAGGCCCGCGGGGTCCGCGTCTGGCACCTGTCCCTGAGCCACGACGGCGATCTTGCCACTGCGATGGTGGTCGCTGAAGGCTAGTCTGTACGCATGATCAGTGCGTACTCCGGGACCTCGGTCCGGGCTGCTGAGCGTCCACTGCTGGACGAAGGAGCCGGGCCGGAACTAATGCAGCGGGCAGCCTACGGGCTCTACGCTGCTGCGGCACAGCTGCTGAAGAAGCGGCGGGGCAGGCTCTACGGTTCCCGGTGTGTGGTCCTTGCCGGGGCAGGCAACAACGGCGGCGACGCACTGTATGCCGCTGCACGGCTGCTGCGACGCGGCTGCACGGCAACTGCAGTCCTCACCTCCGCATCGGCACACCCCGAGGCGCTGGCAGCCTTCCAAACCGGCGGCGGACGGGTCCTGGCCCTTACCGGGGAGAACGCTGACGAAGCCCTGCGGTTAGGCGAAAACGCAGACCTGGTGCTGGACGGCATTCTGGGGACCGGGGGCAAAGGCGGCCTGCGGGGCCCCGCAGGCGAACTTGCCGCCCTGACGCCGGCGCGGCTCCGCCGCGGGCAGGCCCCCGCCGTCGTCGCCTGCGACCTGCCCAGCGGCATTGACGCGGACACCGGGCAGGCCCAGGGGCCGCACCTGAGCGCGGACCTGACGGTGACCTTCGGGGCACTGAAGACGGGGCTCATGGCCGGGCCGGGAGCCATGGCAGCCGGACGCCTCCATCTCGTGGACATCGGCATTTCCCCTTATCTGGGCGCTCCGGCAGTGCAGCGGCTTGAAGCAGGGGACCTTGCCGGGCTGCTGACGCAGCCTGCGCCGGGGGACCAGAAATACAGCCGGGGAGTGCTGGGCATCGCCGCCGGATCAGACACCTATCCCGGGGCAGCTGTGCTGGCTACCGGCGCGGCCCTGGCCACCGGCACCGGTATGGTGCGGTATCTCGGGCCTGAGCCGGTGCGCCGGCTGATCAACCAGGCACACCCGGAAGCGGTCTGCGCGGACAGCACCGTGGCACTGACCCACGTCCAGGCCTGGGTGGCCGGACCCGGGGCAGGGACAGATGAAGCCCAGCGGCGCAGGGCAGTGGACGCGATGGCCTCGGGGCTGCCCTGCGTGATCGACGCCGATGCGCTCTCCTCCGTCCAGCCGGGCCTGGGACCGCAGGTCATCCTGACTCCGCATGCCGGGGAGCTCTCCGCCCTCCTGGGCCGGCTGGGAGAACCTGCGGAGCGGAAGGCGATTGAAGCCGATCCGCTGACCTGGGTGCAGAAAGCCGCTGAACTCACCGGGGCGACCGTCCTTCTCAAAGGATGGGCAACACTGGTCGCTTCACCGGAAGGCCTGGTCTACAGCCAGGCCGAGGCGACGCCCTGGCTGGCCGCCGCCGGAAGCGGCGACACCCTCTCCGGGATCCTCGGCGCCCTGCTCTCAACCCTCCGGGAACCAGCACCGGACACCGGATGGTACGCCCGTGTGGCGGCCGCGGCCGCGAGCATCCACGGCCGGGCCGGGACGTTCGCTGCGGCCCAGGGCCCGGTGCAGCCCTCGCTCCTGCCGGACGCAGTGCGCCACGTGGTTTCGTCTGTCTCGCAGTGGCGGCCCGGGACCCCGAAAGCTGGCATACTGTAGAAAAGTAAGCAGGCATAGTATTTTGCCTGCCAACCACCGCAGTCAGGAGCTTTGAATGGAAGTGTGGCCCGGAGATGCCTACCCGTTGGGAGCAACTTACGACGGAAACGGCACGAACTTCGCTCTCTACAGTGAAGTCGCAGATTCCGTAACTCTCTGCCTGTTCGACGATGAAGGCACCGAAACCTGCATTCCGCTCACTGAGGTGGACGCCTATGTATGGCACTGCTACCTGCCGCACGTGGTCCCCGGCCAGAAGTACGGCTACCGGGTTGACGGGCCGAACGACCCGGGACAGGGAAACCGCTGCAACCCGAACAAGCTGCTGCTGGACCCCTACGCAAAGGCCGTGGCCGGGCAGGTGGACTGGAACCAGTCCCTGTTCGGCTACAACTTCGGCGACGAAGACTCCCGGAACGACGAGGATTCAGCGCCGCACATGATGAAGGCCGTGGTGGTCAATCCGTTCTTCGACTGGGACGGTGACCGGCGTCCGCGCACCGAGTATCACGAGTCCGTCATTTACGAAGCACACGTCAAGGGACTGACCGAACTGCATCCGGAGATCCCGGAAGAACAGCGCGGCACCTATGCCGGCATTGCGCACCCGGCCGTGATCGCACACCTGCAGAAGCTCGGCGTCACGGCCCTGGAACTGATGCCCGTGCACCAGTTCGTGAACGATTCAACGCTGCAGGAAAAGGGCCTGTCCAACTACTGGGGCTACAACACCATCGGGTTCTTCGCGCCGCAGAACACCTACAGCTCCACCGGCGATGACGGCCAGCAGGTCCAGGAATTCAAGGCCATGGTCAAGGCCCTGCACGCTGCTGGCATCGAAGTGATCATGGACGTGGTCTACAACCACACTGCCGAGGGCAACCACATGGGACCCACGCTCTCCTTCCGCGGCATCGACAACGCCGCCTACTACCGCCTCGTGGAAGACGACCAGCGGTACTACATGGACTACACCGGCACCGGCAACTCGCTGAACGTGCGCAACCCGCATTCGCTGCAGCTGATCATGGATTCGCTGCGCTACTGGGTCACCGAGATGCACGTGGACGGTTTCCGCTTCGACCTTGCCTCGGCACTGGCCCGCGAGTTTTACGACGTCGACCGCCTGTCCAGCTTCTTCGAACTTGTCCAGCAGGATCCGGTGGTTTCCCAGGTGAAGCTGATTGCCGAGCCGTGGGACATTGGCCCGGGCGGTTACCAGGTGGGCAACTTCCCGCCGCAGTGGACCGAATGGAACGGCAAGTACCGCGACACGGTCCGGGATTTCTGGCGGGGCGAGCCCTCCACGCTGGGCGAATTTGCCTCCCGCATCACCGGGTCGGCGGATCTGTACGAGTCCTCCGCACGGCGTCCGGTGGCCTCCATCAACTTCGTTACCGCGCACGACGGCTTTACCCTGCGCGACCTGGTCTCCTACAACGAGAAGCACAACGAGGCCAACGGGGAGGACAACAACGACGGCGAGTCCCACAACCGTTCCTGGAACTGCGGCGCCGAAGGCCCCACGGACGACCCCGAAGTCCTGTCCCTGCGGGCCCGCCAGCAGCGCAATTTCCTGGCCACGCTTCTGCTCTCCCAGGGTGTTCCGATGATCGGGCACGGCGATGAGCTGGGCCGCACCCAGAACGGCAACAACAACGGCTACGCCCAGGATTCCGAGCTGACCTGGATCAACTGGGACAACATGGACGCGCCCCTGATGGAATTCACCGCGGCGGTGAACCGCCTGCGTGCCGAGCACCCGACGTTCCGGCGGCGCAGGTTCTTTGACGGGCGGCCCGTTGAACGCGGCGAGGAGGACGTTCTGCCGGACATCGTCTGGCTCAACGACGACGGGACGCCGATGAAGCCCGAGGACTGGGACAGCCAGCTGGGCCGTTCCCTCGGCGTGTTCCTGAACGGCCAGGGCATCCGCGGCAACGACCGCAGGGGCCAGCCGATTACCGATGACAGCTTCCTGCTGTACTTCAACGCGGACGACGACGCCGTGACCGTCACGCTGCCGCCGCAGGAGTACGGGGACCTCTGGGACCAGGTCATCGACACCGCCGGTGTGGGAGCCGATTCGGATCCCGTGGGCAGCGACGGCAAGCTGGAGGTCGCCGCGAAATCCATGATCGTGCTGCAGGCCCACGCGCAGGAAGAAGAAGTCCACGACCACTCCGTAGCAGCATCCCTCGCCGCGCTCGCCGAAGCGAAGACCCGGGAGAGCGCCGTATGAGGGCCCCCCGGTCCACGTACCGGCTGCAGCTTCATGAGGGGTTCACCCTGCACGACGCCGCCGCTCTGGTCCCGTACCTGGCGGACCTCGGCGCGGACTGGGTCTATCTCTCGCCGCTGCTGACTGCTGAGCAGGGCTCAACGCACGGTTATGACGTGACGGATCCATCCGCCGTCGACCCCGCCCGCGGCGGGCCCGAGGGCCTGAAGGCGCTGTCCGACGCCGCGCATCAGGCCGGCCTGGGTGTGCTGGCGGACATTGTTCCCAACCACATGGGCGTTGCCACGCCGGGGGCCAACCGCTGGTGGTGGTCCGTGCTGCAGGAAGGACGCAGCTCACGGTATGCCGAAGCCTTCGACATTGACTGGGACGCGGGTGCGGGACGGCTGCGGCTGCCCGTGCTGGGCGAGAACAGCGGTGCCCCGGATGACCTGAGGATTGAGGACGACCAGCTTCGCTACTACGAGCAGGCCTTCCCGATCGCTGCCGGAACCTACCAGTCCGGCGACACGGCCCGGGAGGTCCATGACCGCCAGCACTATGAACTGGTGAGCTGGCGCCGCGCGGACGACGAGCTCAACTACCGGCGGTTCTTCGGAGTGAATACCCTCGCGGGTGTGCGCGTTGAGATCCCCTGGGTTTTTGAGGAGACCCACGCCGAGATTGGGCGCTGGTTCCGGGAAGGCCTGGTGGACGGACTGCGCATTGACCATCCGGACGGTCTGGCGGATCCCGCCGGCTACCTGGAGCAGCTCAGTGAGCTGACCGGCGGGGCCTACATCCTGGTGGAGAAGATCCTTGAACCGGGGGAAAAGCTGCCCGAACGCTGGCCCGTGGCCGGAACCACCGGCTACGACGCGCTCGCCGAGGTGGACCGGCTGTTCGTGGACCCGCAGGGTTCCGCGCTGCTCACCGATGCGTCCGACGCCGAGCCTTACCGCCACATGATCCATGACACCAAGCGGGCCGTCGCGGACGGGCTGCTGCACTCCGAAGTCCAGCGGCTGGTGCGGCTGCTGCCGGAAAATTCCGGTCTGGATGCCGCGACGGCAGCGGACGCAATCGCTGAACTGCTGGCCTGCTTCCCGGTATACCGCAGCTACCTTCCCGACGGCGCCGCCTACCTCGAAGAGGCCGGGCTGAACGCCAGGGTGCGCCGTCCGGATCTTGAACCGGCGTTCGATGTCCTGCTTCCGCTGCTGCGCGGGGAAGGTGCCGGCTCCCCGTCCGGCGCTGTCTCCAACGGCGGCCTGCAGGAACTGCCCGTTCGGTTCCAGCAGACTTCGGGGATGGTCATGGCCAAGGGCGTGGAGGATACGGCCTTCTACCGGTACTCCAGGCTGACGTCCCTCAACGAGGTGGGGGCCGATCCTTCCATCTTCGCGCTTGAGCCGCATGACCTTCACCTGGCCATGCTGCAGAGGCAGCAGGACGCGCCCCACGCCATGACCACGCTCAGCACCCATGACACCAAGCGCAGCGAGGACACCCGGGCACGGATCAGCGTGCTGTCCGAAATCCCGCAGGAGTGGACTGACGCCGTCACCAGGCTGGAAGAGCTGCTGCCTCTGGGCGACCGCCCGCTGGCGGACCTGCTCTGGCAGGCGCTGGCCGGCGCCTGGCCGCTTGACCGCGAACGCGCCCACGCCTATGCGGAGAAAGCTGCCCGGGAGGCCGGACAGAGCACCACCTGGACGGCTCCGGATGAAGCGTTCGAGAAACAACTCCATGCCCTGGTGGACGGGGCCTACGACCATCCGGAAGCGAACAGGATTCTGACCGGTGTGGCGGAACGCATCCGGTCCGCCGGCTGGTCCAATGCCCTCGGCGCCAAGCTGGTGCAGCTGACCATGCCTGGCGTCCCCGACGTCTATCAGGGGACAGAACTGTGGGACCACTCCCTGGTGGACCCGGACAACCGGCGCCCGGTGGACTATTCCCTGCGGACCGCTGCAGCTGCAGCACAGCCGGGTGTCCCGCTTAGCGTCGACGCCTCGGGTGCTGCCAAGTTCCAGATGACCCGTGAGGCGCTGCGCCTGCGGCGGGACCGGCCGGAGCTGTTTACCGGTTACTCGGCGGTGGGAGCAGAAGGGCCGGCCTCCGGGCATGTGTTCGGATTCGACCGCGGAGGCGTGCTCACCCTGGTGACCCGTCTTCCCCTGGGGCTGGGAGCTGCGGGAGGCTGGAAGGACACCCTGGTACAGGTCCCTGGCGGAACCTACATGGACAGGCTGACCGGGAAGAGTTATTCCGGCGGCGGCGTGGAAGCTGCAGACCTCTTCGAACACTATCCAGTGGCACTGCTGGTCCGTCAGGAGGCATGATGAGCTCTCAGTTCAGCGTATGGGCACCGCAGGCCCGGTCCATGAGGTTGCTGGCCGGCGGGCAGGAAGTGTCCATGAACCCCGGAGACGAGGGCTGGTGGCACGCTGCCCCCGGGATCGTTGTACCCGGCGGAGAAGACGTCGATTACGGGTACCTGATCGATGAAGCCACCACCCCGGTCCCGGACCCCCGGTCCCGGAGGCAGCCAGACGGAGTGCACGGTCTGTCCCGGACCTTCGACCCCTCCGGTTTTGAGTGGACGGACTCGGCCTGGCTCTCTCCCGGCATGGCCGGCGGGGCCATCTACGAACTGCACATTGGAACGTTTACCCCCGAGGGCACCCTGGACGCCGCAGCCAAGAAGCTTGGCTACCTTGCTGACCTCGGGGTGCAGTATGTGGAACTGATGCCGGTCAATGCCTTCAACGGCACCCATAACTGGGGTTACGACGGCGTCCTCTGGTACGCGGTCCATGAGATCTACGGGGGGCCCCGGGCCTACCAGCGGTTCGTTGATGCCGCCCATGCGGCAGGCATCGGGGTGATCCAGGACGTGGTCTACAACCATCTGGGTCCCAGCGGCAACTATCTGCCTCTGTTCGGCCCCTACCTGCAGCAGGGGAGTGCCACCACGTGGGGGGACTCGCTGAACCTGGACGGCCCCATGTCGGACCATGTGCGCCGGTACATCCTGGACAACCTGGAGATGTGGTTCCGGGATTACCACGTGGACGGCCTGCGGCTGGATGCGGTGCATGCGCTGCGGGACGAACGGGCCCTCCACATCCTCGAAGAAATGGCCGTCCTGACGGACAACCTGTCCCAGGACCTGGGCGGCGCGCTGTTCCTGATCGCCGAGTCCGACCTCAACAATCCCCGTCTCATCACACCCCGGAGCCTGCAGGGCTATGGCCTGGCCGGGCAGTGGTCGGACGATTTCCATCACGCGGTGCACAGCAACCTCACGGGCGAAACGCAGGGATACTACGCCGACTTCGATTCGCTGGAAGCCATTGCGAAGGTGATCATGGACGGCTATTTCCACGACGGAAGCTACTCATCCTTCCGTGGACGCAGTCATGGCCGGCCGCTGGACAAGGCCGTGATCACGCCCCGGCAGCTGGTGGTGGCAGTGCAGAACCACGACCAGATTGGCAACCGGGCTGCGGGAGACCGGAACACCGCGGCCCTGGGGTACGACCAGCTGGCCCTTGCCGCCGTGCTGAACCTCGCGTCGTCGAACACTCCCATGATCTTCATGGGTGAAGAGTTCGGTGCGTCCACGCCGTGGCAGTTCTTCACCTCCCATCCCGAGGAGGAACTGGGCAGGGCCACCGCGGAGGGCAGGCTGGCGGAGTTCGCACGGATGGGCTGGGACCCGGCGCTGGTGCCCGACCCGCAGCACCCGGACACCTTCAACAGATCAAAGCTCGACTGGTCCGAACTGGGGAATGACGGGCACTCCCGGCTGTACCGGCTCTACCGCGACCTGCTGGCCCTGCGCCGAAGCGTCCCGGAACTGACCGAGCAGGATTTCAGCCGAATCAGTGTGGACTTTGATGAAGTTTCGCGGTGGCTGACCATTCACCGCGGAGACGTGGTGGTCGCCTTGAACTTCGCGGATTCTCCGCGCGAGCTCCCGGTTCCTGTTGACGGCGACCTCCAGGTCCTTCTGGAAACGGCGTCCGCCCGGACCTATGACGGCGGCGTCGAGCTTCCCGGGTACGGGGCGGTCATCCTCACCGCAGCAAACAAGACGGACACGGCACCTTCCCCGGCTGGCGCCGGTACCGATGACAGGATGGACCCATGACCTACACTCCCGCGGAAGACCGCTACGAATCCATGCCCTACCGCCGCGTTGGCCGCAGCGGACTGCAGTTGCCGGCCGTGTCGCTGGGGCTGTGGCACAACTTCGGGAACGACGTCCCGTTCGAGACCCAGCGTTCAATCCTGCGCCGGGCCTTCGACCTAGGGGTGACGCACTTTGACCTGGCCAACAACTACGGCCCCCCGTACGGCAGCGCCGAGACCAATTTTGGCCGGCATATGAAGGATGACTTCCGCCCGTTCCGGGATGAACTCATCATTTCCAGCAAAGCCGGCTACGACATGTGGCCCGGCCCGTACGGAAACTGGGGTTCCCGGAAGTACCTGCTCGCCAGCCTGGACCAGTCGCTGGAACGCATGGGACTGGACTACGTGGACATTTTCTACAGCCACCGTCCGGACCCGGAAACCCCGCTGGAAGAGACCATGGGGGCACTGGACACTGCCGTGCGTTCGGGACGGGCACTGTATGCGGGCATCTCCTCCTATTCCGCCGAGAAGACTATTGAGGCAGCCCGCATCCTGCGGGAGATGGGCACGCCCCTGCTCATTCACCAGCCCTCCTACTCCATGCTGAACCGCTGGGTTGAGCAGGGCGACCCAAACCTGTTCCAGGCACTCGAGGAGACCGGCACCGGCTCCATCGCATTCTCCCCGCTTGCCCAAGGCCTGCTGACCAGCAAGTACCTCGGCGGGGTTCCGGAGAATTCCCGTGCTGCTGCCGGCAAGTCACTGGATCCGTCCCAGCTTTCGGACGAGAACCTGGACCGGGTGCGCGGGTTGAACCGTATTGCCGAGTCCCGGGGCCAGACCCTTGCCCAGATGGCGATCGCCTGGGTGCTGCGTACGCAGCGCAATGGTACGTCCATCACCTCGGCACTGGTGGGTGCGTCCAGCGTGAAGCAGCTCGAAGACAGCCTGGCTGCGGTGCGGAACCTGGACTTCACCGAGCAGGAGCTTGCGGAGATTGACACCTATGCCCAGGACTCGGATATCAATCTCTGGGCTGCTGCCCTGGACGCCTGAGCACGGCATTGGGCATAGGAATCCGGGAAGCTGCAGCGGCAGACTGGCCGCAGATCTGGCAGCTGATGGAGCCGGTCGTGCGCGCCGGTGAAACGTACTGCTGGGACCGGGGTATGGCCGAGGATGAGGCACGCGATGTGTGGCTGGAGCCCCGTCCGGCGTACGTCTACGTGGCGGAGGACGCAGGGCAGATCCTGGGAACCGCCCAGCTCCACCCCAACCGCGGAGGTGGCGGCAGCCATGTGGCCAATGCGTCATTCATGACTGCCGCCCCGGCAAGCGGCCGCGGTGTTGCCCGGGCGCTCGCCGCCCATGTCCTGGAGCAGGCTGCGGCGCAGGGATACCGGTCCATGCAGTTCAACGCGGTGGTCCAGACGAATGAGCGGGCTGTGGCGCTGTGGGAGTCCCTTGGGTTTAGGATTCTGGCCACAGTTCCGGAGGCCTTCCGGCATCCCCTGCACGGATTTACCGGGCTGCACATCATGCACAGAGACCTCGCTGAGGCCGGCCAGTGATTCACTGCCGGGCCCGCAGTGAAACAATAGTCCAGTGAATTACCTCGAAACTGTCCCAGCGGCGGAGCGCAGCGCCGTCGTCGATCTCGCCGCGATCCGGCACAACGTCCGCCACCTTGCCGAAATTGCCAAGCCTGCCCGCCTGATGGCGGTGGTGAAGGCTGATGCCTACGGACACGGTGCGCTGGAGGTGGCCCGTGCAGCGGTCGACGCCGGAGCCTCCTGGCTCGGGACAGCACACATTTCCGAGGCCCTGGCCCTGCGCACGGCGGGAATCTCCGCCCCCGTCATGGCGTGGCTGCACACGTCGGACAGTGACTTCTCGGCAGCGATTGCCGCGAACATCGACATTGGCATTTCCGGCTGGGAGCTGGAATCCGTGGTCGGAGCTGCCCGCGAACTGGAAGTTCCGGCCCGGGTGCATCTGAAGATCGATACCGGTCTGGGCCGAAACGGCTGCCCTGAAGAACTCTGGGAGTCCTTTGTTGGCGCTGCCCTAGCGTATCAGGAGGAGGGACTGCTGCGGGTAGTGGGCATCTTCTCCCACCTGGCCGTGGCTGATGAGCCCCGCCGGCTGGAAACTGACGATCAGCTGCAGAAGTTCCGTGATGCGGTAGCCGTCGCCGAAGACGCCGGCGTGGACCACGAGGTGCGGCACATCGCCAACACTCCTGCCGTCCTGTCCCGGCCTGACTCGCACTTCGACCTGGTGCGGGTGGGACTCGGCATGTACGGGCTGTCTCCGTTTGCGGGGCAGAGCGCCGAGGAACTGGGACTCATCCCGGCGATGACACTGAAGACGACAATCGCCAACTGCAAGGAAGTACCTGCAGGCCAGGGCGTTTCCTATGGCCTGCATTACCGTACTGCCGAGCCCACCACCCTTGCGCTCGTTCCGGTTGGCTACGCAGACGGAATTCCCCGCGTTGCCACCGGAGGTCCGGTCATGGTCAACGGTGAGGTTTTTCCCGTGGTGGGCCGTATTGCTATGGACCAGATGGTTATCGATCTGGGACGTACTGGTGTTGCCAGGACTCCGGAGACGTTCCTGGGGCAGGAGGCTGTGCTCTTCGGACCTGCCGGATGTCCCAGCGTGGACGAATGGGCCCAGGCCAGCGGTTCCATCAACTACGAGATCATCACCCGGATCAGCGGCCGAGTCACCC
>JBELYP010000071.1:0-16214 GCA_040273995.1 Arthrobacter sp.
GGGCTTCCCTGTATCCGGTGGACGGATGCGGGTTTAGTTGACCTGGTTGATGATGGTCTCCGCCACTTCGCGCATGCTCAGGCGGCGGTCCATGGAGGTCTTCTGGATCCAGCGGAACGCTTCGGGTTCGGTCAGGCCCATCTTGGTGGTCAGCAGTGACTTGGCCCGCTCCACCAGCTTGCGTGTGGCGAACTGCTCCTTGAGATCGGTGACCTCGTTTTCCAGCGCCTTGATTTCCTCATGCCGGGACAGGGCGATTTCAATCGCGGGAATCAGGTCTGCGGGGGTGAAGGGCTTCACCACATAAGCCATGGCTCCGGCCTCACGCGCGCGCTCCACCAGTTCCTTCTGGCTGAAGGCGGTCAGCAGAACCACGGGGGCAATACGTGCCTTCACAATCGCCTCGGCGGCGCTGATGCCGTCCATGACCGGCATCTTCACGTCCATCAGCACCAGGTCGGGCTTCAGCTCGTTGGCCATCTCCACGGCCTTCTCACCGTTGTCTGCCTCGCCGACGACGTCGTACCCCTCACCGGTGAGGATCTCAACGATGTCCAGACGGATCAGCGTCTCGTCCTCCGCAACGAGGACGCGCCGCGCGGGAGTGTTGGACGGTACGGACTCGGATGACTCAGACACAGATGCTCCTTGGAAAGACGACGGCGCTACCGGTGGCTGCCGGTAGTTCACGAAAACAGCCTATCTGCATGTAGAGTGGTTTCGCGCCCAACACGGGGAATCAATCCGTTTGATCAACGTCACAGGGCCTGCCCGAATGGCGGAATTGGCAGACGCGCTGCACTCAAAATGCAGTATCGAAAGGTGTGTGGGTTCGAGTCCCACTTCGGGCACCAACAGCACTCCAGCCGATCACCACGGCCACCAGCGTCACGGCCGCGTAGCCCAGGCCGGAGTATCCCGCGGCAGCGAGCACCGGTCCGGCCAAAGCACCACCCAGGGCTCCGGCCGCATTCATGCCCAGGTCAGAAATTCCCTGGATTGCCGGGCGCTCCTGAACCGCCACGGATTCCGTGAGCAGGGCCGACGCCGAGACCACCGAGGCGGACCAGCCCAGCCCCAGCAGGACCAGGCTCACGGTCACCCCGGCAGTGGATTCGGACCCTGCACCGGCAAGAATCAGCGCGGCGAGCAGCAGCAGCTGGCCCAGCAGAATCACCCGGATGCGCCCGGCGCGGTCCGACAGCCAGCCGAAAACAGGCGAAAACGCATACATGCCCGCAATGTGCAGGCTAATGGTGAACCCAACCACACTGATCGCGGCACCGTGGCTGCTCAGGTGAACCGGTGTCATCGACATCAGTGCCACCATGACCGCGTGGCTCAGTGCAATGACTGCGACGGCATACCGTGCTCCGGCGTTGCCGCGAAGGACGGCCAGGCCCGAGGCACGCGGCGGAGGAGGTGTGCCGTCAGCATGGTCTGCCGCCTTTTGCCGGGCCTTCAGCGCCAGCAGCGGATCCGGGCGCAGCCCGGCAAGATAGACGCCGGCAGCACCCAGCTGGGCGGCCGTGGAAAACACAAACGCTCCCGTTAGCGGCGGGAGTCCCAGAGCCGCCCCAACCATCTCACCCGGCCCGAACAGGTTTGGCCCAAGCACGGCACCGATGGTGGTGGACCACAGAACAATGGACAGGTCCCGGCCGCGCGAATCGGCAGATGCCAGGTCAGCGGCGGCAAACCGTGCCTGCAGGCTGACGGCACTGCCCGAGCCAAGCAGGGCCAGGCCCGCCAGCAGGAGAGGGAAGACGCCCAGGGCTGCCGACGAAACCGCCGTGACGGCTCCGGCTGCGGAAATCAGGGCGCCCACGGACAGGGAGACCCGGCGTCCGCGCCGCTGGGCCAGCCGCGCCAGGGGAACGGCCGCTGCCGCAGCGCCGAGGGTGCTCATGGTTGCAGCCATCCCGGACCATGCGGGGGAGCCGGACAGTGCGGCGGCGAGCAGCGCCCCAAGCGACAGGGTTGCACCCATTCCGACGCCGCCCAGAATCTGGCCCGCAACCAGGACGGTGAGGACCCGCCGCTGGGAGGGAGGTGCCGGAGCCTGGGTGCCCGCTGCTGCGGTTCTCCGGTGTTTCTGCATTGCTCCCCGTTCAAACGCGCTGGTCTTTCCGGCAGGATATCCCGGCAAGGGCTGCATAAGGGGCTCCGACGTGCTCGTATTCACATCCGTGGGGGCGCTTTTCAGTGTCACGGCGGGCGTAGGGTGAAATTGTGGGGCACCTGGACCCAAGGGGTTCCACACGAGCTACTGAGAAGGAGATGCCCCATGAAGGCATGGCAGTTCACCGGCACAAACAAGCCGCTGGAACTTAACGATGTCCCCGAACCCCACGCAGGTCCCGGGCAGGTGGTTGTGGAAGTCAAGGCGGCAGGCGTTTGCCACTCTGACGTCACAGCCCTGGACGATCCGGGATGGATGCCGCTGTTCTTTGAACTTCCGCGGACCATGGGCCACGAGAACGCCGGTGTCATCACCGAGGTTGGCCCCGGGATGGAGCACTGGAAGGTCGGCGACCGGGTAGGCCTCGCCCCCGTCATGAGCGACGGCGATGCCCTGGGTTACGGCAAGTGGGACGGAGGTTTCGCTCCGAAGCTGGTTGCCACTGACGACAACCTGGTGAAGCTCCCGGACGAGGTCCCGTTCGACCTCGCTGCAATGGCAACGGATGCCGGCCTGACCGCCTACCACGCGATCATGGCTGTCGGCGGAGCCAAGGCCGGCATGAAGGTGGGCGTCATTGGCCTGGGCGGACTCGGCTACATCGGTGCGCGCGTTGCCGTCCTTTCCGGCGCCGAGGTCTACGGCGCTGAAATCAACGCCGAAACGCGCAAGCTCGCCGACGAAATCGGTCTGGCCGGCGTTGCCGAATCCATCACCGAGTTCAAGGACAAGGGCCTTGACCTGATTGTGGACTACGCCGGCTTCGGCACCACCACTTCCCAGGCCATCGAGACCCTGGCCGAGTTCGGCACGCTGGTGCAGGTAGGCATGGGACGCCTGGAAGCGACCATTAACACGTACCCGATCATCATCAACCAGCTGAGCATCAAGGGATCCAAGTCCGGCACCAAGGAAGACCTTGAAGCCCTGTACGAACTGATGAAGTCCGGCAAGCTGAACCCGCCGATGAACATCATCACCCAGGCCGAGATTCCGGAAGCGATCGACAAGCTGCGTGCCGGCGGCGTCATCGGGCGCTTCATCGCCAGGTACTAGGCCGGATCAATCCGCCGGGTCCAGGGCGTGCAGCAGCCGGTCAATGGAGCTGCCAAGGTTCCATTGACCGGCCAGCTCCGTCAGTTCGGTCCGCTGGTCCTCTCCGGCCGGCTGAAGCCTGGCACCGGCGTCCTCCAGGGAGGGCAGCTCGAGGCCGCGCACAATCCGCACAACGGTTGGCGCGGCCTCGAGGTATTCCCGCGCCGCGGCAAGTTTCGTCCGCACTGCCGAGGAGACGCCGCCGTCCTCCTTTTTTGCCGCGTGCAGCAGCGAATCGAGCGTCCCGAACTCCGCCAGCAGGGATGAGGCAGTTTTTTCCCCGATCCCCGGAACCCCGGGCAACCCGTCGGAACTGTCACCCCGAAGGGTCGCGTAGTCCGCGTACTGCTCGGGAAGCACGCGGTATTTGGCGACGACGGCGGCGTCGTCCATCACCTTCAGGTTTTTCATGCCCCCCGCGGTGTATAGCACCCGAACCTGCCGGGCGTCGTCGATCACCTGGAACAGATCCCGGTCTCCGGTCACGACGTCGACGGGCATGGACGCCTGCGCCGCGTAGCTGCCGATCACATCGTCTGCCTCATGGTCCGGGAAACCCACCACCGTGATTCCGGCTAGGGCCAGGACCTTCCGGATCATAGGTATCTGTGCCTGGAGGGCATCCGGTACTTCCTCGACGTCCGGACCGTCTTCAACCCTCCCGGCAACCCGGTGGTCCTTGTAGGACGGCAGCAGGTCTACCCGCCACTGCGGCCGCCAGTTCTCGTCCCAGCAGGCCACCAAATGGGTCGGTTCGTAGTCCGTAACCAGCCGGGCAATCATGTCCGCCAGGCCGCGGACAGCATTCACCGGGGTACCGTCCTCCCGGCGCAGCGAATCCGGCAGCCCGTAGAAGGCACGGAAGTACAGCGAAGCCGTATCAAGAAGCATCAGGCGTTCAGACATATGCAGATCCTGCCATGAAAACGCCCTCGCCTGCCCTGCGGCGAGTCGTTAGGTCTGCTCGTGCCGGCCGTGCCAGCATGTTCGCCATGGCCGGAACCTCGAAAACCACCGTCCCCAGACCAGTCCGCGCAGCGGAGGAACGCAGCGCCCGGATAGCAGTAACAGTGTTCCCGCTGCTGATCCTGGCCGGGGGAGCGGTGGCGCTGGCATTCCCGGATCCGTTCACCTCGCTCGCCCCGCTGATCAACCCCGGACTAATGGTGATCATGTTCGGCATGGGGCTGACCCTCACCCTGCCGGACTTCGCCATGGTGGTCCGCCAGCCGCTGCCGGTGCTGCTGGGGGTGGTGGCGCAGTTCCTGATCATGCCGCTGCTCGGGCTGGGAATCGCCTGGGCGCTGCAGCTCTCGCCGGAACTCGCGGCCGGGGTCATTCTTGTGGGCTGCGCGCCGGGCGGCACAGCGTCCAATGTTGTCACGTACCTGGCCCGCGGAAACGTGGCGCTCTCGGTCGCGATGACCTCTGTTTCCACGCTGCTCGCTCCGCTCTTCACACCGCTGCTCGCACTCTGGCTCGCCGGCCGGTATATGGCGGTCGACGCCGGTTCCATGGCACTGTCCATCGTGCAGATTGTGCTGATTCCGGTGCTGCTGGGGCTGCTGATCCGCTACCTGGTTCCCCGCGCCGTCGACCGCGTCCTTCCGGTCCTGCCGTGGATCTCCGTCGCCGCGATCACCTTCGTGGTCGTGGCCGTGGTGGCAGGAAGTGCTGCCGCCATCCTGACCGCGGGGTGGCTGATCCTGCTGGCCGTGGTGCTGCACAACGGGCTGGGGCTCGGGCTGGGGTACGGTGCCGCCCGGCTGTTCAGGCTGCCGGTGGCTTCCCGGCGCACCATGGGAGTTGAGGTGGGCATGCAGAACTCCGGACTGGCTGCGGGCCTGGCCCGGGAGTACTTCAGTCCTGAAGCTGCCCTGCCGGCCGCGGTGTTCTCGGTCTGGCACAACGTGTCGGGGGCGCTGGTCGCAGCGTACTGGCGGCGCCGGCCGGTGTCCTGACGATTCGGGCCGGGCGGCTCACGTCCTTTTCTCGGCGGCCGGTCCGGCCTTCGGGATGACTGGGTCCATGAAGGCGCCGGCAGAGGGACCAACCTTGCCACTGCGGGCCATCACCTCCGACGACGCCGCGGCAAAGGACCGTAGCGCGGCCGGCAGGAAGCGCCGGGGCGGCATCCCGCACACCCGAAGCGCGCCGCGGTGGTCCCAGGACAGAACCACTGCGGCACCGAGCGCGAGAATCCACCACGCCCCATGGACAAGCCTGCGCACTATCGCGGGCGTGCCGGCGTAGCCGTCGGTGAGCCGGTGGATTTGAAAGCGGATGTGTTCAACCTCGTCGCTGAAGACACGTGCACCGAGCATCGGATCACCGGATCCGGCGCGCCGTCCCGGAGCGCGCGGAAATACTCAAGGGCCACGGACTCAGCCACCAGGAAAAGCATCAGTTCCATCCGCAGTCCAAGCGACCTGCGAAGCAGAACAAAAGCCCGGTCTGACCAGTGGGACGCCAGCGGCGCGGCGGACAGGTACTGCAATGCCCTCAGGAACAGTGCCGAGTGTTTCTGTTCCTCCACCACAAACAGCTTGAGGGCCGCCGTATAGACGGGGTCTCCGGCCCGGGCGGCCTTGGCCAGGAGTTTCCCGCCGTCGCCGCCTTCGCCCAGCTCGAACCGCTGGAGTGAGCGGGCAATCATGCTTGCCTGGGCGGGGGTCAGCGGTGATTTCCGGCTCCAGTCGAGCGCATCATCGAAGATTCGCTGGCGTGAGGGGTTGGCGCGGAAGTAGGTCAGCCAGGGTTCGTAGGTCATGGCGGGCAATCTACAGGTCCGGAGATGGTTCAGGGCAGGCGCGCCGTGATCCTGCCCGCGGAATGTAGCCTTGAGGCAGGTGCGGGACTAATGTGAGGCCGTTCCGCCAATCCAGTGAAAGCAGGCCCGTGTGGCTCCCAAGACCATCGTGATCACCGGCGCGTCCGACGGCGTGGGGGCAGCGGCCGCACGCAGGCTCGCCCGGGACGGCCACCACGTAGTGCCGGTGGGCCGGTCCCTGGAGAAGACTTCCGCCGTCGCCCAGGACATTGGCAGCGAGTACTTCACTGCAGACTTCGCGGACCTGGGCCAGGTCCGTTCCCTGGCCTCGGATTTGCTGCAGCGCTACCCGCGTATCGATGTGCTGGCGAACAACGCCGGGGCTATCTTCGGCAGGGAGCGGCAGGTCACCGCGGACGGCCATGAGATGACGTTCCAGGTGAACTATCTGGCCCCGTTCCTGCTGACCCGGCTGCTGACCACCCGGCTCATTGAATCCCGGGGAACGGTGATCAATACCTCCAGTGCGGCGAACCGGCTGTTCGCCAAACTGGACATCACCGATCTGGAAGAGGAAAAGGAATACACCCCACAGCGGGCCTACGGTAACTCGAAGCTGGAGCAGATCCTCTTCACGGAGGAGTTCGACCGGCGCTACCGTGCGGCCGGAGCCACCGCCACGGCCTTCCACCCGGGTGTCATCGGGTCCGGCTTCTCCAGTGCGGAAGGATCCGCCATGCGGTCTGTTTATCAGGGGATTCTTGGCCGGTTCCTGCAGAGTCCGGAGAAGGGGGCCCAGACGCTGGTGTTCCTCGCCGAGGGCACCCCTGGTGCTGACTACCCGACCGGCAGGTATTTCGTCCGGTCCAAGCCGGCCCGGGCCAACAAACTGGCCAGCGACCACGCGCTGGCACTGGACCTGTGGAACCGCTCCGTCGCCATGCTCGAAGGCTAGGTGCACGCAGGCAGGCTGGGTGATGGCTGCCGGCCGTGGCGGAGAGGCAGGTGGTCAGTCGGCCCTGCTGCTGTCCGGCTGTCGAGCGACGATGGAGCAGATGCGTATGCGCACCAGTGCAGGACTGCTGCTGTACCGCCGCGTCCCTGGGAAAGCCGGCGGCGGGGTGCAGGTGTGGATCGCGCACATGGGTGGGCCGTTTTGGTCCCGGAAAGAGGAGCACTCCTGGTCCCTGCCCAAGGGCGAGTTCACCGTGCCGGAAGAACCATTCACCGCTGCCCTCCGTGAGTTTGAAGAAGAGATGGGATGGCCGGCGCCGGAGGCCGAGTACGAGCTGCTGGGAACGTTCCGGCAGTCCTCGGCGAAGTCGGTCACGGTGTTCACGGCTGCTGCGGATTTCCCTGACCGGGCAATCCGCAGCAACACTTTTGTTCTCGAATGGCCTGCGGGGTCCGGGAAATTCCGGGAGTTTCCGGAAGTTGACCGCGCCGGCTGGTTCGCCGCCGGTGAAGCCCGGACAAGGCTCGTCAAAGGGCAGGGCCAGGTGCTGGACGCGCTGCTCGCCCGGCTTGGGTAGTGTAGTGCAGCTGCAAGGACCTCTTGACTGTCACCGCGCTGTTCAGGAACCTTCCATACCCGGCTGCAGCACGGCGTCAGGAAGCCGGGCGTCATCGGCATCCGCCCGCGGCTGCGCGGGCTGCCAATAGGCATCGCAGTCGTACTCCACTGCCTCCAGCGCCGCACCGCAGGCGGCAATGCCACGCCGGATCGCGGTGACCGGGAGTTTGCACCACCAGAGCATGTCCGCGGTGGTGGCCGGTGAACGGCCGGTGAAGTAGCGCCGCACCAGCTCAGCCAGGGCCTCGTCGACGTCCAGGTTCCTGCGTTTGCGCACCCACTCATCGAGAAGCACAAACTGCTGCTCCGCGCCGTCGAACGGCCCCAGGACGGTGGTGCCGGTAATGGAAAGGTGCCACAGGAGGTGGTAGCCGCGTTGCCCCGCCGTCGAAATCCCGGCGGACCCGAAAGCCTCCAGCAGGCTCCTGCGGCTCAGAGCTCGGCGGCCGGAGAGCACCTCGCGGGCAACATCCGCCGCCCGGTCAAAGGTGCGCTGGTCCAGGTCGAGTTCGGCATGGCGCCGGGCTGCGGAGCGAACAGTCCGCTCGGCTGTCAGCGCCAGGATCCAGTGCACATCCTCCGCCGCCACGACGTGCAGGGTTCCGCGGAAAGGCCAGGTCCGCACCAGTGAGGCGTCATCGAACGCGGCACGCACCTGGTCCTGGGTATTCCCCGTCCGCCCGCCCAATGACCAAAGCGCACCGGGAAGGTCCTGCCCCTGCAGAGCTAGGAGACGGCTAACCGCAGCGGTAGTACTCTCAAATGCGGTCTGCCTGCCCAGCCCTTGGCTGCCAGCGCGCCGCCTAAGCAGCTCGGTGCGCCCAATCGTTTTCATCAGACCTCCGCCGTCCCGATGCGCCGCCTGCTCGGGGCGCACGGCAAGTCTAGGCCGGGATGCCTCGCTCCGGGGAAGGGGACGGGGCGGCAGAAGACTCCGCGCCGCCGCCGGGCCGCAGATCCAGCAGCCGTGCCTCCACATAGTCCAGTGCCAGCCGGACTGCTCCGGTGGCCACCAGCATTTCGCCAAGTTCCGAGACCGCGAGCCGGGGCGGGTCCGGAACATAGCGGGCCAGTTCGTCCGTCATGACGGGAAGAAGGGCGGTGGCTGAAGCGGCCACAGCGCCGCCAATGACTATGAGCCGGGGGTCAAAGAAGGTGGAGACCAGTGCCAGGACCCGCGCCATGCGTTTGCCGATCCGGTCCAGGATTTCGGCCGCGGTCTCGTCACCCGCCGAGGCGGCTTCGAAGACATAGCGGGCTGAAACTCGGTTGGTGTGGGTTCCCACCAGCTGGCGGATCATCCCGTCATGGCCCGCATCCAGTGCGGCAGTACCCCAAAGGCGGGCAAGCTTGGCAATGCCGTCCTGATTGCCCACGCCGTCCACCAGTTCAAGGCCGCCCATGGTGCCGGCCCGGCCCAGCGCCCCGTGGACCAGCCGGCCGGACTCGATGATTCCTGCGCCCAGGCGTTCGCCGGCCAGGATGACGGCCAGGTTGCTTTCGTCCGCCCCGGATCCGCGCCAGCGCTCGGCGAGGGCAGCCAGTTTGGCGTCATTCTCTACCAGGACCGGCCAGCCGAAGCCTTCACCGAATTCCTGCGTCAGCCCCAGGTCAAACATGGGTTCAAGCTCCTGCCCGGGGGCGATGGTCCCTTCGGGGGTGACCTGTGCAGCGATGCCCAGGGCAACCGCCAGGACGCTGGGTGCCGGGACGCCGGCGTCGTCCAGTGCTGCCCGGGTGGCAGCAATGACATCGGAACGCCGGTCCGCCGGAGTGCCCCCGTGGTGCGGGAAGCGGGTCTCGGTGCCTCCCACCACGTTGCCGGCCAGGTCAGAGACCACAACGCGTACGGTGGCCAGGCCGACGTCGAGCCCAAGGACAAAGCCCGCGCTCTCGTTGAACTCGAACCGGCGCGCCGGGCGGCCTTTCTGACCGCCCAGCCGGGGAGACTCAGCTTCCCGGGCCCAGCCGCGGGCAATGAGGTCGTCGCAGACAGCGATGACCGTGGCCCGGGTCAGTCCGGTGGCCTCAATGAGGTCGGTGCCGGTGGCAGAGGGAACGGAGCGCAGTACGTCGAGGACAGAGCGCAGATTGGTGCGGCGCAGCAGCTGCGGAGTGCTGGCGAAAACGTCCAAAGTTAGGTCCCCTTTGACGAGTGGCAGGAATAACAGCATAATTGTACTAGTTCATATATTTAGTCTCTAAATCTAATCGAGCCTTCAGGAGGCCCCTGTGAGTATCCGAGTCGGAATCAACGGTTTTGGCCGCATTGGGCGCAATTTCCTTCGCGCCGCCCTGCACAGCGAGAACGGGTTCCAGGTTGTAGCCGTCAATGACCTGGCAGATCCGGAACAGCTGGCACACCTGCTGAAGTACGACTCGGTTGCGGGCCGCCTCGCTGAAGCCGTAAGCGTGGTGGACGGTGACCTCAAGGTGGGGAACCAGACCATCAAGGTCCTTGCCGAGCGTGACCCGGGAAGCCTGCCCTGGGGCGACCTTGGCGTGGACATCGTGATCGAGTCCACCGGCCTGTTCACCAAGGCGGCAGACGCTGAGAAGCACATCGCGGCCGGCGCCCGGAAGGTCCTGATCTCCGCTCCGGCGAAGGACGAGGACTTCACCGTGGTGATGGGTGTGAACGACGGCGACTACGACCCCGAGAAGCACAACATCATCTCGAACGCTTCCTGCACCACCAACTGCCTGGCGCCGATGGCGGATGTACTGAACCGTGAGTTCGGCATTGAGCAGGGCCTGATGACCACCATCCACGCCTACACCGCCGACCAGAACCTGCAGGACTCCCCGCACCGTGACCTCCGCCGTGCCCGGGCCGCAGCCCTGAACGTCATCCCGACGTCCACCGGTGCAGCAAAGGCCATCGGCGTGGTTCTTCCCGAGCTCAAGGGCAAGCTGGACGGCTACGCCATGCGCGTTCCGGTCCCCACCGGTTCCGCCACGGACCTGACCGTCACGGTGAGCCGCGAAACCACGGCCGAGGAAGTCAACGAGGCTTTCCGGACCGCAGCGGCCTGCGAGCGCTGGTCCGGAATCCTTACCTACACCGAGGATCCGATCGTCTCCTCAGACATCGTCGGGGACCCGGCCTCCTGCATCTTCGACTCCGGACTCACCAAGGTCCAGGGCAACCAGGTGAAGATTGTGGGCTGGTACGACAACGAGTGGGGCTACTCTTCCCGCCTCGTGGATCTGACCGCACTGGTGGCCTCCAAGCTCAGCTAAGGTCCTACCCCCTTCTCCGAGATGGCAGAAACTGCCCGTTAGAACGCTCTAACGGGCAGTTTCTGCCATCTCGTTTTCTGTGTGAATATACGCGCGCCCGGTCGCTGGACAGTGCCAGCAGGATCAGCACATCCAGTGCGTAGGCCGGCCGGTCGCTCTGCGGGACCTCTGCTGCCTGACCGGCGAAGAACGCGGCGACCTGCAGCAGAATGGACACCGAGCTCAGGGACATGGCCGTGAGCCGCGCCCAGTTCGTCCCGCGCAGAATCAGGATGGCGAGCGTTGACTCGAACAGTGAAAAGACCAGCAGGGCGACGCCGGCAGGCACATAAGCCTCAGCGCTGTTGAAGAGCTCCCGGTCGCTTCCGGAAAGGTCAGCCACCCAGGTGCGTTCGGCCGAGCCCGTGAACAGCAGCCCCGCCACGGCCAGGGCCGCCACAACCCTCAGCAGCACGAGCGCAGCCCCGACCACCACAGGGCCGGGACGGCGGAGCAGGTGCCGCGCATGCGCGCCGGCGGCAACCGGTTCCGGTTTCAGCCGGGTCAGGTCAAGGATGGGCAGATTTCCGTCGGTGCGGATACTGTCTCCGCCGCCGTTGCGGGAATGGTAGCCGGAGGAGAAATCCTGGATAACGAACACAGATACTGCCTCGGATGCACCCAGCAGCGATTCCATCACGTGGTCGCGTTCGCCGTCGATATCTGCACTGATCCGGTGGGTCACCTGGAGGGTAAAGTAGGAAAGGCCGACGGCGCGGTCATAGGAGGCAGCGGTCAGCCAGCCGACGGCGATGCCTCCGGGCAGTTTCCAGCCATCGGGACACCTCCAGAAACGGATGTGGTGGCGTTTGCCGGGGTTGCCGTCTACTTCCTGCTGATAGGCGAAGTCCTGCTGGCGCTCGAAGAGGAACAGCGGGGACACTGGCGCCGCGTCATAACTGCGCCGCAGAAGGGTTGCCGTGACGATTCTGCGGCTGCTGGCCAGGTTCACCGGATCGGCCATGGTCCATCCGGCGTGGCGCATGGCGGCATGCACCTGCCCGGATTGCCCGTTGAGGGCCAGGTTGACGGGATCGCCGAACAGGCCGTCGCTGGTTCGTGTTCGGCCCATGAAATAGTCCGGAACGTAGATCCGGGTCAGGATCCGGTGGAGCCGGGGGAGTACCAGGTAGGCCAGCGCGGCCCAGAAGAACACCAGGAACCACCAGCGCCGCTTCGACGTCGGTTCGGGCAGGCTGCCCGCTGCCTGCCGGTGAGGAGGGGTGCTGGGACATCTTGCCTCCCGTGGGTGGCTGGGCCGTGTGCAGCCCAAGGTAGTCCGGTCCCTGTCCGGGCCGGAAGGGCAGCGGGGCGCACTGCCGGTCTTCGCCGGGAATCTCAATGGGACTGGCTCAGCGGATGCTTTCGTAGGCATCCAGGGCATGACGGCGTGATTCCTTCAGGTCAACCAGCGGCTCGGGGTAGGCGGGGGTGAGGGCCTCGGGCACCCAGCGGGAGATATAGGCGCCGTCGGGATCAAAGCGCTTTGCCTGCGTTTCCGGGTTGAAGATCCGGAAGAAGGGCGCGGCGTCCGCGCCGGATCCGGCGACCCACTGCCAGTTCGCCGGGTTGCTCGCCGGGTCGGCGTCCACGAGGGTCTCCCAGAACCATTCCTCGCCCACCCGCCAGTGGATGCCCAGGTTCTTGATCAGGAAACTCGCCGCCACCATCCGTACCCGGTTGTGCATCCAGCCCATGGTCCAGAGCTGCCGCTGCCCGGCATCAACCAACGGAATGCCGGTGAGCCCGGCCTTCCATGCGTCCAAGGGATTGAAGGTGTCCGGCCGGGATTCATCCGGTGCGTCCAGTCCGCGGCCGCGCAGCACCGGAGGAGTCTGCGCGGCGTCCCCCGGATGTTCCCAGGGAAAACCGTCGAACGCGGGTCTCAGGTTCCTGGTTGCGAGATCCGGGTTGTGGAAGAGCTGGTGCCAGCAGAATTCCCGCCAGCCGATCTCCGTGCCGAACACATCCGGTCCCGGGCCGTTCCCGCGGACCTTCGCCAGCGCGTGCCAGACCTGGAACGGACTGACGTGGCCCCACCGCAGGTAGGGGGAGAGGCGGCTGGTTCCGGGCTTCGCCGGGCGGTCCCGGCCGTCGTCGTAATCCTGGACCGGACCGGAGAGAAAATCCTCCAGCACCTCAAGGCCGGCTCCTTCCCCCGGCGTCCAGGCCTCCGCCAGGCCCGTGGACCAGTCGGGGTTCTTGGGCAGCAGGTTCCAGCTGTCCAGGTCCTCACCGGAAGGGAGGCCCGACGGCGCCGCGCCGGTCTTTGCGGGCGCGTCCAGCGGGGCGCGGAAATCATGGGCGGAAACGGCGCGCCAGAACGGCGTGAAGACCCGGTACGGCCCGCCCCCTCCGGTGCGGACAGTCCACGGCTCATGCAGCAGTGACGCCTGGAAACTCTCTGCGTGGATGCTGTTCTCCGCAGCCCATTCCTTGACCGCTGTGTCCACCTCGCGTTCCGGGCCACCGTATCGGCGGTTCCAGAAAATGTGGCCGGCGCCGGACTCGTTTATGAAGGCCGGAACAACCTCCACGGCGGGGCCGCGCAGGAGCACCAGGGGAATGCCCAGGGCATCCAAATCATTTCGCAGAGCGTCCAGCGCATGGTGAAGCCACCATTTGGCTGCGGAGCCCAGGGCCCGGATGCCCGGTGACTCCTGGTCCAGGACATAGAGCGCCACGGTGCCGCCCTCATGGGCCGCTGCCAGCAGGGCGGGGTGGTCCGCAGTGCGCAGATCGTCGCGGAACCAGGCGATGGAGACCACGGGCGGGTCCTTTCCTCGGGGCGTCCAGTAATACTGACCCTACCCGCCGGGCCGCAGTGTCGGAGGACTCCGGTTTCGCGAAGTTTGGGACTCGATGTGTGCCTTTCGCCACCAAAGTAGTTGTCTAAAGCAACCACTTGTATAGTTGACCTAAATCAACTATCACCAGGAGTCCGATGCCGCCCGCAGTTAACACGTCCACAGTTCCGCCTGAAAAGCAGGCAAAGGTGAAGAGGCCCAAGCGAACCGTCTCGCCCGACGGATCCATGACACACCGCCAGGTGCTGGAGTCCCTGTCCGGACTGCTCCTGGGCATGTTCGTCTCAATCCTTGCCGGAACCGTGGTTTCCACGTCACTGCCGCTGATCATTTCCGACCTCGACGGCGACCAGTCGGCCTACACCTGGGTGGTCACCGGAACGCTGCTCGCGACGACCGTTTCGACGCCGCTGTGGGGAAAGTTCGCGGACCTGTTTAACCGGAAGCTGCTCATCCAGCTGGCGCTGGGTATCTTCGTCCTGGGATCTGCCCTGGCTGGTTTTTCCCAGGGCACCGGGACGCTTATTGTCTTCCGTGTTCTGCAGGGGCTGGGTGCCGGCGGACTCGCCGCGCTGAGCCAGATCATCATGGCGGATATCATCAGCCCGCGGGACCGAGGCAAATACGCAGGGCTGTTTGGTGCCGTCATGGCCGTGGGAACCGTCGGCGGACCGCTGCTTGGCGGCGTCGTAACCGATGCCTTCGGCTGGCGCTGGAACTTCTTCATCGCCCTCCCCGTGGCCATCGCCGCCATCATCCTGCTCCAGCTCACCCTGCACCTGCCCAGGCATGCCAAGCGCAAGGTCCACATCGACTACCTCGGTGCAGTCCTGATCGCCGGCGGCGTTTCGCTGCTGATGGTCTGGGTGACTCTGGCAGGCAACCAGTTTGAGTGGGCCTCGCTGGCATCCTTCCTGATGGTGGCCGGTTCCGCGGTCCTGCTGATCGCTGCCGTCCTGGTGGAGTTCAAGTCCCCGGAGCCGATCATCCCGCTGTCCATGTTCAAGAACCGCACCTTCACGCTTGCCGTGGTCGCCAGCATCTCTGTTGGTGTTTCTATGTTCGGCACTTCGGTGTTCCTGGCCCAGTACATGCAGCTGGCCCGGGGAGCGACCCCGACCCAGTCCGGCCTGCTCACCATCCCCATGATGGCGGGGCTGCTGATCGCTTCCACCCTCTTCGGCACAATCATCAGCCGGACCGGCAAGTGGAAGGCCATCATGATCTCCGGTGCAGTCCTCACTGTGCTGGGAACCGTCCTGCTGGGCACTCTGACGTACGAAACCAGCCTGGTGCTGGTGGGGATCTACATGGCCGTGCTTGGTGCCGGTCTTGGCATGCTGATGCAGAACCTTGTGCTGGTAGTACAGAACTCAATCGAGGTGAAGAATCTTGGCGTCGCAACAAGCGCCGTCACCTTCTTCCGCAGCCTCGGCGGCACCGTGGGCGTCTCGGTCCTCGGTTCGGTGCTGGGCACCATTGTGTCGTCGCAGATAAAGGACGGCATCACCGCGCTGGCACCCGCCGACCAGGCGGCCGCCGCCGCTGCGCTTGGCAGCGGCACCATTCCGA
Source organism: Arthrobacter sp. (assembly GCA_040273995.1). Classification (GTDB taxonomy): domain Bacteria; phylum Actinomycetota; class Actinomycetes; order Actinomycetales; family Micrococcaceae; genus Arthrobacter_B. Next base: position 15,282 of record JBELYP010000071.1, read on the forward strand.
AGATCTCTGAACTGCCTGCAGCCATCGCCACCGTGGTTGAGAGCGCCTACGGAGTCGGCGTCGGAGACGTCTTTATGTACAGCGTGCCGCTGGCCGCCGTCACCCTGATTGCCGTGATCATCCTTCCGAATGCGAAGCTGGGCCGCCAGAACGCCGTGCAGCTGAAGAAAGCTGCCGCGGACAGGGCGGCTGCACGCGGGACAGCCAGCGGCGGCGAGGCCGCCGCTGGAGCTGCGCACGCAGAACGCGCTGCGGAAGTCGAGTCCGCCGAACAGGCACTCTCCGCCGCCGCGACAGGCTCCGTCGGTCTGGTCGATCCGTCTTCATCTCCCTGCCAGCCGGCCCGGGAACGCGCCGGAAAATGAACCCGGTGAAGCCCTCCCGGGAGCAGGCGCAGCGCGAGGTTGAATCGAATCTGCGCCGGCTTACCGAGGTGGTCCGGGCCCGGATGCTCGAAGCAGCCCGCGGCGTTGATCCGTCGCTGTCGCTGTTCGGGCTGAAGGTAGTCCAGCTGCTCAAACGGTCCGGACCCCTGCACTCGGGTGCAGTGGCTGAACATCTGATGGTGGACAAGAGCGTCATTAGCCGGCAGTCACGCCAGCTCGAGCGGCTGGGCCTGATCGAGGTCCAGCCCGATCCTGCTGACGGCCGGGCCCGGGTACTGGTGCTGACCGCGGCCGCCAGCGAGCGGGTCACCGCCGTCCAGACCGGCATCATGCTTGATCCTGCCGTGCTGGGCTCCTGGTCCACGGAGGACCTGTACCGGTTCGCCGGGTACCTTGCCCGGCTTGGCGGAAGCGGAAGCCCCGGGGTCCGGGATTCACTTGTACGGCATGATTCTCAGGGCTCGACGCCGGTACTCGGGGAACCTGCATAAGCGTACGACTTGGCCTAAACGGCGGAGAGCCGGCCCGATGGGGCCGGCTCGCCGCC
>JBELYP010000072.1:0-16019 GCA_040273995.1 Arthrobacter sp.
CACCGCTTCCCTCACGGAAGCGGTGCCGCTTTTTGTATTACCGACGGTCCGGAACGGCGTTCAGCGGCCCCGGTGGCCTGAGCCTTCCGCGGTGTCTGCGGCTGTGACCTGCAGTGCGTAGCCGCCGCCAATCTCTACCAGCTGCGGCTGGAACACCTCGTTCGCGCGGCGGTGTGCCAGGTAGGCAATGCAGCCGCGGGCCTTGGCCAGCTTTTCGATCATCAGCGCCACGGCGGGAACGGTGAGCTGCTCAAGGGTCAGCCCAACCGTGTCCGGCTGGTCTACCTCGTCGCCCAGCGCCGAGGTGCCGGCACGTTCAATTTCCCCAGCCGCTACCCGCCACTGGCCCCAGATGCCCTTGGACTCCAGCAGTGAGGTGTCCTGGCCCTGCGGCTGGACAGCGGCGAAATAGCGGGTGTCGAACCGGCGCAGGGCGAAGTCCGCCGTAAGCCAGTGCGTCAGCGGACGCAGCAGGTCGCTGCGAAGTCCGAGTCCGCGGCGGGTCAGCAGGCGCGGGAAGGACTCGTCGCCGGAGGCAATAGCCTCCCGCGCAGCCATCCACTCCGGGCCCCGGTTGCTTTCAAGCAGGGACGACTCATCCGGACCCGCCAGCAGCACGCCGGTCTCTTCGAAGAGTTCCCTGGCCGCCGCCACGACGTGGCGGCGGGCTTCCTGCGGATCGTCCATGCCCAGCGCCCTGGCCCACTCGGCCGGAGACGGCCCGTACCAGGTAACCGGATCGCCGTCGGACTCTTCCAGGCTCCCGCCGGGAAAGGCGATCTTCCCCAGCGGGGATTCGCCGCGGCGGTAGCGCAGGAAAACTTCCGCACCCTGCCGCGAGTCGCGCAGCAGCAGCACGGACGACGCCGCCCGCGGCTTGCGGGCGGCTCCTTCGCCGCGTTCAAACCAGCTTTGCGCTGCGCCCTGTTGCCAGGGAGGCAGCTGGAAATGCCGGGTGGAGACGTTAGGCAAACTCAGCGATCACTTCCACTTCCACCGGCGCGTCCAGCGGCAGCACTGCCACGCCGACGGCGGAGCGGGCATGACTTCCCGCCTCGCCGAATACCTGTCCCAGGAGCTCGGACGCTCCGTTAATGACTCCGGGCTGTCCCGTGAAGGACGGTTCCGAAGCGACGAAACCCACCACCTTGACGATCCGGGTGACGCGGTCCAGGTCACCGATCTGCGCCTTGATGGCCGCCAGGGCGTTCACCGCGCACCGGGCAGCGTAGGTCTTGGCATCTTCCGCCGTGACCTCCGCACCGACCTTGCCGGCGGCCGGCAGCGCACCGTCAATGAAGGGCAGCTGCCCTGAGGTGTACACGTGGTTTCCGCTGACTACCGCCGGCACGTACGCCGCAACCGGCGCAGCGACCGGAGGCAGTTCCAGGCCGAGTTCAGCCAGGCGCTGCTCCACGGCGGAAACCGCCTCCGGAGCAGTGCTCATCAGGCCTTCTCCCGCTTCATGTAGGCAACCGAACCGGTGCCGTTCGGGGCCGGAGTAATCTGCACCAGCTCCCACCCTTCCTCACCGTGCATGTTCAGCACGGCACCGGGGGTGTGCAAAGGCAGCGGTGTAATGAAGTATTCCCATTTGCTCATGATCCAAAGACTAGCGCGTGCTTGTAGACTGATCGGCATGGCAGCTAGCAAATCCCCTTTTTTTGACACTGCTACAACACTGGGCAAGATCGTCGCCTTCTTTGGCGTGAGTGCCCTGTGCGGTGTCCTGGCTGCCGGACTGCTTGTCCCGGCCGCGGCTGCGGCGGGAACCGCCGCTTCCGGTTCCATCCAGTTCTTCGACCAGCTGCCCTCTGAGCTGCAGCGCGGAGCACTGGCTGAGCCCTCCCGGATTTACGCGAACGACGGGTCGCTGATTGCCACCCTGTATGAGGAGAACCGCCAGCCGATCACGCTGGACGAGGTCTCCCCTCACATGATCGACGCGATGCTGGCCATCGAGGACGACCGCTACTACGAGCACGGCGGCGTAGACCTGCAGGGCATCTTCAGTGCCATTGTCTCCAACGTCACCTCGGACCGCACCCGCGGCGCTTCCACCATCACACAGCAGTACGTGAACAACGTGATCATCGACACCAACCTCCAGGAAGGCGGGGAGGTGGTCTTCAGCGGGCAGAAGACCGTCGGGGACAAGCTGCGCGAGATCAAGCTGGCCATCGCCGTGGAGAAGGAGCTCAGCAAGGAAGAAATCCTGGAGGGATACTTCAACATTGTGCCGTTCAGCGGCACCACTTTCGGCGTGCAGGCGGCCTCCCGCTACTTCTTCAACGTCGATGCCAAGGACCTGAGCATTGCGCAGGCCGCGCTGCTGGCCGGCGTGGTCAACGGACCGACTTACTACAGCCCGGAGCTGAACCCGGAGCGTTCCCTCGCCCGGCGGAACCTGGTGCTGGACGCCATGCTGGATAAGGGCAGGATCAACCAGGAAGAGCACGACGCCGCCGTCGCGACTCCGCTGGAGCTGAACCTCACCCCGGTACCGAGCAACTGCGTTGGCGCGGCCCAGGCACCTTACTTCTGTGACTACGTCACCCACCTGATTCTCAATGACGAGACCTACGGCGCCGAGCGTGAAGACCGGGAAAAGCTGCTGTACCGCGGCGGGCTGAGCATCACTACCACGCTCAACCCCACCCTGCAGAACGCTGCTCAGGCGGCCATCAATGAAACCGCGAACCCGGACACCACGGATGCAGAGATTGGCCACTCGATGGTCAGTGTTGAACCGGGTACCGGCAACATCCTGGTGATGGCCCAGAACACCCGGTACACGCCGGAGCTGGCTCCGGGCAACTCGGTGCAGAACTTCAACGTGGACGTCTACCAGGACGGGGACCCCAACAAGTACCTCAACGGTCTGGGCGGGTTCCAGCCCGGCTCCACCTACAAGCCGTTCACGGTGGCTGCGTGGCTCGATTCGGGCAAGACGCTCAACGCCCAGCTGAACGGCCAAAAGCGGACCTACCCGGCAGGCCACACCTGGAATGCCAGCTGCCTGCCCGGCGGCCGGTACGCCATCCTGGATCCCTGGACCCCCATTAACTACGGGGACACCAACTACCGGAACACCACGGTGCTGGAAGGCCTGGCACAGTCCTTCAACACCATCACCCTGGCCGAGGCGAATGAACTGGATCTGTGCAAGTTCCAGCAAATGGCCTTCGCCTCCGGCGTGCACAACGGCAAGAGCCAGTCCGGTGAACGCGAGATGCTGGCAGTGAACCCGCCCTCCACCTTTGGTGGCGGCGGCGACGCTTCCCCGCTCTCCATGGCTACCGGCTTCGCCACCTTCGCCGCCGAGGGCCTGATGTGCAAGCCGCGCGCCCTGCTCTCCGTCAAGAGCAGCGACGGCACCGAATACCCTGTCCCCGAAGAGGACTGCGAGCAGGTCATGCGCAAGGAGGTTGCCCAGGGCGTGAACATGGCGACCCAGCGCGTCATGACCAACGGCTCCGGCCTCAACCTGCAGGTAGGCGTGCCCATCGCCGGCAAGACCGGCACCAACGACTACCGGTCCCAGACCTGGTTCATGGGTTACAGCACCGGGCTCTCCACCGCCTCCTGGATCGGGAACTGGAAAGCCAACAACACCTCCATGTCTGAGAAGCTGATCGGCGGCCGGTACTACCCGGAAATCGACGGCTCGCTGATCGCCGGCCCGTCCTGGAAGAACTTCATCCAGCGGGTCCCCGGCCAGTATGAAGCCAATCCGTTCACCAACCCGCCGGCCAGCATCGTGGGACAGGCGCCCGCCCCGGCCCGACCGGCCCCCAGCTCCCCGGCCCCGAACAGGGACAACAACCGGGACAACGGCAACAACGGCAACAACCAGAACAACGACGACTGACCTTGGCAGCAGATAATCCGGTAGCCCCGGTCCTTCGATCCGCCGCATGGGCCGCCGGCAGCTTCGCGGCCGCCGGCGCCGCGGCGTTTGCCTACGGCTCCCTCATCGAGCGGAACCTCTTTGGTATCCGCATGGAAAGCCTGGCTGTGCTCCCTCCGGGCAGCAAGCCCATGCGGGTCCTGCACCTTTCGGACATCCACTACGTCCCCGGGCAGGAGCGCAAGACCCGCTGGCTCCAGTCCCTGGCAGACCTGGAACCGGATCTCGTGGTGAACACCGGGGACAACCTGAGCCACCAGCAGGCGGTTCCGCCGCTGCTGGAAGCACTCAAGCCGCTGATGCGTTTTCCCGGTGTGTTTGTCCCCGGCTCCAACGACTACTACGCACCGGTGCTGAAGAACCCGTTCACCTACTTCACCTCACCGTCCAAGCTGCGGAAAAACCCGGCCAAGCTGCCCTGGGCTGACATGTTCACGTCCTTCGGCAACGCCGGCTGGATCGACCTGACCAACCGGAACCAGTCCATGGTCCTGAACGGCCTGCGCCTGGACTTCTCCGGCGTGGACGATCCGCACCTGAGGCGTGACCGGTACGCGGGCTTCCCGGCCGGCAGTTCGACGTCGGGCTCTGCCCGGCATCTGCGGATCGGCGTCGCCCATGCCCCGTACCAGCGGGTGCTGGACTACTTCACCGACGGCGGAGCGCAGCTGATCCTGGCCGGGCACACGCACGGCGGGCAGGTCTGCATTCCCGGCTACGGAGCGCTGGTCAGCAACTGTGACCTCCCCACGTGGCGGGCTAAGGGTCTCACGGACTGGGAACACAACGGCCGTACCGTCCCGCTGAACGTTTCAGCTGGAATCGGCACCTCCCGGTTCGCGCCAGTGCGCTTTGCCTGCCGCCCCGAGGCCGTGCTGATGACGCTCACCCCCGCCGAGAGGCCAGTTACGGCTCCTTAGAGCGCCGAAACCAGCCGTAACTGGCCTTTCGGCGGGGGAGGCCGATTCGGGCCGGCGGCGTCGTGCGGCGGGGGTCCCGTGGCCTAGGATTGAGCGGTATCCGGCCCGCACCCCTCGGCGCGGACCTCTCGATCTCGAAGAGGATTCATGCCCCCGCAGACATCATTGTGGCAATCCCTGGGGCGCCTGTACCCGCACATCAAACCGATTCTCCCCCGGCTCTTCCTGGGCTTACTCTGCGCGGTCGGCGCCAGCGTCGTGGCGCTGGCCATCCCGCAGGTGCTCCGGGTCCTGGTCAACAGCTACCTTGCCCCCGGCGGTGCGGTCACCGCCCTGTGGTGGGCCACCGGCATCGTCCTGGCGCTGGGCACTCTGGAAGCAGTGTTCATGGCGCTGCGGCGGCAGTTCGCCGTCGCGCCGTCCACAATCGTGGAGACCGGCCTGCGGACGTCCTTCTACCGGCACCTGCAGGACCTTTCCGTCGCGTTCCACGACCGGTGGGGCTCGGGTCAGCTGCTCTCCCGCGCCATGAGCGACCTCAACCTGATCCGGCGGTGGATGGCGTTCGGCGCGCTGATGCTGATTGTCACCGCGCTGACCGTGGTTATTGGCGTGACCATCATGTTCTTCACCGCCTGGCAGCTGGCATTGGTGTTCCTGCTGGCAGCCGTGCCGATCATCGTGTACGGCTTCAAGTTCCGCCGTTTCTACGGCCGGGTGTCACGGAAAAGCCAGGACCAGGCCGGTGACCTGGCCACCACCGTCGAGGAGTCGGTGCACGGCATCCGTGTGCTAAAGGCCTTCGGCCGCAGCTCCGAAGCGCTGGACGCGTTCGAGGAACAGGCGGAGGGCCTGCGCCAGACCGAGGTGTACAAGGCAAATTCGCTCGCCAAGTTCTCCTTGGTGGTGACCCTGCTGCCGGAGGCTGCCCTGGCGGTGTCGCTGGTCCTGGGCATCCTGCTGGTCAATGACGGACAGCTGAGCATCGGAGCGCTGGTGGCGTTCTTCGCCACCGCCGCAGTGGTTGCCGGACCGGTGGAGTCCATGGGTCCGCTGCTGTCCATGACGCTGACGGCCGCAACGGCGATCGACCGGCACTTCGAGGTCATGGATGCCAGGCGCACCATCACCGATCCGCAGCACCCGGTGCAGCCGAACGAAGTACACGGCCAGCTCTCCTTCGAGGACGTGCACTTCGCCTACCCGGATGCTGCGCCGGACCGCCGGGACGTGCTCGACGGCGTGAGCCTGGACCTGCGCGCCGGCGAGACCATGGCGCTGGTCGGCATTACCGGCAGCGGCAAGTCCACGCTGCTGCAGCTGGTCCCCCGGCTGTACGATGTCACCGCCGGAAGCATCCGGATTGACGGCGTCGACGTGCGGGACTACCCGCTGCGGGAACTGCGCCGGATTGTGTCCGTGGCCTTTGAGGACACCACCCTGTTCTCCAGCTCGGTCCGCGAGAACGTCCTGCTCGGCGCGGATGCCGGCAGCGGCGCCGAGGCCGAAGCACTCCTCGGTGAGGCCCTGGAGGTGGCGCAGGCCCAGTTCGTCTATTCCCTGCCCGACGGCGTGGACACGCTGATCGGCGAGGAAGGGCTCAGCCTTTCCGGCGGGCAGCGCCAGCGCGTGGCCCTGGCCCGGGCGATCGCTGCACGGCCAACGGTGCTGGTCCTGGATGACCCGCTTTCGGCACTGGACGTGCGCACCGAGGAACTGGTGGAGCACCGGCTGCGCGAAGTCCTCGCGGAGACCACCACGCTGGTGGTGGCCCACCGTCCCTCCACCGTCTCCCTCGCTGACCGGGTTGCCCTCATCCAGGACGGCAGGATTACCGCCGTCGGCACCCATGCTGAGCTGCTGGCCCGCAGCGAACACTACCGCCACGTGATTGCCAGCCTGCCCGCCGCGCCGCAGGACCTGGACAGCGGGCTTGAGAATGAGAGCGAGGTTCTCCGGTGAGCCGGTTCAGCATCCGCCGCGGCGGGGCTTCCCTGCCCAGCCCCGGGGAACAGGCACGCGCCGGGGAGCCGGCAAACTCCGGCGTCGGAACGGCGGGAGAAGATGACCTGAACCTGGACCAGGAGCGGAACCGGGCCGTGCGGCGTCGTTCGCTGTCCCTGCTGGCGTCCCTGGTCCGCCCCAACCGGGGCCGGTTCATCTTCACCATCGCCCTGGTGGTGTTCTCCCAGGCCGCCCGCGTCGCCGGTCCCGCGATCATCGCCTTCGGCATCGACCATGCCCTGCCTGCCCTGCAGAACGGCAGCTCGCTGCCGCTGCTGGCGGCCGGCGGCACCTACTTGCTCGCCGCGGCCCTGGCGGCCGGACTGACCGCCGGCTACGTCCGGTCCACCGCCCAGCTCAGCCAGGCAATGCTGCTGGACCTGCGGCTGCGCGTGTTCCGGCACACCCAGCGGCTCAGCCTTGAATTCCATGAGAAGTACACCTCCGGCCGAATCATTTCCCGGCAGACCTCGGACCTGGAGGCGCTGCGCGAGCTGCTGGACTCCGGCATCAGCTCACTGGCTTCCGGAGCCATGTACATGGTCTTCGTGGCCATCAGCATCTTCGCGCTGGACTGGCGCACCGGTGTGCTGCTCTGCATCGCGTTCGTACCGATGTTCCTGCTGACCCGCTGGTACCAAAAGCGCTCCCAGATCGCGTACCGGGCCTCCCGGGTGACCTCCGCGAAGCTGATCGTCCACTTCGTGGAGACGATGACCGGCATCCGCGCGGTGAAGGCGTTCCGCCGTGAAGCCGTGAATGCCGAGAAGAACGACGAGCTGGCCGAGGACTACCGCCGGGCCACACTCCGCTCCATCAACCTCAACGGTGTGTTCCAGCCCGGCCTGATCTTCATCGGCAACGCGACCGTCGCCGTGGTGCTGCTGGTGGGCGGTTACCGGGTGCTCGACGGCGGCCTGGAAGTGGGAGCACTGCTCGCCCTGCTGCTCTATGCCAAGCGGTTCTTCCAGCCCGTGGACCAGATGGCCATGTTCTACAACTCGTTCCAGTCCGCTTCCGCGGCCCTGGAGAAGGTTTCCGGCCTGCTTGAGGAAGTGCCCACCGTCCGTCCGCCCAGGCATCCGGTGGAACTCCGGGACGCCTCCGGCGACGTAAAGTTCGACGCCGTTGAGTTCCGTTACGGGGACGGCCCCCTGGTCCTCCCCCGCCTGGATCTTAACATTCCCGCCGGCCAGACTGTGGCGCTGGTGGGGCAGACCGGCGCCGGCAAGTCCACGCTGGCCAAGCTGATCGCCCGGTTCTATGACCCCTCTGCCGGGGCTGTCCTGCTGGACGGGACTGATCTGCGGGACCTCGCCCAGCGGGACCTGCGCCGCGCCGTCGTCATGGTGACGCAGGAAGCGTTCCTGTTCAGCGGGTCCGTCGCCGAGAACATCGCCCTGGGCAAGCCCGGCGCTTCCCGGGAAGAGATCGAGTCGGCCGCCCGGGCCGTGGGCGCCCACGACTTCATCGAGTCGCTGCCGGAAGGCTACGAGACTGATGTGAACAAACGCGGCGGCCGGGTTTCCGCCGGGCAGCGCCAGCTGATCAGCTTTGCGCGGGCGTTCCTCGCCGATCCAGCAGTGCTGATCCTGGATGAAGCGACGTCCTCCCTGGATGTTCCCAGCGAGCGGCTGGTCCAGCAGGGGCTGAAGACCTTGCTGGGCAACCGGACGGCGCTGATCATTGCGCACCGGCTCTCTACCGTGGAAATCGCGGACCGGGTGCTGGTAATGGATTCAGGGGAAGTCGTCGAGGACGGCACACCGGCGGAACTGACCAGCGGCACGGGCCGCTTCGCCGCACTGAACGCCGCATGGCAGGACTCCCTCGTGTAACGCGGACCCGTCCCGGAGCCTGATTTCGTGCTTCGCCGGGTTGTCGAGTACACTTGTAAAGTTGCTTCGCCGGGAGGGAAACCTCCGGTCAGGCAGTGGTTACGGGGTGTGGCGCAGCTTGGTAGCGCGCGTCGTTCGGGACGACGAGGTCGCAGGTTCAAATCCTGTCACCCCGACCAAACCAAAAGGGTCCATCATTTTTGATGGGCCCTTTTTGCTGCCCGGAAGAGTATGCTCGGGGCATCCCCGAAGGCACCAGGAGTTCCCATGGCTGTCCGCGTTGACCTGAATATCTCCCTGGATGGCTACGCCACCACCACGGACCAGACCCCGGAAAGCCCGTTCGGTGAAGACTGGGGCAGGCTGGTGGGGCCGTACACAGCCACCCGCACGTTTCAGGAGCGGGTGATGCACCAGCCCGGCACGGGCACCACCGGTGTTGATGACAAATACACCGCCGCCTATTTCGAGGGCATCGGAGCGGAGATCATGGGCGCGGGCATGTTCGGGCTCCACAACTTCCCTGATGATCCCGAGTGGAAGGGCTGGTGGGGCAGCCAAACCCCGTTCCAATACCCGGTTTTTGTCCTCACGCACGCCGCACGCGAACCCATCGACATGCCCGACGGCACCCGGTTCGAGTTTCTTTCCGCCTCGCCGCAGGAAGCCCTGGAACGGGCGGTCGACGCCGCCGGCGGCCAGGACGTGCGGATTGGCGGGGGCCCCACAGTGGTCAAGACGTACCTTGAAGCAGGGCTGGTGGACCGGGTCCATGTGGGTATCACGCCGATCCTGCTGGGCCGCGGCATCAACCTGTGGGACGGCCTGCGCGGTCTGGAAGACGGTTACCAGGCCAGCTCAGAAGCAGCCGACGACGGCGTCACGCACCTGACGTTCTTCCGCTAAGTCCGCGCGACGGACGGTAAAACGCCCGGAAAGCACTGCAGGCCCCGGGAAAACCCGGAGCCTGCAGTGTTTCAGTAACGCGGAACCTAGACGAACGCCTTCCCGGTCAGCCGCTCGTATGCCTCGACGTAGCGTGCGCGGGTGCGTTCCACGACGTCAGCGGGCAGGGCCGGCGGCGGGATGTCCGATGCCTTGTCCCAGCCGGACTCGGGCGAGGTGAGCCAGTCACGGACGTACTGCTTGTCGAAGGACGGCTGGGCCTTGCCCGGTTCGTACAGGGAGGCGTCCCAGAAGCGCGAGGAATCCGGGGTCAGCACCTCATCGCCCAGGGTCACCAGCCCGGTTGCCTGGTCCAGGCCGAACTCCACCTTGGTGTCCGCCAGGATGATCCCGCGGTCCCGGGCAATGGCCTCGGCCGTGGTGTAGATCTCCAGGGTCAGGTCCCGGATCTGCGCGGCGGTTTCGGCACCCACCGCGGCCACGACGGCGTCGTAATTGATGTTCTCGTCATGCTCGCCCACCTCAGCCTTGGCCGACGGGGTGAAGATAGCCGGTTCAATCCGCGAGCCGTCCACCAGCCCTGCGGGCAGCGGGACGTCGCATACGGTCTGCGACTGGCGGTACTCGGCCAGCCCGGAGCCGGTGAGGTAGCCGCGGGCAATAGCTTCCACGGGGTACATTTCCAGCTTCTTGCAGATCATGGCCCGGCCGGCCACTTCGGCCGGCACTCCCTCATCTGCGGAAAGAACGTGGTTGGGGACGTTGCCCAGCTGATCGAACCACCACAGGCTCAGCTGCGTCAGGATCCGGCCCTTGTCCGGGATGATGCTGGAGAGCACGTGGTCATAGGCGCTGATCCGGTCGCTGGCCACAACCAGCACCCGGTCCTGCGCGGCGTCCGGACCCGCGGGCACGTACAGGTCGCGTACCTTCCCGGAGTAGGTGTGGGTCCAGCCGTCCAGCTGCCGTGCGGTGCTCATGCCAGGTCCTGTTCGTTGTCCACGCCGGCGCTGCCGGCGGGCACGGTGATGTCCCCGCGTTCGGCCTTCAGCGCGATGTCACGGCGGTGCTGGGAACCCTCAAGTTCAATGGCGTCCACACCCCCATAGGCCAGCTGCCGGGCCTGGGCCAGATTCTCCCCCAGCGCCACGACGGCCAGCACACGCCCTCCGGCGCTGACGATCTCGTTGGCTTCGATGGCGGTGCCGGCGTGGAGGACGTGCACGCCCTCGATCGCTTCGGCTTCCACCAGGCCCAGGATCGGATCCCCGGTGCGTGGGGTGTCCGGGTAGTTTTCGGACGCAACGACGACGGCGACTGCGGTGCGCGCATCCCACTTCAGCTGCTCCATCGCGTCCAGTTCGCCCTTGGCCGCTGCCAGCAGCAGTCCGCCGAGCGGTGTCTTCAGGCGCGCCAGCACGGCCTGGGTTTCCGGATCGCCGAACCGGGCGTTGAATTCGATGACCCGCAGTCCGCGGGACGTCAGAGCCAGGCCACAGTACAGCACGCCGACGAAGGGGGTGCCGCGGGAAGCCATCTCGTCCACGGTGGGCTGGGCCACCCGGGCAATGACGTCTTCCACCAGGTTGGCGGGTGCCCATTCCAGCGGGGAGTAGGCGCCCATGCCGCCGGTGTTGGGACCTTCGTCGTTATCGAAGATGCGCTTGAAGTCCTGGGCCGGGGCCAGCGGAACAACATGCCGTCCGTCGGACAGGACAAAGAGGGAGACCTCGGGGCCGTCCAGGTATTCCTCGATTACCACGGTTCCGCCGGCGTCGAAGCAGGCCTGCGCGTGGGCGAGCGCTTCGTCCCGGTCCGAGGTGACTACCACTCCCTTGCCGGCGGCCAGTCCGTCATCCTTGACCACGTAGGGAGCGCCGAAGGTGTCCAGCGCATCGGCGGCCTCTTCTGCCGTGGCGGCTACCCGTGCCATTGCGGTGGGTACGTTGGCTTCAGCCATGACCTGCTTGGCGAACGCCTTGGATGCTTCCAGCTGGGCTGCGGCCTTGGAAGGACCAAAGACCGGGATGCCGGCCTCCACAAGGGCGTCCGAAACACCGGCTGCCAGCGGGGCCTCCGGGCCCACAACCACGAGGTCGGAGCCCAGCTCACGGGCAAGAGCCGTCACGGCTTCCGGGTCGCTGGCGTTGATTGAATGGACTGGCACTACCTGCGCGATGCCAGCGTTGCCGGGAGCCGCGTGGACTTCCGAAACGTAGGGGTCGGCCAGCAGGGCCCGGACAATGGCATGTTCGCGGCCGCCGGGGCCAATAACGAGAACCTTCACAAGAGTTCAGACTACTGGCTGGGATGCACGCCCTGAAAGCCGCTGCCGCTCCGTGACGCAGACGTTCCTGACCCGGATTTCGCGCCGGACCGTTGCCCTGCCGGACCTTCCACCGGATAGTAAAAAGTGGCAGTGCTTCGGCCTGCCGGTCCGGGCAGCGGGGCAGGCTGCCTCGATGGCGGTGCTGGGGCGGTCATCGCTCCCCTGCTTCGCTGCCCGTGCCTCCGCTTCCGGCAACGTCCTTTCCGCGCGCCGCCGGAGAGGTCCCGGACGGGGTCCCGGACTTCCGTAGACTGGCAGCATGTCTGCCACTTTTGCTGCCTCCGACGCCGTTGAACTTGCTGTCCTGGAGCGCAACGGCTTCATTGAATCCCGCCACGTGGGTTCCGCCGTCGTGCTTTCCGGTGACGGGTCGGTGGTGACCGCCCTGGGCGACATCACCACTCCCGTTTTCCCGCGTTCGTCCCTGAAACCGTTCCAGGCTGTGGCAACCATGCAGGCCGGAGTTCCGCTGCGCGGACCGCAGGTGGCGCTGGCCGCTGCCAGCCACATCGGGGCCAAGGAACACACCGACGTGGTCCGCGGGATGCTTGAAGCCGCCGGTGTGACGGAAGAGGACCTGCGGTGCCCGGTGGACTGGCCGCAGGACGAAGAAGCCCGTACCGCACTGATTCGGTCCGGCAAGGGCAAACAGCGCATTGCTTTTAACTGCTCCGGCAAGCACGCAGCGTTCCTGTGGGCCTGCACCGAGAACGGCTGGGACACTGCCACCTATCTGGACCCCTCCCATCCGCTGCAGCAGGGCATCGCCCGGGTCATTGAGGATTTCTGCGAGGAGAAACCCGCTCACTGGGCCGTTGACGGCTGCGGCGCTCCCCTGGCGGCGGTATCGCTGACCGGACTGGCCCGCGGAATCGGCAAATTGGCCAAGGCTCCGTCAGACAAGAACGGGGATGCGCGTGCGGCCACCGTGGCAACCGCGATGCTGGATTACCCCTGGGCTGTCCACGGCGCCGGCAAGGAAAACACCGTGGTCATGGAAGACCTCGGCATCATCGCCAAGAGCGGTGCTGAAGGCGTCCTGGTGCTGGGCACCGACACCGGTGTGTCCGTCGCACTGAAAATGCTTGACGGCAACGGCCGCGCCGCCACCCTGGTGGGACTGACCCTGCTTGCAGCGAGCGGCGCCATTGACCCGGAAGGCGTCTTCAAGGTCCTCGCGAAAGTTGTTCCGCCCGTTCTCGGCGGCGGCGAGCCGGTGGGCAGCCTCCGCCTGGCCGCTCCGGTCACCGCGCTGCTGGACTAGACGTGGCACGGCGCAGGATTTCCCCGGCCGACGGAATGGCTGCACTGACGGCAGCAGCTTCCGGGCCCGCAGACCGGAACACCACGGCAACCGCTGTCCGTTATGCCCTGGAGGAACTGGCCGAACGGGTGCCGGGCAACTCGGTGGAGGTACGGGTACCGCCGTTCGGCGTCACCCAGTGCATTCCCGGCCCGCGCCACACCCGGGGCACTCCCCCAAACGTGGTGGAGACCGACGCCGCCACCTGGCTGGGACTGGTCACCGGAAACCTGGCATGGGCGGAGGCGGTCGCTGCCGGCAAGGTCTCCGCCTCCGGGCTGCGCGCGGATCTGTCCGAATGTCTTCCGCTGTTTCCCCGGCTTGCGGCAGGCGGAACGGCCTGATCTCTACTCCCGGTAGAATTTGGGCATGACTTCCGAGCAGCACAGCCCTGAACGCCGCGAGATCACCATCCGACGGGCGCCCCGTTTTGTACCCTTCATGGCGCTGGGCGCAGTAGCTGCATTCATTGTGGCGCTGGTCATGGCCTACACCGGGGACGAAAACCCGCAGTACACCCGTGAGGCAGTGCTGGGTTTCTTCACCGTCATGTTCATGCTGCCCGGGGTTGCCCTGGGCTCCATCGCAGCGCTCATTCTGGACCGCCTGAGCATCCGCCGTTCGGAGCGGGCAGTGGTCGAAGCAGCCGACGACGAGCCCGGTAGCACAGGCACTTCCCCCGCCGCGTAACGCTCTGTCCCGGAGCCGGGCGAGGCCCGCAGGCGTGAGAGAATAAGTTCCATGGCACGCGGTGACGGAATGCTTTCCCACGATCTCATGCCCGGCGAAAAAGGACCGCAGGATGCCTGCGGAGTCTTTGGCGTCTGGGCCCCCGGCGAAGAGGTAGCGAAGCTTACCTATTACGGTCTGTACGCACTGCAGCACCGCGGACAGGAATCCGCAGGTATTGCAACAAGCGACGGCAACCGGATCAGCGTCTACAAGGACATGGGACTTGTCTCCCAGGTCTTTGACGAGACAACACTGAACACCCTTCTTGGACACATAGCGATTGGGCACTGCCGGTACTCCACCACCGGCGCCTCGCACTGGGCCAACGCCCAGCCCACCCTCGGTGCTACGGCTGCCGGCACGGTGGCACTGGCCCACAACGGCAACCTCA
Source organism: Arthrobacter sp. (assembly GCA_040273995.1). GTDB lineage: Bacteria > Actinomycetota > Actinomycetes > Actinomycetales > Micrococcaceae > Arthrobacter_B. Next base: position 14,334 of record JBELYP010000072.1, read on the forward strand.
CCAACTCCGCTGAACTCTACGAAATGATCCTGGCCCGCCAGGGCCGTCCCCGCTCCGGCGAAATCGCCCAGGGCAACACCTCGGATACGGCACTGGTCACTGCCCTGCTCAACGGCACGGACGGCCGCTCGCTGGAAGAAACCGCACTTGAGCTGCTGCCCAAGCTCCGCGGCGCGTTCTCCTTCGTCTTCATGGATGAGGGCACCCTGTACGCGGCCCGCGACACCTACGGTGTGCGCCCGCTGGTCCTCGGCCGCCTGAACCGCGGCTGGGTGGTGGCCTCCGAAGGCTCGGCGCTGGCAACCGTCGGTGCGAGCTTCATCCGCGAGATCAAGCCCGGCGAGTTCATCGCCATCGATGAGAACGGCATCCGCTCCCAGATGTTCGGGAAGCCGACGCCGGCAGGCTGCGTCTTCGAATACGTTTACCTGGCGCGTCCGGATGCTTCCATCAACGGACGTTCCGTCTACGAATCCCGCGTGGAGATGGGCCGCCAGCTGGCCCGCGAAAACAGCATCGAAGCGGACATTGTGATTCCGGTCCCCGAATCGGGCACCCCCGCCGCCGTGGGCTATGCCGAGCAGTCCGGCATTCCGTTCGCTCACGGATTCGTGAAGAACTCCTACGTGGGACGCACCTTTATCCAGCCGAGCCAGACCCTGCGCCAGCTGGGCATCAAGCTGAAGCTGAACGCCCTTGAGTCAGTCATCCGCGGCAAGCGCGTGGTAGTGGTGGACGACTCGATTGTGCGCGGCAACACCCAGCGGGCCATCGTGCGGATGCTGCGCGAAGTGGGTGCCAAGGAAGTCCACGTCAAGATCTCTTCCCCGCCCGTGCAGTGGCCGTGCTTCTACGGCATCGACTTCGCCTCCCGCGCCGAGCTGATCGCCAACGGTGCAAAGGTTGAGGAAATCTGCACCTCGATCGGCGCTGATTCCCTGGCTTACATCTCCGAAGACGGAATGATCGGCGCCACCCAGCAGCCGCGCGAAAAGCTCTGCACCGCATGCTTCACCGGCCAGTACCCAATCGAGCTGCCTGCAGCGGACCGGCTGGGCAAGAACCTGCTGGAAAACCCGTCCGACGCGGACGGCTCCAACGGCTGCGATCCGGGGCCGGACAGTGAATTCGAGACCCTCCTGACCCCCACAGACAAGAAAGAATCAGTATGAGCGCGAGCGAAAACGCCATCACCTACGCATCCGCAGGGGTGGACGTCGAGGCCGGTGACCGGGCCGTCGAGCTGATGAAGGCCGCAGTCAAGGCCACCCATAACGATTCCGTGCTTGGCGGAGTGGGCGGATTCGCCGGCCTGTATGACGTGTCCCGGCTGCTGACCTACAAGAAGCCGCTGCTGGCTACCTCCACCGACGGCGTCGGCACCAAGGTTGCCATCGCCCAGGCACTGGATATCCACCACCCCATCGGCTTCGACCTGGTGGGCATGGTTGTGGATGACATCGTTGTTGTAGGCGCCGAACCGCTGTTCATGACCGATTACATCGCCTGCGGCAAGGTTGTGCCGGAGCGCATCGCGGACATTGTCCGTGGCATCGCCGCTGCCTGCGAGGTTGCCGGCACCGCGCTGGTTGGCGGGGAAACCGCCGAGCACCCGGGCCTGCTGGGAGTTGACGAGTACGACGTCGCCGGTGCCGCTACCGGTGTGGTGGAAGCAGCAGACCTGCT
>JBELYP010000073.1:0-15990 GCA_040273995.1 Arthrobacter sp.
GCCCCGTTGGCTGGGCCGCGTTTTTGCCGGGGCGCCCCTTCTGTTCCACCTGTGGCGCCCCGGGCTCCTAACCGGCTTCGTATCCGCTGATGGCGTCAACCTTGGACGCTGATGCGCTGCCGGGATCGAAGGCGTAATCCAGCCATTCCTTCGCGAGCCGCCGGGCCAGCTCCAGTCCGATGACGCGCTGACCCATGCAAAGCACCTGCGCGTTATTGCTGAGTACCGAGCGTTCCACGGAATAGGAATCATGCGCGGTCACGGCCCGGATGCCCGGTACCTTGTTCGCGGAGATCGCCACGCCCAGCCCTGTGCCGCAGACCAGCAGGGCGCGGTCGGCATCACCCGAGGCCACTTTCCGCGCGGCGTCCACCGCCACATGCGGATATGCGGTGTCCTCGGTGTCCGATACGCCGACGTCGACTACGCTTTCCACCCTTTCATCCGCCTCCAGGTCCCGGCGCAGGGCTTCCTTATAGTCGAACCCTGCATCATCGCTGCCGATGACGATTCGAAGTTTCCCGCTCATTGGTCCACACCTTCCATTTCGCTTCTTCGTTCGTCCCCGCCGGCCAGGGCGGCGGCAAGGTCCAGCAACTGCACATACCCCTCGAGCGTCCAAGCTGCCCGTCCCACGAAGAGCCCGTCGACGTGCGGCAGGTCAAGAAGTCCGGATGCGTTGGCCAGATCCACGGAGCCGCCGTACAGCAGTCCGGCAACCCCGCCACCGAATGTCCCGGCCAGGGCTGCGAAGGGTGCCCGGAGTTCGTCGGGGTGGGCGGGGCGTCCGCCGGCGCCGATTGCCCAGATGGGTTCATAGGCTATGAGGACCTTCGCCAGCAGGGCGTCCTCCAGCCCGTCCAGTGCCCGCCGCGCCTGCTCTAGGATGTACTCGGATGAGGCTCCGGCATAGTGCACTTCGTCAGGTTCGCCGATGCAGAGCAAGGGGATCAGGCCATGCCGCAGGGTGGCATCCACTTTTTTCCGGACAGTTTCATCTGTCTCACCGAAATGTTCGCGCCGCTCCGAATGCCCGATTTCCACCAGCCGTGCCCCCGCGTCGGACACCTGGGCAACCGACACTTCTCCGGTCCAGGCACCGGCATCCTCCCAGTGCGCATTCTGGGCGCCCACCAGCACAGAGGTTCCATCCAACACCCCCGATACCGAAGCCAGTGCCGTGGCCGGGGGAATGATGAACGGCTGGACGCTGCCGAGGCTGCGGCCGGACAGGGCATGGCGCAGGCCGGCGGCGTAGTCCACAGCCTCCGCGAGTGTCTTGTTCATTTTCCAGCTGGTGCCGATCCACAGGGTCACGGCGCCTCCAGGGGATCCGGAGCGGCGTCGAGGGCCATCCCGAGCGCATCCATAAGCACGGCGAAGGAGAACGCGCCGGGATCCGGAGTGCCCAGGCTTTTTTCGCCCAGGATCCGGGAGCGGCCCAGCCGCGAGGTGATGGATGCCGTGGCATCGGCCGCCTCCCGGGCAACCGCGGCGGCAGCACGGACGGACCCGGCCAGATCACCGGTCGCCTCAAATTCGCGCAACAGGCTTTCGCGGAAGGGCAGGGCCGCATCGATCATGGTCTTGTCCCCCGGGCGGGCGCCGCCGAGCCGTGAGACGGCGTCAATGCCGGCAGCCAGAGCGTCCACGACGTCCCGCGGGCCAACCCCAGTGGCGTCGTCGAAAACGCCGCCGGCCGCGGTCAGTGCCGCTCCCCAGAGAGCGCCGGATGTGCCGCCGGCTTCCTCTGCCCAGGCGTCGCCGGCATGCAGGAGAACGGTCCGCGCTCCGGCACCTTTCCGGGTAGCGGCGGTGCCTGCCGCGGCGGCGCCGTTGGTCCCGAAGGCCATGCCCTGGCCGTGGTCGCCGTCGCCGGCCACCGCGTCGAGGCGGCCGAATTCAGCTTCGTGCTCCGCAGCCGCGGAACGCAGTGCATCAAGCGCCCCCACGATCTGCCGGGCCGCCCGGCGGGAATCCTCCGAGGCTTCCGGGATCGGGTCCTGGCCGGGAGTGTGAAGCGTGGTGCGCGCAGCCCCGACGGGCGCAGATTCGGTGCGGCGGAAGGCCGGCGTGTCTGCAGGGGCAAGCCAGTACCGCTCAAGCTCGTCATCCAGGAACACAACGGTCAGGGACAGTCCTGCCATATCCAGGCTGGTGACGTGCTCTCCGATCTCAGGGGCCACTACGGTGAAGCCGCGGGCCGCAAGCTGTTCGGCCACCCGTCCGTAGACCACGAAGAGCTCCTCGTACTTCACGGTCCCCAGTCCGTTGAGCACCAGACCGACCCGCCCGGCGTAACCGCCGTCGAGCCGTTCCGGCTCTTCTTCGAGGACGCCGTTGAGAAGCAGGTCGGCGACGTCGGCCGCACTGCCCAGCGGTACCTCGCGGATACCCGGCTCGCCGTGGATTCCCAGCCCAACAGCCATCTCCCCTTCGGGCACATGGAACAGCGCTTCATCCGCGCCGGGCAGTGTGCAGCCTTCGAACGCGACGCCGAAGGAGCGGGTTGCGTCGTTGGCCTTCCACGCCACACGTTCGGCCTCGTCAATGTCAGCCCCCGCCTCGATTGCCGCCCCGGCGATCTTGAACACCACTAGGTCGCCGGCAATGCCGCGGCGGTCGCGGTGCTGGCCGGCCGGCCCGGAAGCAATGTCGTCCGAGACCCGGATGATCCGCACATCGATGCCCTCGGCGCGCAGCTTTTCGGCGGCCTGACCGAAGTGCAGTACGTCACCGGCGTAGTTGCCGAAGCCCAGGATCACTCCGCCGCCGTTCTCCGCTGACCGTGACACTGAATACACCTGCGATGCAGAGGGAGAGGAGAAGATATTGCCGCAGGGGGCTCCGTGGCCCATGCCGGGGCCGACCCACCCTGCGAACGCGGGGTAGTGGCCCGAACCGCCGCCGATCACCAGGGCAGGCTGGCCGGCGGGTGTCTCGGTTGCGCGCACTACGCCCCCGTGGGCAAGCACTACGTGGGCAGGATGGGCGGCGGTATATCCGCGGAGCGCATCAGAGGCGAAGTCCGCGGGGTCATTCAGGAGATAGGTCATGGGTTCCAGCCTTGGTCGTCTTTGGCATCCGCCTCCGGGCCAGCCTGGGCGCCGGAGGGTGGTACACGTCTCTGTGCGCAGGGTGCGGTGCTACTCCGGCGCTAGTTGGCAGCCCGGCCGTCCTGCGCCGGGAGATCCTCAGCGGGACTCGGGCCCAGGTCCTTCAGCAGTCCGGACATGGCAACGTACGCCTTGTTGCGGTAGGCCACAAGGTCCTGTGTCCGGTCCGCGGGGATCTGCAGGAATCCGGCGCCCGATTTGGTGCCCAGCTTGCCGTCGTCCACCAGGTCCTGAAGGATTTTCGGGGTCGCGAACCGCTCGGGGAAGGAAGTTTGCAGGGACGCGTAGCAGAAGGAGTAGACGTCCAGTCCGGCCATGTCGGCGATGGCGAAGGGGCCGAAGAACGGCAGCCGGAAGCCGAAAGTGGTGCGCACCAGGGTGTCCACGTCCTCGGCACTGGCGATCCCTTCTTCCACTACCTGCGCGGCCTCATGGAAGAGGGCGTACTGCAGACGGTTGAGCACGAAGCCGGTCACATCCTTGACGACCGCCGCCTGTTTTCCGGTGAGCGCGACGATTTCGCGGGCTGTTTCAACGGTCTCCGGTGTGGTTCCGGCATGCGGAATCACTTCGACTCCGGGAATGAACGGCGCTGGATTGGAGAAGTGGACACCCAGGAAGCGGCCCGGATTCGTGACGGCTTCAGCAAGCGTGGCGATCAGGATGGTGGAGGTGTTGGAGCCGATGACGGCATCCTCCGGTGCGGCGGCGCTGATCCGCGCCAGGGTGGAGTGCTTGATATCGAGGATCTCGGGCACGGCTTCCTCGATGTAGGAGGCCTGGGCCACTGCATCCTCAATGCTCGGGGCGGCCCACAGGTTCTCCTCCAGGCGCTGGACGGCATCGGCCGGGAACAGTCCGTCGGAGACAAACTGCTCGGCTTCGGTGAGGAGGCGCTGCAGGTTCTTCTCCGCCACCTCCTGCGAAACATCGGCAAGCGCTACGCGGGCGCCGCCGAGAGCAAGCACCTGTGCGATCCCTCCGCCCATATATCCGGAACCGACTACGGCAACTGTTCGCTGGGTCATTCGATGGTCCTCCGATATCGCACTGGGCCGTGGCGCGGCGGATCAGTGACCGCCGCGTCATCTTTCCTATAGGATTCACGGCCCGAGGTGTGATGTCAACCACTCAATGCTGCGGCTCGCGGTTCAGGGAACGGGCCTGGCCTCCTGTGTGCGCGGTGCAGTGAGCTCGGCTTCCCGGGCCGCCCGGGCCCGAACGCCGCCAATGTGAGCCGCCATTGCCTCACGTGCCGCGGCCGGGTTGCCCCGGCGCATGGCTTCGAGGATGAGGGTGTGTTCCTCGATGGCGCTGCGGGCGTCGCCTACTCCTGTACCCCCAAAAAGGCGGAAACGGTGCACATGGCCACCCAGTGAGTCGTACGCAGCGACCAGGAACTTGTTGCCGGTGCGTTCGGCAATGAGCCGGTGGAAGCGCTCATCCGCCTCCCAGTACGAGCGGTAGTCGGAGAATTGGGGGCCGTTCGGCGCCTGGCGCAGGTCTGCGATGGATTCCTCAAGCTCCCTGAGGAAGGATTCCTCGGCGCGGGTACAGGCGATTTCCGCGTTGTGCGGCTCAATGAGCAGGCGAGCGGCCATGAGATCCATGAGCTCTGCGTAGCTCAGCATTGGTGCCACACGGTAGCCGCGGAGCGCCGCGCGGACCACTAAGCCGGTGGATTCCAGGCGGGCCAGTGCTTCGCGCACCGGCGTCGGAGAGACACCCAGTTCCCGCGCCGTTCCGTCGATACTCAGGGGGTCGCCGGATTCAAGCTTGCCGTCCATAAGCTGCGCGAGGATCTCTTTGTATACCTGGTCAGCCAGAACGCTGCGCTGCACCCATGCCCTGCCCGCGTCCTCGTTCATGCCGCTCCCATTTGTTCGTTCCTGTTCTCTCCCTGAATTCTCCCACGCGTGCGGTGGCGACAAGGCGACAGGCGTCACAGCGCCGGACTCCGGGTCCACCACCCCGAGGTAGACACTCAGCAAATATCCTATAGGGTATTGGGCAATAAGGTGTGGGATGCGCCACATTTTCGCGCGATCAAAGGTGTTCACGCTATGCACATGTTTTCCACGGCCGTTCCGGCGGAGACGCTCGTTATCGCTGAGCGTCCTGCCTGGGCCCTCATTTCCATTGGTGTGGTGGCGATTGCCGCGCTGCTGCTCCTGATCATCAAGCTGCGGGTTCACGCGTTCTTTGCGTTGATTATCGTCAGTGTGCTCACCGCGCTGGCAGCCGGGATTGGTGTCGGGGACGTTGTGACGGTTGTGGTGGCCGGATTCGGTACTACCGTCGGCACGGTTGCCCTGCTGGTGGGCTTCGGAGCCGTCCTGGGCCGTCTGGTTGAGGTCTCCGGCGGGGCGCAGGTACTGGCTGATGCCATGCTTCGGCGCTTCGGTGAGAAACGCGCGCCGCTGGCGCTGGCGGTTGCCTCACTTTTCTACGCTTTCCCGATCTTCCTGGACGCCGGGTTCATCGTCATGCTGCCCATTATCTATAGTGTGGCGCGCCGCCTCGGCGGATCCTTCATGCTCTATGTGCTGCCCTCTATCGGATCATTCCTGATGATGCACGCGCTAACTCCGCCACACCCCGGGCCCACTGCCGCGGCGACAGTCATGGGTGCGGATGTAGGCGTGGTCGTCCTGGTTGCGCTCCTGGTCGGCCTGCCCGCATGGTACCTGGGCGGTTATCGGCTGGCCCTGCTCATTGCCAAGCGCTACCCCAATATGCCCGTGCCCAATTTGCTGGGCCAGGCAGACATCGATGAGAACACCCCGCGGCCGGGCTTTTGGACAATCATCTCCGTACTCCTGCTGCCGCTGGTCCTGATCTTCTTCAATACCCTGTTCAGCACCCTTGAAGCCAACGGCGGGGTGGATGACGCGAATTTCCTGTTCCAGCTCTCCCGGCTGATAGGCAGTACCCCCATCGCTCTGCTCATCACCGCAGTGGCCGCCATGTACCTGCTCTACATCCGGCCCCGCCGCGGGCGCGGCACCATCGGCGGCGCCCTGGAGGACCTGGTGGACAACGCTCTGGCTCCGGTCTGTTCCATCATCCTGATTACCGGTGCCGGCGGTGCCTTTGGCCGCGTACTCACGGAGACCGGCATCGGAGGCACCATTGCAGACGGATTGGATGCCATGGGGCTGCCGGTCATATTGGCGGGGTTCCTGGTGGCAGTTGCCTTCCGTGTCGCTCAGGGGTCAGCGACAGTGGCCGCCACGACGGCCGGGTCAATTATGGCTCCCGCCGTCGCCGAACTTGGGGTGTCGGGCGTTGGGCTGGCCGCCGTCGTTGTGGCCATTGCCGCCGGCTCCATCACCTTCTCCCACGTCAACGATTCCGGGTTCTGGCTGATCGGCCGGTTCTGCGGTTTCGATACGCTCACCACCCTCAAAACCTGGACGGTGGTAGGCACTGCCATTGGATTCCTCTCCTTTGGCCTGGCGTGGGTGGTTTACGCCATCGCCAGCTGACCGGGGTGCATTCACTCTGCCTGTCCACTCCAAACCATCTCCAGGAGAGACCATGTCTTCATTTCCATCTGAACGGACAGCCGTCATTAGCGGAGCCGGAGGGGAACGCGGAATCGGGCGGCACGTTGCCCGCCGGCTGGCCAGGGACGGCTGGTCCCTGGCACTGGTTGACATCAACGAGTCCGCCGTGAGTGCCGCGGCCGAAGAACTGGGCACGCAGTCCAGCCAACCTGTGCTGGGCCTGGCCGCCGATGTAACTGATCCCGCCGCGGTTGCGGCTGCCTTCTCGCGGATGGACGGCGAGCTGCCGCCGGTGCTGGCGCAGGTCAATCTGGCCGGGATCGCCAGCCCGCACGGTCTCATTGAACTTTCCCCGGAGATTTGGCGGAAAGTTGTGGACATCAATGCCACAGGCACGCTGCTCATGATGCAGGCCGCCGCCCGCAGGATGCTCGACGGCGGCTTTGGCGGCCGGATCGTCAACACGTCCTCCATAACTGCGTACGACGGCGGAGGAACCTTCTCGAAGACCGGATACGCCGCCGCGAAGGCGGCCGTCCTGGGCCTTACGCGCGGGGCCGCCCGCGAACTCGGGGTCCACGGCATCACCTGCAACGCCATCGTTCCCGGCCCCATCGACACCGACATCATGGGTGGACGCCTCAGCGAGGAACGCAAGGCAGAAATGTCCGCCGGCATCCCGGTGCAGCGGGTTGGCCAGCCGTCTGACGTCGCCGCACTGGTCAGCTTCCTGGTGGGAGCAGAAGCCGGATTCGTCAACGGCAGCTCGTACTTCATTGACGGCGGCAAGCACATGGTCTGAGAAGGCCCGCCCGAATTTCACGCCCAGCTAAGGAGAACCTCCAATGACCTATACCCCCGAATCATGGCCCATCGGTGCAGCACTGCTGAACTTCACAGGCGTCACCGCGTCAGGAGAAGACCGCACGGGTGCCGGCGCTTCGGCCTGGCGCCAGACCCTGCGCGAGGTGCGGCTTGCCGGCTTCGATCACGTCGATCTGACGGACTCCTGGGTTCGCCCCGGTGATCTGGATGCTGCGGGCCGCCGCGAGCTGCTGGCTACCGCCCGCAATTATGATCTGTCCTTCAGCGACATTGCGGTCACCCGCAAGAGCGTGATCACCCCGGATGAATCCCAGGCCCGGCGCAACATGGATTACACCAAGCGAACCATCGATGCCGCGGCCGACCTGGAGGTTCCCATGGTCTGCCTGGGGCTGCATGACCCCTTGACCCCGGCGCAGCAGGAGGCCACCTGGTTTTGGCTGGCGCAGGGCGCGGAGGACGAAGACTCGCCGGCCAACCGTGAGAAAGCGGCTGAACGGTTCCGCGAACTGGGGGAGTATGCCGCTGGCCGGGGCGTGAGTCTCTCCCTGGAAATGTATGAAGGAACCTTCCTCGGTACCGCAGACAGCTCAGTTGCGCTGGTAAACGCCGTAGGCCTGCCGAACGTGGGTCTGTGCCCGGACATTGGCAACATCGTTCGCCTGCACTGCGAGGTGGAAGACTGGCGCACGATGCTGGAGAAGATGCTTCCGCACGCCAACTACTGGCAGCTGAAGAACTATTTCCGCGACTACGATCCGGCTACCGGGTCGTATGCCTCATCCCCGGCGCCACTGGCCCTCGGCTTTATTAATTACCGCGAAGCCATCGGCATGGCCCTGGAGGCTGGTTTTGAAGGCCCGATGTGCGTGGAGCACTACGGCGGCGACGGACTCACGGTGACCGCCATGAACCGCGACTACATCCGCGATATCCTCCGGGCGAAGCTGCCGGAGGCGTAGGGAGGGGCCCTTGCTGTTCCTTCCCGTGCCAGGCAGGGGCGCCAAGGGGCCGCTCGCTTACCGTCCGGGGTAATAGGCAGCCGCTGAGGCGGCAGCCACCCGGCGCCCGGCCTCAACCGGCGACTGAGGATACCCGCGCAGGTATGCCGCCAGGGTCCCGTTGTAGGCCAGTACGACGTCGTCCGCCAGGGTTGCGGCCTGCTCGCCGGCCAGCGGCTGGGCAAAGCGGCGCAGCCGGTCGGTCAGCAGCGCTGTGTCTGCGGCGAGGACGGCGGCGATTTCCTCCCCGGCGTCGGGCAGTTCGGTGGCAGTGGCCAGGAAGGCGCACCACCGGGCCGCCGGCTGGCGGTCACGGAAGGCGTCCAGGGCATCGAAGACGGACAGCAGCCGGTCCAGGTCGCTGCCGGCTTTGGCCGCGCACTCGTCCCACACGGACTGCCATTCGGCGAGCCGGACCCGCAGGGCCTCGGCCACGAGTCCGTCCTTGCTGCCGAAGTGCGAATAGAGGCTGGCGGCGGACACGTTGGCGGCGCGCAGCAGCTCGTCCACCCCGGTGGCGCGGATGCCGCGGTGGAAGAAGACTTCTTCGGCCGCGGAGAGCAGGCGTTCGCGGGCCGGGAGTTTCTGGCCGGTGGTCATGGGCCAACTCTAGCCATCCTTGTTCCGAAACGATAGTTCTGTTTGACTGTAACGATCGTTCTGATTTGGGAGGCGGGTGTCAGCATGCAGTGGAAGCTGGTGGCCAGCGGACTGGCCCTGATCGCGGCTACGTACGGACTTGCCCGGTTCGGCTATGGCCTGTTCCTGCCGCGCTTCGCTGAGGCCTTCGAGATGGGGCCCGGCCTGTCCGGCATCATCCAGGCCGGAAGTTTCCTCTCCTACTGCGTCACGGCCCTGCTGGCAGCCCGGCTGGCCGGCCGGCCCCGCCTGCTGGTGCTGTTGGCCGGGGCAACCGCTGCGCTGGGTGCCGCAGGGGTTGCCGCTGCCCCGAACGCGGGAGTCCTCGCAGTCGCGGTGGTCTTTGCCGGAGCCGGAGCGGGCTTTGCAACCCCGGGGCTCGTGAGCCTGATCGAATCCAACGTGGAGGCCCGGAGGCAGGAAAACGCCCAGGCCATCGTCAATTCGGGCACGGGTGCCGGTCTGGTGGCCGCCGGGGCACTTCTTCTCCTGGTGGCAGGGCAGTGGAGGCTGGGCTGGGCGGTGATTGCCGCCGTCGTTATGCTGGCGACCGTTGCCACGCTCGCCTCGGACCGAACGGCACATCCGGAGCGGAAGACGCCTCCACCGCCGCGGATGCCGGGCCTGCGTGAACTGGCGCTGCTGCGCCGCCCGCTAATCGCCGCCGGCCTGGCGGGGGCATCGAGCGCCGCCGTCTGGACGTTCGGCCGAACGGTCCTGGCCGCCGGCACCGAGGAGCTGTACTCGATTGCCGCCTGGATGGTGCTGGGCGGGTTCGGGATGCTGGGCGCCGCGGCCGGGAACATTGTGCAGGCGTGGAGCCTGCGGACCGCGTGGACCACGACGGCGCTGCTGATGGCCGGCGCTACCCTCCTCATGGCGGCGGGTCCGGCAGCCCCCACGGCGGGCTATGCGTCGGCGGCTGTCTTCGGCGCCAGCTACATCGCCCTGAGCGGTGTGTTGATCGTGTGGGCGGTCCGGACCCTTCCGGAGCAGGGTGCCGCTGCGACCGTGTTCCTCTTTATTGCGCTCGCCGTTGGCCAGGCCGCTGGATCGGTGGGACTGGGTTCCCTCCTTCAGCCCGAGGCCCCGCTGCCCGCCTTCGGGGTGGCCGCCGCCGTCGGCCTGCTGGCGATCGCCCCCGCCTGGGTGCGAGGGAAAGCGTCCCCGGATTCCCGCCGAGAGGCCAGTTACGGCTCGTTACAGCGCTGAAACGAGCCGTAAGTGGCCTCTCGAGGGGAGGGTTTGGTCTGGCCACAGGGTTGCTCGTAGCGTTGTCCTGCGAACGTACGGGGCTCGTCCTCGGGGGAGAGGACACCATGGGCAACACCGCCATCCAGGTTCAGGCACCGGAGCGCACAGCACCGCAGGGACCGTCCCGGCGCAGCGCCGGCGTCCTCCTGGCCGTCTGCATTGTGCTCATTGGCCTGAACCTGCGCACGGTCTTTTCCAGCTTCTCCGCCATCCTTCCGGAAATCACTGACGCCTCCGGCATGCCCCCGGTCCTGGTCAGTGTCCTCACCACGGGTCCGGTGCTGCTGCTCGGCCTCGTGGCCCCGGCCGCTCCTGCACTGGCCCGGAGACTGGGGATCGAGCGCACCATCCTTGCCGCCATGGGAGTCCTGACCGCCGGCCTCGCGGTCCGCGGCACCGGCGACTTCACCGCCATGACCGCCGGCACCATCGCCGCCGGGGCGGGCATCGGCGTCGTCAACGTCCTGCTGCCCACCCTGGTCAAGCGCGACTTCCAGCACCGGCTGGGCCTGATGAGCGGCCTCTACACCGGGTCCATCTGCGCTGCTGCCGCGCTCGGCGCCGGCTTCACCCAGCCGCTGCTGCAGGCCACCGGATCCTGGCAGAACGCCCTTGGGTTCTGGACCCTTCCCGCCGCCCTGGTGGTGCTGCTGTTCGCGCCGCTGGCCCTGCGCCGAGGCCGAACCCCGGGCACCGCAACGTCCGGCGCCGGCCCGTCGGTGTGGCGCTCCGCGCTGGCCTGGCAGATCACCGGGTTTATGGCTCTGCAGGCCATGATGTCCTTCAGCGTCTTCGCCTGGCTGGCACCGATCCTGCGCGAGCGGGGGATCGACGGCGCCATGGCCGGCTACGTGGTGGCCGGCTCGATCGTGGTGCAGGTCCTCGGATCTTTCCTGGCCCCGCCGCTGGCGGCCCGGCTGCGCAGCCAGGGCTGGCTCAACGTCCTCATCGCGCTGCTGACCGGCGCCGGATTCGCCCTCACCATCCTGGGGCCGCTGGACCTGATTTGGGTCTGGGCCGGAATGCTCGGCGTCGGTCAGGGCAGCCTCACCGCACTGGCGCTGACCATGATCGTGCTGCGCACCCACGACGCCGGTACGGCAGCCCGCGTGTCCGGCATGATGCAGTGCGTCGGATACGGGGTGGGCTCCACCGGCACGCTGCTGGTGGGCATCCTGCACACCTCCTCGGGTTCCTTCACCCCCGCCGCGGTGATGTTCCTGGTTATTGGAACAGCGGCAGCCCTCATGGGGTTCCTGGCTGGCCGGGCCCGCTTCGTCGGCGGTCCACGGCAGGACTAGGGGAGTACCTCCGGCAGCGGCGCGGCGAGGGTGTAGCCGTCCAGCGGCCCCGGATCGGTGAGACCTGTGGCAGCGCTGGTGACCAGCACCTGATCACCCAGCACCAGCACACTGGTGGGCTGGCGGACGGGCAGCGGCACCGAGCCGAGTCGCTGACCGTCCCCGCTGTAAACATCCAGCCGGGCCGCACCCCACACAGCACTCCAGATCCGGCCGCGGGTATCCGCGAACATGCCGTCCGGATTCCCTCCCGGCACCTGGGCGAACACCTCCGCAGCGCCCGGGTCCGCCGCCGTCGTCTTCAGTATCTTTCCGGCGTCGGTGTCCGAGATCAGCACTGTGTGCCCGTCCCGCAGGAATGCCGGCCCGTTGGGAATGGGAATGCCGCTGCGCAGCTGCACGACGGCGCTGCCCGCCGGGTCCCAGCGCCACACCGCGCCGTCGGGCTCTGAGCCGTCGTGGACCATCGTGCCGAACCACAGCGACCCGTCCGGCGCAAAGGCGCCGTCGTTGACGCGGTAGCGGGCGGGGTCCAGTCCGGTATCCGCCAGCGGAAGGGCCGTTCCATCCGGAAGAAGCTCGACGACGCCGGTTCCGGCCGCCGCGATCAGCCGCCCGGCGGCATCCTCCTCGGCAAAGCCCAGCGGCCCGGAAAGCCGGTGGGTGCGCACCGGTGCGCCGCTGCCCGGAGTCCAGGCATACAGTTCACCGTTCTCCAGGTCCACCCAGCGGGCACCGTCCGCGGTACACCGCAGCCCTTCGCCGAGCTCCAGCGCGTGCGTGCTGACCGGTGTCCACATTGTCTGGTTCATGCCTGCCTTTCCGGAAGTCGCAAGTGTGGAAGTAATCTACCGGACCCGCCTGCACCGGCCGGGGGACGCGGTGCTAATCTCAATTCTGCGAAGGCGGGCACCGGCCGGTGCTAACTACCTGGCATTTCCCGGCCGGAGAGACCGCCGGGGCCTTGATCGCAGGGGGCAGTTCCCATGACTTCAGACGCCGAATATCTTTCCCGGGCCATCGAGCTGGCCACCGCCAACGTCGCAAACAGCGGAGGACCGTTCGGCGCCGTCATTGTTACTAAGGACGGGCAGGCGTTCGACGGCGTCAACCGGGTCACCGCGAACAATGACCCCACCGCGCACGCGGAAGTCACCGCCATCCGGAACGCGTGCGCAGCGCTGGAAACGTTCGACCTCAGCGGCGCCGTGCTCTACACCAGCTGCGAGCCCTGCCCCATGTGCCTGGCCTCGGCACTGTGGGCGCGCATTGGCCGGGTGGTTTATGCGGCGGACCGGCATGATGCCGCCGCGGCCGGCTTCGACGATGCAGTTTTCTACGAGTACTTCGAGACGCCCCTCGAGGAACGGTCCATGCCCGTGACGCAGGTGTCCGGGGAGACCCGGACCGCGCCGTTCGAGGCCTGGAACGCAGCGGCGTCGCGCGTCGACTACTAACAGGCCGCCAGCCGGTTTCCCTTTCGCGCCCGTTCCCGGCTGCGAAGGGGTCCCACCGGCACAGTGCGGACCGTATCCTCCAAGAATGGACCCGGTTCGTGTGTGCCTGTGGATCTTTCTGGCGGTCACCGCCGCCACGTGGATCCTGTCCCTGATCACGCGGGAGTACTCCTGGACTGACAGGATCTGGTCGATCGTTCCGGTGGCGTACGTCTGGGTGTTCGCGGCGGCGTCGGGCTTCGAATCCCGGCTGGTGCTGATGGCAGTCCTCGTGAGCCTCTGGGGTGCCCGGCTCACCTTCAACTTTGCCCGCAAGGGCGGCTACGCTCCCGGCGGCGAGGACTACCGCTGGGCGATCCTGCGCGGCCGGCTGCGGCCATGGCAGTTCCAGCTGTTCAACCTGGGCTTCATCAGCATCTACCAGAACGGAATCATCTGGCTGATGACACTTCCGGTCCTGACCGTCTATCAGAACCCAGGGCCGCTGGGTGTCTGGGACTGGGCGCTCGCCGTCCTGTTTCTCGCAGCACTGGCGGGGGAGACCACCGCGGACCAGCAGCAGTGGAACTACCAGCAGTGGAAAAAGGCTGAACGCGCCGCAGGCCGGGAAGCCGGACAGGGTTTTGTGCAGACCGGCCTGTTCCGTTATTCACGGCACCCGAACTTCTTCTTTGAGCAGGCACAGTGGTGGCTGTTCTACGGCTTTGCCGTTTCCGCCAGCGGAGTCTGGCTGCACTGGACCATCGCCGGCCCGGTGCTGCTGACGCTGCTCTTTATCGGGTCCACGGTCTTCACGGAGAGCATTTCGGCAAGCCGGTACCCCGCGTATGCGCAGTACCAGCGGCGGACGTCACCGATTATCCCGATGCCCCAGCGGGGACACTCCCGTCCGCTGGAGGCAGGCTGAGCCCAGTCCTACTGGATTCTCGCGGTGAGTGACGTGCTGAGCTCGGTGGACCGGGCACCCGGCTCAATGACCTTGGCAAAACAGGTGGAATGCGGCAGCTGGGCATACGCGCCGAAGTTCGGCACCTCGGCATACCCGGCCTGCATGTACAACCTCTTGCCGTCGGACTGCGCGGAGCCTGCCTCGGCGGTCACGGCGCCGAAACCCGCGGCCCGGGCCCGGAACTCCAGGGAAGACAGGATTGCGGTGGCGATTCCTGAACCGCGGGCGTAAGGCAGCACGTAGATCCGCTTGATTTCGGCAGTGGAGCGGTCAAGCCGCCGGAGCCCCCCACACCCCAGCGGCTGGCCTGAACTGCGTTCATACGCGATCACGAACACCGCGGTGTCCTCTTCGGTGGGCGGGGACGGGTCATGCCCGGGCCCTCCGAAGCGGGAATCCAGTTCTGCCTGCTGTGCCCGCCGAAGGTCAGCCCCTACCGGGTTGGACCAGGGCACTTCACGAATGGTTAGGTTCGGGGGCAGCGGGAACAAGTGAACCTCCTGGGCCTGCGGGACTGGTTCACCTCAATCTACGAAGCCCGGATTTCCGCCGTGTTTCCGCTGTGTGAGAACTGGGCTAAGCCAAAAACACGATTCGCCAAGACATGTCAAAATGGAAGAGATGACTTCCCCCAAAACTTCCCCAGCTGCCCTGAGCGTACCCGGCGACAAGCCCCAGGTGCGCCCCGCAACCGAAGGCTGGGAGCAGGCCAAAGAGCCCGACGGCCGGCCCCTGCTGCAGTTCAAATCCCCGCGGGTATCCCAGCCACCGGAGCACCTCGCTGACCTGACGCTCGCCCAGCGGCAGGAAAAGCTCAAGTCGCTGGGGCTGCCGGCCTTCCGCGCCAAGCAGCTCTCCGTGCACTATTTCCAGCACTACACCACCGATCCCGAGAAGATGAGCGACCTCCCCAAGGAGCGCCGCGACGAGCTGGTCAAGGAAATGTTCCCCACCCTGCTCACCGAGGTGAAGCGCCTGACCACGGACAACGGGGACACCATCAAGTTCCTCTGGCGGCTCTTCGACGGGTCGCTCGTTGAATCGGTACTGATGCGCTACCCGGGACGGATCACGCTCTGCGTTTCCAGCCAGTGCGGCTGCGGCATGAACTGCCCGTTCTGCGCCACCGGCCAGGCGGGGCTGACCCGCAACATGTCCACCGCGGAAATCCTGGACCAGATTGTCCAGGCCAACCGCGTCATCGCCGAAGGCGGGCTGGGGGGCAAGCGCAGCGACGGCGGGCACGACGCCGAGCGCGTCACCAACATTGTCTTCATGGGCATGGGTGAACCGCTGGCCAACTACAAGCGCGTAATGAACGCCGTGCACCGCATGGCTGCCGAAGCTCCCGAGGGCCTGGGCATGAGCGCCCGCAACATCACTGTTTCCACTGTGGGCCTGGTGCCGGCGATCAAGAAGCTGGCCGAGGAGAACATTCCGGTCACCTTTGCACTGAGCCTGCACGCACCGGACGACGAACTGCGTGATGACCTGATTCCGGTCAACAGCCGCTGGAAGGTGGACGAGGCGCTCGACGCCGCGTACCACTACTACCGCACCACCGGCCGCCGCGTCTCCATTGAGTATGCGCTGATCAAGGACATGAACGACCACCCGTGGCGTGCCGCCCTGCTGGCCAAGAAGCTCAACTCGCGCGGCCGCGGCTGGGTTCACGTGAACCCGATTCCGCTGAACCCCACCCCCGGCTCCATCTGGACCTCACCGGAACCTGAGGTGATCCAGGAGTTCATCGACACCCTGATCGACGCCGGTGTTCCGACTACGGTCCGCGATACCCGCGGCAAGGAAATCGACGGCGCCTGCGGGCAGCTGGCCGCGGCGGACTAAGAACCCCTTACAAACGACGGCGGGGGGCCGGGTTCGCCAACCCGGCCGCCCCCCGGCGGGGGGGGGTAGGGGCGACTTCTGCAGGGGGTGC
>JBELYP010000074.1:0-15918 GCA_040273995.1 Arthrobacter sp.
ATTGACCGCGACGTCGCTGTGGGCAATGCCGGTGAAGTTGCCTCCGCTGTCCTGGACAACGAACTGGTCATGGGCACCAAGGCCGCCAAGAACGACCGCATCACCATGCTGGATTCCTCCAGCTGGTACCTCGTGGGCTACGGCCTGAACAACGTTGACGCCATGGTCAGCGCTGTCCAGGACGGCATCTCCTAACCGTCCCTTTTCCTGCTAGATCCTCACTGGCCGGGTCCGCCTTCGTGCGGCCCGGCCAGTGAGGGAGACGGAACCTCATGACAACGCAGCTCACTCCCCCCGCAGCTCCGGCCACTGCCGGTGCCGCCGCTGTCCCCGAACCACGGCGGCGGGTCCCCGGACCGGCCGTCATGCTGGTCATCGGCGGCGCCGCCGTCCTCATGCTCGCCGTCGTGAGCATGTTCGTAGGGGTCAGTGACGTCTCCCTGTCATCCCTCCTTACCGGCGATGAGCATGCCTGGAACATTTTCTGGATCAGCCGGGTGCCGCGCACCCTGAGCATCATCCTGGCCGGCATGGCCCTTAGCGTGGCCGGCCTGATCATGCAGCTGATGGCGAGGAACAAGTTCGTGGAGCCGTCCACGGTTGGGACCATCGAATCCGCCTCCCTGGGCATTCTGGTGGTAACGGTCCTGCTGCCCGGCGCCTCCCTGTTCATGAAGATGTCCACCGCCACCGTCTTCGCCGTTGCAGGCACCGCCCTGTTCCTGCTCATCCTGCGCCGCATTCCGCTGCGCAACACCCTGATTGTTCCCCTGGTGGGCATCATGCTGGGCGGCGTCATTGCCGCCGTCACCACCTTCTTCGCGTACCGGTTCGACCTGCTTCAGACGCTGAATTCCTGGATGACCGGAGACTTCTCCGGCGTGCTGCGCGGACGCTACGAACTGCTCTGGATTGTCGGTGCCCTGACCCTGATCGGATTCCTCGCCGCAGACCGTTTCACCGTGGCGGGCATGGGCCAGGAGTTCACCACCAACCTCGGCCTGAACTACAACCGCGTGATGACCCTCGGCCTGATCATTGTGTCCCTGATCAGCGCCGTCGTAGTGGTCAGCGTCGGCTCAGTTCCGTTCCTCGGGCTGATCGTTCCCAACCTTGTCTCTCTCCTGGTGGGAGACAACGTCCGCCGGGCCATCCCCTGGGTCGCAATTTTCGGTGCCGGCTTTGTACTGGTCTGCGACATCATCGGCCGGACCATCCGCTACCCCTATGAAATCCCGGTGGGTGTGATTGTTGCCGCCGTGGGCAGCGTCCTGTTCCTCTACCTGCTCCTGCGAAAGCGCTCCTCCCGTGCCTAGTTCCCCCACCAGTGTCCTGCCTTCGGCAATGACGGTGCAGCGCCGCCGTCCGATGCGCAGCCTCTCCCCTCGATTCTGGATCATCGCCCTGTCCGCTGCGGCCGCCGTGCTCATCGCCGTCTTTATGACCATCGAGCTGCGCGGAAACATCGGCTACGTGCTGCCGCGCCGCGCAATCAAGGTGGGCTCGATGATCCTGGTGGCCTACGCCGTCGGGGTTTCCACTGTCCTGTTCCAGACCGTGACCGCCAACCGGATCCTCACGCCGTCGATCATGGGTTTCGATGCCCTGTACGTGCTGATCCAGACCGTCCTGGTGTTCACCTTCGGCGGCGGGCTGGTGCTCTCCATGTCCGAGCCGCTGCGCTACGGAATGGAAGTCGCCCTGATGGTGGGCTTCTCCTTCCTGCTCTACCGCTGGCTCTTCACCGGCGGAGGCAAGTCCCTGCATCTGATGCTGCTGGTGGGAATCGTGCTGGGAACGATGTTCCGCGGCATGTCTTCCCTGCTGCAGCGGCTCATCGAGCCCAGCGAGTTCATCATCCTGCAGGACCTGTTCTTCGCGTCCTTCAACAAGGTTGACGGCGCGCTGTTGGGCTACTCCCTGATCGCCGTAGCGATCGTCAGCATTCCTGCCTGGCGGATGCGGCATTCCCTCGATGTGATGTCCCTGGGGCGGGATACCTCCATCAACCTGGGGGTGAACCACAAGCGGTCCGTGACCGGTGTGCTGGTGATCTGCTCTGTCCTGGTTGCCGTTTCCACCGCACTCGTTGGACCGGTCACCTTCTTCGGCCTGCTGGTGGCGTCCCTGGCCTACCAGCTGTGCTCCCATTTCTCCCACAAAGCCGTGGTTCCCATCGCCGTCCTGCTGGGCATCATTGCCCTGGTGGGCGGTCAGCTGGTCCTCGAACGCATTTTTGCCTTCGACACTGCGCTGAGCATCGTTATTGAATTCGTTGGCGGGATCGTCTTCCTGATCCTGCTGCTGAAAGGCTCCCTCAAATGATCCAGGTCACCGGCGTCACCAAGACCTACGGTTCCGCCACCGTTGTGGACGGGGTGAGCTGCCACATCAAGGAAGGCGGCGTCACCTCAATCATTGGTCCGAACGGGGCTGGCAAGTCCACGCTGCTGTCAATCATCAGCCGGCTCCTGAAGTCCGACGCGGGATCGGTCACCGTGGACGGCCTGGACGTCTCTTCCGCCCCGGGCAAGGACCTGGCCCGGAAGATGGCAATCCTGCGGCAGGACAACCACCTCACCGTCCGGCTCACGGTGCGGGACCTCGTCGGCTTTGGCCGCTACCCGCACAACGGCGGGCGCCCGACGGCGGTCTGCCGCGACAAGATCGAGCAGGCCATGGCTTTCCTGGATCTCACCGAGCTGGCTGACCGCTTTGTCGACGAGCTGTCCGGGGGCCAGCGCCAGCGTGCGTTCATCGCCATGGTGCTGGCGCAGGACACGGATTACCTGCTGCTGGATGAGCCGCTCAACAACCTGGATATGAAGCACTCCGTGGAGATGATGCGGCTGCTGCGCAGGCTCACTGATGAGCTTGGCAAAACGGTGGTCCTGGTCATCCACGACATCAACTTCGCGTCCTGCTACTCGGACGACATCATTGCCATGGCGGACGGCAAGCTGCTCCATCAGGGGCCGCCGTCGGCGATCATGCAGCCGGAGGTCCTGAAGGACATCTACGAGATCGATATCCGGATCGAAGAGATTGAGGGCAACCGGATCGGCGTGTACTTCGCCTAGACGTGCCCTCGAGGACCGTCGGGGACCGTCGAGCAAGGCCGAGGAAGACCGGGACGGGCCGCGACCTGCCTAGCTGTACACCTCCCAGACCTTTCCTTCCGGGGTCCGTCCGTCTGCCGGCCGGTCGTCGAAGCCAGGCAGCTCCGGGATCCAGAGAGGCGTATCTTCAACTGCGGCGTGGATGAACCGCACCAACACATCCCAGACTACGGCCGAACCTACCGGCTCCAGGGTCACTGTGCCCGTCTCTGCGCCGGATCCCAGCCGGTACTGGCCTGCGGATCCCGCGTTCACGAATCCGATCCAGCCGCCCGTTCCCTCATTGAGGATCTCCCAGCCAGTCCAGGGTTGCCCCCACATGCGCCTGGCCGCCTCCCCCAGGCTTTCCGGGGCTTCTGCCTCCGGGGACTTCACCCTCGCTTCGTACTGGTCCGTCGTCAGGACCACCGGTTCATGCGCAATGCTCCATGCAGGTGTGAAGCCCAGCCAGTCCGCTATCGCTTTAGGGACGGCGTTGGCCTGAAGCACCTGAACGGCCAGTTCGTCCGGGCCCGGCACCCGCGAGCATTCGCTGGAGAAGCGTGTTGGTTCCGCTGTCACCCTGCCGATTCCGCCGCCTATCCACACCTGGAGCATGGCACCCCCTTGTGCATCGGCCGCTGTGACGCTGAATGCTGCGTCCAGCCTGCGCAACGGTGCCACGAAGCCGGTACCTGCCGGCGTCAGGCTGCTGTCTGCATCAAGCAAACCTGCGTTCTGCAGCACCGCGAGTTCCGGACCCTTGCGCTGGAACCTTCCCAGCCGGTTCCGCTCCGCCAGGCTGTCCATCAGCTCCAGGGCGGGTATAGGCAGGAGAAGCGGCGGTTCCCGGTAGGGCTGGGCTGCCGCAAGACGGTCCAGGTCTTCGCGGTCTTCTCCGGCCAGCCTGGTTGCGGTTTCATCCAGCCGCGGTTCGGTGGGCGCGATGGTGTCCATGAGACTGCGTTCCTGGCTCTCCCCGGCATCACCTCCGGCTTCGATCTGCAGGTCCTTGATCATCTGTTCGAACAGCAGCTTCATTCCTACTAGCTGGTCAACGGTGTAGCTTGCCGTCGCTTCGAAGACCCGGTTGCCTGCGGTCCACAGCCAGCGGTCCACGCAGACCGGATGCTGCTCCACCTGATGCACGAAGCGCTGCCGCCGGCCGCTCACGGGACCTTCCGGACCGTTCATCGGCCAGGCCTCGTGGGCGATAATGCGGACCTGCTGTGCTGTCTGCATGGTTGAGGCCAGCGCTGCGGTTGCGTATCGGGCCAGCGAGATTCCGTTGGCCGGCGCCCGGCGCAGCACCATGTTGGGGCGAAAGATCCCGGCCGGTACTGCTGGATGTGCGACGGCGATCGTGTTTCCGGGGCGCTCTACGATCTCCCAGCCATCCGGGCGGGGAACCCGGAAACCGCGCAGCCGTTCGTAGCTGATGCCGGCAGCATTCGTCATTGCTTCCTTTTCCCATTCGAGTTATAAAAATCCCCGACAAACCGGTTCTCCCCGCGCGCCTCGAGTTTGTCTCGCTCTTTCATCCAGCTAGGTTGGAGGAACTTCGGCATCCAATAGCACCCGGCCAGCCCCATGGCGAGGCATCCGAAGAGAACAATGCCGTAGGGAACAATGAGGGCGTCGATGTCGGACTGAAGTACGAATTCGCTCGGTGCCATCATGAGGAGCCATGCTCCTATGAAGGTCTGCGCCAGGGAGGGCTTTCCGGGCATAAAACGATCCAGGACCAGCAGGCCAACAAACTTCTTCGTGTAAAGCAGGACACCTCCCACGAACGGGACGATGCCCAGAATAAACAGGATCGCGGAGAGTGCCCACTGGTTGGTTCCAGAGTCCATGCCTCACCTTACGTTGTAGTGTTTTGCTGCTGATGTATCCCTGCCCGCCAGTATTCAGCCCCTGCCGTACCACCAGCGGTGCGGCCCAGCTACCGGCCGAACAGGCTCCCCCATCGTTCGGCGACGCCGTCTATCACGTTCATGGCACCTTCTGCCGCAGCATCCTTGATACTGCGGCCGCCCAGGAAATCGAACTCCATGGACGTAACCACTGAGATTCCGATCCCGATTCCGGCGCCAACCAAGGTGCCTGCCGGCCCGCCGATTGCCGTACCGATGAGCGCACCCGCGCCAGCGGCCCCGAGGTCGACGCCCACCTTGATGCCGCCCTTGATCCCACCCTCGATGTTTGCCCGCCGATCGAGTTCGTCCTTGCTCCACCCTGGGTGCGACTGCAGTAATTCGTTGTAGGCGTCCTTCCGCTCGTCAGCAATGGTGAACCCCGCTGTAACAGCGGTGAGTACACCGCCGACGCCGATCCTTATCCCTTTCGCTGCCGCGCCAAGGTCTTTCAACCTGTCCGGCAGCACCCAGTTCGATGGATTCGTCCTGACCCGGTTGCGGTACCAGACCGAATGGTTATAGAAATCCCGGGAGACTTTCGGGCGAAGGTCAAAACTAAAGGCGGCCGTCGGTTTCAGGTCAGCTGTCCAACGTTCCCTGGCCATGCGCATACGTTGTACTGCAGTTTGGTATCGGCGATACAACGGCACGGCCCGCATATCCCTAACAGCTGTCTGCCGAACCTGAGTGGCGTTCATGCCTGTGCCTGCTGTTCCGTAGAGAACCGTCGCGGGGATACTCGTTGCGGCGTCCAGGAACCAGCCGTCACCTCGAAAAGCGGCTCGAAGTTTTCCCGAAGTTTGCTCTTCCAGGGCCCGGTACTGGGCGGCCAGCCCCGCCACTTCAGCCGGCAGCAGCAGGTCCGCGGTGGCTGCCGGCTGCGGCGTGTAGGCCGGCTCTGGGCGGCAGATGGACTCTTGCTCCTGCGCAGCGCGCAGGTTTGCGGCTTCCACTCGTTCCAGGAGCGCCGCCCGACGGATTTTCAGGAAACGAACTCCATCGGCGAATTCCGTCAGCGCCGTGCTGACTGCCCGGGTTGTTTCCGCGAGCATTTCGGCGTTAGGTACCGCGTTCCGATACGCACCGATCATCTCGGCAGACCCGTTCCCCGCGTAGTGCGATCCAAGCTGCTTCCAGGTGTCGCCGGCCCGTTCCACGCTGTGGAGATATGCCTCCCCGCCCCGTTTCACTGCCGGTGCCGTGCTCTCCACCGCATCCGGCGAACACCAGCCAAAGAGACTGGATGTCTCGATTGGCATCAGCTGGCCCGGTCCAGTTCAGGTTCCCGCAAAAATCCGGCCTGAAGCTCAGCAAGGCCGGTCCCCGCGGCTGCAGCCATTTCCTGGTCTGCCCCCGCAAGAATGGACACCGCTTTCCGGACGCCCTCGGCCGCGTTATGAATGCGGGTCTCCGCAGCCTCCATCTGCCGGATCATAGTGTCCTGCCACACCTCGGCGAGCGCCTGCGCCACGATCCCGGAACCGCCCCTACATGCGGACTGCGCTGAATCCATGCCGTCCCGCAAAGCGGACAGCGCTGCGCGCCTGCTCTCGTCTTCCTCCACCTGGATGAGGATGCCGGCGCAGCCCTCGGGATTGACGCTGTATCCGTTCAACGGCATGTCTCCTCCTAGTACCCCTCGAACGTCCCTGTGGGAGCCGCCTGCCGCCGAGGCCGGGACGCCCCTTGTACCCCGCGGCTTCGTGCTCCTTGTCCGGAGAGCGTACGGGTTTCCAGGCAGTTAGGCTCTGGCTGCGCTCAATCTGTGGATAGCTTCCTCAAGGACCTCCGGTGCGCAGCCAAAGTTCAACCGGACATAACCTGCCCCGGCCGTCCCGAATTTCAGTCCGGGCTCCAGCGCTACCCGTGCCTTCTCCAGGGCGTGCTCTGCCGGGTCCGTCCCCCAGCCCAGTGGACGCATATCCAGCCAGGCCAGATAACTCGCGTCCGGCATCCGATAGCGCACCCCCGGCAGTTCTGCTGCCAGCAGCTCGCGGAGAAGTTCCCGGTTGGAGGCCAGGACTGCCAGCACGCCGTCCAGCCATTCCTCCCCGTCGGCATATGCGGCCGCTGTGCCGTGCAGGCCGAGGATCGAGGTCCGGAAACCTACTTCCTCCGGCATCTCGTCCAGCAGCAACCGGGTCTCCGGAGCCGAGGCAACCATCAGCGCACACTTTGATCCGGCAATGTTCCACCCCTTGCTTGCTGCCGTGACGCACACGCCGTGGGCACGGGCCTCTTCGGAAACCGAGAGGAAAGGCGTGAAGGTCTCCGGTGAGTAGACCAGCGGTGCATGGATTTCGTCGCTGACCACAGTGGCGCCGTACTTCGCTGCAAGGCGGGCGACGGCGTCGAGCGTTTCCTTCGGGTGCACCAGGCCCAGCGGGTTGTGCGGATTGCACAGCAGCAGCGCGCGGGCACCCCCGGCGAAGGCCGCTTCAAGCCCGTCCAGGTCAAGGGACCACCCGGCGTCAGCCTGCAGCAGCGGTACCTCGCGCACCTTGCCGCCCGCCTCCAGCGGAAGATCGAAGAACGGCGGATACACCGGCGGGGTGATGACCACCTCGTCCCCCGGGGAGATGGCCTGCCGCAGGGTCTCCACGATGGCCACGCTGACATCCGTGGTGGTCCGTACGTCTTCCGGATCCACTGCCCAGTTCCAGCGCCGCTGCGCGAAGCCGGCGAACGCCGGTCCCACCGGACCGGGTCCGGACACGTAGCCGACGTCGGACGCTTCAATCCGTTCGATCATCGCGCGGGCTACGGGCGTCGCGAGGGGATAGTCCATCTCCGCCACGAAAAGCGGGAGAACATCCTCCGGATAGGTGCGCCACTTGGCGCTGGTGCGGAGGCGGAGGACATCAAGGGGATCTACAGCCAGCTCAGTCATGGCCCCCAACATACCCGGTCGTGTGCCATGGCTCGCGTACCCGCGGAGGGTCCGCTGCCTACCGCGGGTCGAATGCTCCCTGGGCTGCCGCAAGGATGAAATCGACCAGTGCGTCCCAAACCGCCGACGCAGGCTCAGGGTCCAGGGTCACGCCGCCGTTCCGCGGATCGGCGGTCGCCAGGAAGGGGCCCGCGTCTCCTGCCGTGACCCAGCCCAGCTTTCTGCCGCTGTGCACATGCTCAATGTTCCAGCCCACCCAGGGCTGGGCCCACATCCGTGCTTCGGCTTCACCCAGTCCTTCTGGAGCCTCGACGTCGGAGCCCGCGCTGAGCCGGTGCTCAAACAGGTCCCCTGAGAGCCGCAGCGGGTGCTGGCCCACGGTCCAGGCTGGTACCAGGGGAAGCCATTTTGCCAGGAAGACGGGCAGCGCTGCAGCGTCAATACAGAGCAGCTCGCAGCTGCCGAAGGGTATGACCGTGGACTGCAGTTCAGAGGCGGAAGGGCCGGCAGCTACCAGCGCCGAGCCGGCTCCCAGCCAGGCATCCATGCCGGTGGAGCCATCAGGGCCGACGGCGCTGACCGTGAACTGTGCCTGGAGCCCACGCAGCGGCTCCACGAATTCCCTTCCTGACGGAGTCAGCCGCCGGCTCTCCAGCAGCCCCAGTGCCTGCAGCTGGGCGGCAGATTCCCCGGCACCGGCGGCGTCAAACCGTCCCAGCGCATCCCGGTTTGCCATGGACAGCAGCAGGCTGAGGCTTTCCGGGCCAATGACATGGCCGCTCACCCGGTGGCGTTGCTCGGCCCGCAGCGGCTTCAGATCCTCGGCCGGTGTCTGGAGCAGCAGGGAAGCTGCCGGGTCAAGTCGGGGCTCGGCACCGGCAGGACCGGCTGGGGCTCCTGCTGCCGACGGAGCTGCTGCCACGGGAGCTGCACGGCGCATTTGGAAGACCATGTCTTCGAACAGCGGGCGCATCCCGGTGTGCTGTTCGAGCGCGTAGCTTGCCGTGGCTTCCAGCGAACCGCCGCTGTCGCTGAAAAGCCAGCGGTCCACGCACACAACCTGTCCCTCGGCCACCCTGACGAAGCGCTGCTGGCGGCCTTCGACCAGGGGCCCCTGAGGGTCCAGCTGCTGGTGCCACAGCTCATTGGAGATGATGTGCGTTCCTGGAAGGACCAGGGTGCCCGCGAGCGCAGCCGTGGAGAGGCGGGGCAGTGAAGCAGGGTCTGAACCGCTTCGGCGCAGAACTAGGTTCGGGCGGAAATGTCCTGCCTGGACGGGTGGGTGGGCCAGCACAACGCTGTCCGCCGGGGCGTCCAGCTGTTCCCAGCCCTCGGGCCGGGGTACCACAAGCCCTGCGGCTGCTTCCGAAATGAGTCCCCCGCTCACGGCTGCTGTCCGTCTGACGGCTTGCCCTGCCCTTGAAGGAAACGCTTGGCGAAGAGGTCTTCGCCCCTGGCCTGCAGCGCGGCGTCGCGGCGCATCCAGCGGGGCCGGAGGAACATGGGATACCAGAACATTCCAGCCACGCCCGCAATCATGGCAGGGAACAAGATCAGCCCCAGGAGACCCTGCACCGGATCCGGCAACCTCTCCGTCCCCACCAGCCCGCCCAGGGCCAGCAGACACAAGGACAACCCAAGCCACGTCGTCGCCAGGGCCGGCTGCCCCGGAAACAGTCCGTTCATGAGCAGGAGCCGCAGCCACCGTTTCAGGTGGACCATAATGCCGCAGAGCAGCAGGAAGAGACCCAGCCCTCCCAGGATTCCGAAAACCAGTAGATCACTCACAATTCAACGTCCTTCTCTGGCTGGTTTCCGCGAGGCGGGCGATGATCCGGCGGTGCTTCAACACTAGACCGGGCGGTCATTTCCCCCACAATTTGTCCCAGGCGTCACCGGCTGCTTCAAAGCCGTCAGATACGAGGTCTTTCGTCTTGTCATAGGCATCAACTGCAATATCGGATGCCTTGTCCTTGAAGCTGTTGCCGTCGCTGCCGGCGTCCGTCAGCCAGGAGATACCCATGCCTATGCCGAAGCCTACGATTGTTCCCACCGGACCGCCGACCATGGTGCCAATGGCAGCACCGGCGGCGCCTGCGCCGACGTCGATCACGACGGAAGTACCGGTTTGTACAGCCGCCATCTCGTTGGCTCGGAATTCCCTGTCGGCGGCGCTCATGTCCGGGTTTTCGCGCAGCAGCTGGTTGTGGTTCTCGGCCCTGTTGTCCGCGAAAGTGACGCCGGCCATCGCTAAGGTGAGTGCGCCGCCCCCGATCTTGACCGCTTTCAGGGAGTTGGGGGTCTCCGCCCAGCGGGGAGTCTGCGGATCCGGAACGTGCCAGCGGTCAGGGCTGGCATCCACCCGTGTCCGGTACCACCCGGACTGGTTGTAGAGGGTCCGGTTAACCTCTGGACGCCATTCACGGACCGTCCGGTAGACCTCCTGGGTAAACCACTGGCGTCGGGTGATACCGGCGTCGGGATGGTGCGGTGAGTGGACCGAAATCCACTGGCCGTTCTGCTTCAGCCACCGGTACCCCAGCTGCTCCGGACCCGTGAGCTGGTCATAGGAGCCTAGTAGCGGGGTGAAGCGCCGCTCCAGGACCGGCATCGGGACCTCGCGGACGTTGACAACCGTGACGCGCTGGAAGGTGTGGACCCCCATGACGTTGTCCGCTGCTGCTGCCACGAGACCGATATTCGGCCCGGCGACAGCCCCCAGCCAGCCTGGATCGTGTCCAGTGATGCTGTTCAGGGCGGCCGCGCACGTTTCTTCCGCTTCCTGGTACCGTCGCGCAAGAGCATCAATTTCGCCCTGCAGCATCAGCCGGGACAGTTCCTGAATACTTCCGTCCGGGTCCTCCGGCGTGCACATTGCCGGTCCGAATGAGCCGGTGCGCTCCAGAAGCTGCTGTCTCAGCGGCTTAAGTGCAGCGACCTGTTCAGCGAAGTCGCCCAGGGCTGCTGCACTTTCCTCGCTCACCGAGTCCACCAGTTCCGCGTGCGGGGTGATGTTTGTGAAAACAGCCAGGACATCTTCCCGCTCGAGCGCGGTGTAGCAGCCTGACAGCCCCGACCATACTGCGGCCTGGTCCGCGACGGCAGACCGGAACGCGGCTCCGGCGGCCTTTAGAGCGTCCGCGCCGGCCTGCGTAGTTTCTGGCTCCGCCCAGTTCTGAAGGCCTGTGGTGTCCAGCATCAGATGCTCTTCACATCATCGAGTTCAAGGGCGGGTGCTTCCGTCGCTGCCCTGCGGGCATCCTCGGCCATCTCCAGATCGCCGGCGATGTAGGCGTCCACGGCCGACCCGACACCGGTGACCGCATTGTGTACCCGCGCCTGGGCCGCTTCGCATTGGACGTGGAGGGTGCTGTTCCAGAGTTCCGTCAGTGCAGAGGCGATGGACGGGCTGGGCATGACTGCCAAGGCCTGATCAACCGCAGCGCTCAGCTCCCGGTGCGCGGCCTCCGGTCCGGGATCGGTGCCAACCGTATTCAGGATCCCCCGGCACGCTTCTACGGATATGTCATAGCCTGGAACAGCCAATTTTCCCCCTGGATGAGACGCGGACCCTAAGACTTTAAAGGATCGAAAGGACCACCGCGATGGGGAGAACTCCCCATCAACACCAGATGGCACCTCCATGGGAGGTCTGCCAAACGAACTAGGCTTGTATCCATGCCCGACACTTCCCTTGCCCACGTCCTGACCCCCGAAGGCTGGGCCCTGCTGAACTCGCTCGGCCCGTACCTTGAGTCCGAGTCCCTGAAGCTGAACACCGACCTGCGCAAGGCCGGGCACTCCCCCGAGCTCGTCGCCGCCGTCCTCACCCAGGCCAAGCTGCGGATGAAAGCCCGCGCAAAGTTCGGGCCGTTCGCCGAGCACATGCTCTTCACCCATGCCGGTCTCGAGCAGGCCACCCGGCTGAACGTGGCCGCCCTGCATGCCCGGCGCTACCAGGAGGCAGGGCTGGAAAAGGTTGCCGACCTGGGCTGCGGCATCGGCGCGGACTCACTGGCCCTCGCCACGCTGGACCGGCAGGTCACCGCCGTCGAGCTTGATGAGATCACTGCCGCCGTGGCAACCATCAACCTGATGCCATGGCCGGAAGCGAAGGTAGTGCAGGGGGACGCTGAGTCCTTTGACCTGACAGGGATCGACGCCGTGTGGCTGGATCCGGCGCGGCGGACGACGTCGACGTCGGGAACATCCCGCATCTTCGACCCGGAAGCCTTCTCACCTCCGCTGTCCTTCGTGGAATCCCTGGCCGAGCGCGGCATGCCGGTTGGCGTGAAGCTCGGGCCTGGCATCCCGCATGAGTCGATTCCGGCGAACTGCGAAGTCCAGTGGGTGTCTGTGGGCGGCGACGTCACCGAGGCCACGCTGTGGTTCAACGAGCTGCGCCGTCCGGGCATCCGCCGGGCCGCTCTGGTGATCGGCGCCAACGGTGCCGCGGAGCTGACCTCGCACGAGGACTATGTTCCCGCCGCCCAGGACGTGCAGGTTGGTCCGGCGGAGGGTTATCTCTACGAGCCCGACGGCGCGGTGATCCGCGCGGGCCTGGTCGCCGACGTCGCACGTTCCCTAGGCGGGCACCTGCTGGACCCGCAGATCGCCTACATTGCCGCTCCGGATCTGATGGAGACGCCGTTCGCGCGGGCGTACCGGATCCTGGAAGTCCGGCCCTACAACGTCAAGGCCCTGAAAGCCTGGGTCCGTGCCAGCGGCATCGGGGTCTTGGATATCAAGAAACGCGGCATGGCCGTTACGCCCGAGGAGCTGCGCAAGCAGCTGCTCACCGGATCGGGCAAGGGCCCGAACAAGGCCACCCTGGCCCTCACCCGGATTGGCGAGGACCGTGTGGCGATCGTCGTCGAGCCGGTGCCTTCTGCGGTGGACGCCTAGCTGCGCGAGAATTCGCTGGCTTCGCGGACCTGCTCCGGTGTGGGACGGACTCCGGTATAGAGGACGAACTGTTCCTCTGCCTGGATCGCGATGACTTCGGCACCGGTGATGACCTTTTTGCCCGCACCCCGGGCGGCGCGGATCAGCGGCGTTTCCGAGGGAAGCGCGACGACGTCGAACACCGTCTGTGCGGCCTCAATTGTTTCGCTGCCGTAGGACTGGACGTCTTCATCGGCCCCTGCCATGCCCAGCGGCGTGACGTTGATGATCAGGTCAGCGGTTGCCTCACCGGGTTCCGGGGTCCAGTTGAACCCGTACAGGTCGGCTAGGGCCCGGCCGGTTCCTTCGTTGCGGGCCACGATCGTGACGTCCCCGAATCCGGCGTCCCGCAGCGCTGCGGCGACGGCCTTTGCCATCCCGCCGGAACCGCGCAGCATCACTGAACTGGACGTCGGAACCTCGTGGTCTGCCAGCAGCCGCGCGATGGCGAGGTAGTCGGTGTTGTACGCGGTGAGAACGCCGTCATCGTTCACGATGGTGTTCACGGAGTCGATGGCGGCTGCCGAGGGATCCATCCGGTCCACCAGCGCGATCACCTCTTCCTTGTACGGCATGGAGACTGCTGCTCCGCGGATGGGCAGTCCGCGGATGCCGGCTACAGCCTGGGCGAGGTCCACGGGGGCGAAGGCCTTATAAACGAAGTTCAGTCCCAGCTGCTCGTAGAGGTAGTTGTGGAACCGGGTGCCGATGTTGCTCGGGCGGGCGGCCAGGGAGATGCACAGGGTCATGTCTTTGTTCAGGATCGGCATTGGACCATTATCGCGTGCAGGCCGCTGCCTGCGGGAGCGTTACGGTACCGGCGGGTTCGTGCGCCGGGCTTCGCAGCCGTGCGCCGCCCCGGGCGGTGGCGCGGTGGCGTGCTGGCGTGCAGGCGCGCTGGGCGCGCGAGGCGCGCGAGCCGCGGGCGCTCCAGCCGGGCGCCGACGTCGGACGGTGGCGCGGTGGCGTGCGCCGCCGTCGGGCTAACATCCCTGTGCCCCGGGAGTTTGCCCGCAACCGGCAGTGGAACTGTACCGGCCGGTGCGGGGCTAGGATTGAAGCGGGTTCTCAAACGCAAGGGTGCGGAACCGAAATGATCCATAAAGGTACGCACACAGCAGGAGAGATGTATTGAAGATTGAGTTCGCGTCCTCAGCGCAGTCGACGCTCGGAGTCGAATGGGAACTGGCTCTGGTGGACCGGGAGACCGGTGACCTGGTTTCGGTTGCCGACGAGGTCCTGCGCGGAGTCAATGAAGATGATCCCTCGCTGAGCGCAGACGAGGAACACCCGCATATCAAGCAGGAACTGCTGGAAAACACGGTTGAGCTCGTTACCGGAATCTGCACTACCGTTGCCGAAGCCAAAGCGGACCTTGCCCGCTCCATGGATGCTGTCCGCCGCGTGACCGACCGGATGAATGTTGAGCTTTTCTGCGCCGGCACCCACCCGTTTGCTGCTCCCCGGTCACAGCCTGTCACCGACAAGGAACGCTACGCCAAGCTCATTGACCGCACGCAGTGGTGGGGCCAGCAGATGCTAATTTACGGCGTTCACGTCCATGTGGGTCTGGACTCGAAGGACAAGGTCCTTCCGGTGCTGGACGGTCTGGTCAACTACTTCCCGCATTTTCAGGCGCTTTCGGCTTCGTCTCCGTTCTGGTCCGGCGAGGACACCGGTTATGCCTCGCAGCGAGCCCTGATGTTCCAGCAGCTTCCGACGGCCGGCTTGCCTTTCCAGTTCCGCTCCTGGGATGAGTATGAGTCCTACGTCCAGGACATGTTCACCACTGGTGTCATCGATTCGATCAGTGAGATCCGATGGGATATCCGTCCGGTTCCTGCTTTGGGAACCATTGAGATGCGGGTTTGCGACGGTCTGGCTACGGCAACCGACATTGGTGCCATTGCCGCGCTGACCCAGTGCCTTGTCGATGAGTTCTCCACGATTCTGGAGAACGGCGGATCCATTCCCACCATGCCTCCGTGGCACGTTCAGGAGAACAAGTGGCGTGCTGCCCGCTATGGTCTGGACGCGATCATCATTCTGGATGCTGCGGGCAACGAGAAACCGGTAACTGAGCACCTGCTTGAAGATGTGCTTCCGCGGCTGGCTCCGGTCGCCGAGAAGCTTGGCTGCAGCGCTGAACTTGCCGATGTTGCCGGAATCATTGAGCGTGGTGCGGGTTACCAGCGTCAGCGCCGGGTTGCCGAAGCCAATGACGGTGACCTGCGCGCGGTGGTGCACGACGGCGTCGCGCAGCTGCGCGGCGAGGGCTAGCTTTCGCCGCTGGCTGGGTGCGTTCTCTGAGGGTGGAGAGGATGTCTCGGCTCTTTGGGCTCTGTGGGCTCTGTGGTGGGCGCTGGCCGCAGATGCCGGGGTGGACGCCGGCCGATTGCCGGGTTCGGGCATAGAACCGGCGGGTCCAGGGCGCCCGTCCGCATACGCTGGTGTGGACGCCGGCCGATTGCCGGGCTCGGGCATAGAACCGGCGGGTCCAGGGCGCCCGTAGCCGCTTTCCCGATTCTAGGAAAAAGCGGGTAAATCACCGGTAATCTGTGGTCCTGAAAAGGGCTGTTTTTCGCCTCCTAATGTCAGTGGCAGCTGACAGAGTTGGGGCATGAACCGCTCCTCGGACGCAAAGTTTTCCCGGTCAACTGACCGGGATCTGAGCGGCGTGCCAGGTGCGGAGGCGAGTGTGCCCCCGGGTGAAGCTCCGGGCATGAGTCCCGATGTGAACCCCGGTGAAGCCCCTGGCGCGAACCCGGGCAAAGCACCGGATGTGAGGGATCCGGCTGAGGTTCCACCTGCCGAAGGGCCGGCAGAGTTCACTGGGCCTGTTACCGGAGGCTCGACAACCCAAGAGCCAGCCGGCTCTACCAGCTCGACCAGCACCCATTCTGCGGTCTCCTCCGGTGCGGGCCGTGGTAAGACTGGCGGGTCTTCCAGCTCCGGCGCTGGAAGTCCCTCCAGCTCCGGGCGCGGCGCTCCGTCTGCCCCCGGCGCTGAAAGCTCGTCCGGTCCCCGGCACTGGTCCTCTGTTCCGTCAGGATCCGTGTTCCATGCC